>JAPLST010000084.1 GCA_026398485.1 bacterium
CCGTCGTGCGCACCTTGCTGACCGCCGGCACGATGTCCCTGGCGGAGCAACCCGCGCCAATCGTGGCCGGCGTCATTCTGCACAGCGCCGACGGGCGCGTCACCCTTGATTGTTCGGCCGAGGCCCTGCTCGACCAGGCGCGCGATGACTTGCGCGACGCTATTCTTAACCAATTGCACCTGCCTGAATAATAGGCGTTGCAGGACGCTTCCGGATCTTTACACCCATGCAGAACCTTCCCGCTAAAGTTACGCGCATCAACGGGCCGGCCGTCTTCGCCTCCGGCACCAGCGCCATGCGCATCGGCGACCAAGTCCTGGTCGGCGACCATAATTTGATGGGCGAAATCATCAGGCAGGATGGCGATATCGCCACTATTCAAGTCTACGAGGACACCACCGGCCTGCAACCGGGCGCGCCCGTCGTCGGCACCGGCCGGCAATTGTCGGTGGAACTCGGCCCCGGCTTGCTGCGCAGCATTTACGACGGCATCCAACGCCCGCTCGACAAGATTTACGCCATCTCGAAAACCTTCATTGCGCGCGGTATTGTCGTGCCCAGCCTGGATCGCACCACGCGCTGGCATTTCGTCCCCACCCGCAAAGTCGGCAGTGCCGTCGGCCCCAGCAGCATCCTCGGCACGGTCAAGGAAACCGAGTTGATTGAACACCGCATCCTTGTCCCGCCGGATGTGGCCGGCACGCTCAGCGCACTCGTGGCGGAAGGCGAGTATACGGTGGACGAGGTTATTGGCGCGGTCACCACCGCTACGGGCGAGACGCCCCTGCGCATGTTCCACGCCTGGCCGGTGCGCAAGCCGCGCCCGGTCTTCGACCGCCTTGAACCGAATATTCCGCTCTTCACCGGCCAGCGTGTCATTGACTTCTTCTTCCCCATCGCGCGCGGCGGCGCGGCCGCCATCCCCGGCGGCTTTGGCACCGGCAAAACCGTCACCCAACATCAGCTCGCCAAGTGGAGCGATGCCAGTGTCATTATCTATATCGGCTGCGGCGAGCGCGGCAATGAAATGACGCAGGTGCTGCAAGAATTCCCCGAATTGAAAGACCCGCGCACCGGTCGGCCGCTGATGGACCGCACGGTGCTGATTGCCAACACGTCGAACATGCCGGTCACCGCCCGCGAAGCCAGTATTTACACGGGCATCACCATTGCCGAGTATTATCGCGACATGGGCTATCATGTGGCGGTCATGGCCGATTCGACGTCGCGCTGGGCCGAGGCCTTGCGCGAGATTGGCGGGCGCCTCGAGGAAATGCCGGCCGAAGAAGGCTATCCGGCCTATCTGGCCAGCCGCTTGGCCGAATTTTACGAGCGCGCCGGTCGCGCCCGCATTGGCAACGCCGACGACCGGCGCGAAGGCTCGGTCAGCGTGGTCGGCGCGGTCTCGCCCCAAGGCGGCGATTTCTCGGAGCCGGTGACGCAGCACACGCGCCGCTTCGTCCGCTGCTTCTGGGCGCTCGACAAGGCGCTGGCCGCCGCGCGCCATTTCCCTTCGATCAACTGGAACGATTCCTACAGCGAATATATCAACGATGTCACGCCCTGGTGGCAGACGGTCAGCAAGGAGTTTGATTATCGCACGCTGCGCGAGCGCGCCATGGCCTTGCTGCAGGAGGAGAACAAGCTGCAGCAGATCGTCAAGCTGGTCGGGCCGGACGCCTTGCCGGATCGGCAGCGGCTCGTGCTGGTCACCGCGCGCCTGCTCAAGGACGGCTTCCTGCAGCAAAATGCCTTCAACGCCAACGACGTCTATTGCACGCCTGAAAAACAATTGCGCATGATGGATGTCATTTTGTATTTCCATGACCGCGCCGGCAAGATGATTGAAGAAGGCGTGCCGTGCGTGCGCATGACCGACCTCGAGGTGCTCTCGCACATCATCCGCATGAAGACCGACATCTCCAGTGCCGACGCCGCCAACATCTCGAAATTGAAAGATGAGATTGACTACGCGCTGAAGGGCCTGAAGCAGTAACGGCATGGCGGGCAAGCCTGCCCGCCGTATTCAGGATTCGGTATTCAGTTTGCAGTTTTCAGCACGTAGCCGCGGAACGTCGCTGCTCAGCGGCGGCGAGACGCCGTCCGCCGCAGCCGCTTGTTCGGCAGTCTGCTTTCCGAATCCAGGTAGAGTGTGTCTGGGCAGATGTCTTGCTCGTGAGGCCAGACCACCGTTCCACCTTCGGCGCGCACCTGTCGGAAATAAGCATCATCCTGAAGTTCTCTGAACACACCGCAGGTCAGCAAAGAACGACAATCATAGGTTCCCTGCTCGCCGCTGGTGAACGTGAGTTCCAGCCGATAACCCGGCATTGGCCGCACATCTTTAACTCTTGGATTCATCTTTCACTTCAATGGTTCAATCTTGTAAGGCTGCTGGCCACTCGCCGCGAGTTCCCAGTCGGCCAGCAGTTCGTCCTTGTGAATTTCCAGCCACGCCAGTAACAACCGCATCTTTGCAGGCGGCAACCTCCCTTCCAGCACTTTCCCTGCAGATATCGAGACGACCACTTCTGCGTTTTGGTACTTCACGTGGACATGTGGCTGATGGTGCTGTCTATTGTCCGCGAAGTACAGCGATACGATGATTCCATAGAACATCGATATCACCGGCATGGCTTTCTCCTGTCTGGCATCTTGCATCGTGCGGTCGCCATCACGTTCATTGCGTCATCAGTATTTCATCCATAGTGTAGCATATGCAAAAGATAGCGTCAAGTCGTGCCGAACGCCGCAGGTGAGGCGGCCCGCCTTGCGGGATCGGCTCCACCTGCTGGTTCG
>JAPLST010000222.1 GCA_026398485.1 bacterium
CACATTCAAGGCGTTGGTGCCGTAGACCGAAATCACGTTCGTACCCACAGCAAGCGCGATGCCGTTAGTCGCCCACCACGGGCTGCCCGGCACAAGCGTGCCGCCGGCGCTGGTCAAACTATTCGACCACCACAGCGCCACGACACCAATATTGTTCGACCCGCCGATGGACGTGCTGGCAACATCGTAGATCACCGTCCGATCGGCATTCGTCACATTCACATACGGTGTCGCCGTGGGCGGGTCGCCGCGCGTGATCGTGACGCTGTCGCTGGCGGTTGCGCCCAGCAGATTCGTGCCGCGCACAACAATCTCGTTGGCGCCCACTGCCATGGCAATCACGGGAATACGCCAGCTTGCGGCAGCCGCCAACGTGCCCGCGCCGCCGGTGGTCGTGTTGGTCCACGACATGCCGCCAATGACATTTGCATTGTTCGTCCCGGCGACATCATAACGCGCCATGTCGTAAATGACAAAGACCGGCGTGCTGGTTGCGTCAATAAACGGCCCGCCCGTGCCAGGAATATTGCGCGTGATGGTGACGCTGTCGCCCGCCACGACACCCAGGATGTTTGTGCCGTAGACGCCGATGGCATTTGCCCCAACCTGCAACTCAACCGCCGGAGTGGTGAACGCCAGCCCGCTGTGGCTGAAACTGCTCGCCGCACCGCCCGCCGTCGCGTTCGATACCCACATCCCGCCAACACAATTGGGATTGTTGGTGCCCGCCACCGCATAACTGGTCACATCATAGCTCAGCGTCACCGGCGTGTTGGTGATGTCCACCAGTGGCGCGATGCCTTCGCGCGTGATAACCATGCTGTCGCCGGCAGGCACACCATACACATTTGTGCCATGGACTTCAATCACGTTGGTGCCCACGTTCAGCGGGACGGGCGGCGTTGTGAACGCCAAGCCGCTGCGGCTGAAACCAATGGCCGCCCCGCCTGCACTCGCATTCGCCACCCACATCCCGCCCACAAGTTCGCTTGTGTTGGTGCCCGCCAAGACCGCCGTGACCTCAGCATAATCCACGTGGCGCACGCCGGAGGTAATGCAGACCACGCTCATGCTATAATCTTCCGGCATCACCCAAAACACATTGGTCGTCGGCGCGTCGGTATACACTGGCCCCGGCAGCCCGCCGCCACGCGCGGTCCATTGATGCTGTCCGACCGCGAGCGTGATGTTTGTCGGAAAAGTGACGGTCGCAAAGGCGCCCTGGTCGACGGAGACCTGCGTAAAGGCAAACGCCGCGCCATACGTCAGCACACGAAAATCGAGCGCGCCATTGGTCGTCACAAGGCCATCCGCCGGCTCGGCCAAAAAGATGGCGCGGTCGCCACTGTAGTTGGTCGTCACCACCAGCGTGTTGGTCTCCGGCGCGCGCCACCAGCCCGCCGCCGTCCGGCCGCGCGCGGTCCAGCGGTACGTGCCCACACTGGTGAACACGACCGGATTTTCCGCGGCGTACGCAAACCAGCTTGCGCCGGCATTGATGGATAACTGCTGATCCAACGTTGCCGCGCCGTAGTCCACGTCCAGCATGCAGGCAAAGACATTCGTCAACGCCGTTCCGGATACCGGCGCCACCAAATGCACGCCCGGCGTCAGGGTCTTTTGAATGGTCAGGCGATTGGTCTCAAACGCCCAGTAGACATTGTAGCTGCTGTCATAGCCCAGCCCCGTCCAGTAGATCGTGCCGGTGTCGCTAAAGGTCACTTTATTGGTGAATAGAAATGTCTGCACATCATTAAAAACCGGGGCGCTGTTGGTTGCCAAATAGCGGTACGCAATCGTGTCGCCATACGTCACGTTGAACGAAACGGCAAATTGATTGGTCAAGTAGCCGTCAATTGGCGCGCCCAAAACAATCTGCGTGCCGGCGGGAAACGCGCGGATGATGTTGACGCTGGCATAGCCCAGCCAGCCATACACATTCGTGCCATAGACGGTAATCACGTTTGTCCCAAATCCCACGGCAATGTTGGCAATCGTCCAGCTTTGCGCCGCAGCACATGTGCCGTGCGCGCTGTTCAATGCGTTCGACCACCAGATGGTGCCCACTATGCCATTCAGGGCATCCATCCACGGCGAATTTGTCCCGCCAAGCGTGGACTGGGTGGTCGCGTACGTCACCAGCGTGGCGCCATTTGTAATGTCCATAAACGGACTGAACTTGAGCGCCAGCGAATATGAAAATCCTGCCGCGATCGTGACAAAATCGTTGCCGCCAGGACAGTTGGTCTGGCCATCACCATTGGCGCCCCAGCCGGTCAGGGTGCCATCGCTGCGCAACGCCAGGGCATGCGACTGGCCCGCCGCCACCGCGACAAAATCATTGCCGCCCGGGCAGTTGGTCTGGCCATAATCGTTCCTGCCCCAGCCGGTCAGCGGGCCGCGCCACCGCCGGCCGTAGTGCGAGCCCGCTTGCTGCCCGCTGCCATCCGGGTTATAGCGCCATAGATTGACCGCGGTGCTGCTGCCATCGCCAGCCGCGTTGGTGCCATAGACCGTGAGGTAGTTCTTGCCGACTTGCAGCGCGATGGCCGGCGCGACAAACGCATCGCCACTGCCATTGAAATTCAGCGCCGCGCCGCCCGCCGTCGCGTTGGACACCCACATGCCGCCGACTATATCGCTGGTGTTCGTGCCGGCCACCGCGCAACTGCCGACATCCCACGCCACGCGCACCGGCGCGCCCGTGATGCCGATCCCCGCCCACGCCGTCGAAGCGGCCAAGAACACTAACCCGGCCAAGCGCGCACGATGCGGTGCGCCACACGCACGCCGCACGTTTGCGTCACAAATAATGTTCTTCATCGCGGTGCCTCACAAAGTCAAAAATGATCCCGGTGCATCTGGTTCATATTCATTTGATCAGTTTCAGGATCGCCTTGAACGCCGGATTTTCGGCGCTACCGAGCAGTTCCAGCAAGAGCATTTCGGTGCTGGTCGTGACCGCGCCGATTTGCTGTGCGCGCTGCAGGCCGAGCGTGCGATTGAGCGCGGTGCGTGACGAGACGGCGTCGGCCACGACTTCGACGCGATAGCCGCCGGCCAGCAAGTCGCGCGCGGTTTGATACACGCAGACATGCGTTTCGATGCCGGCCAGCACTACGGTCGGGCGTCCCAGGGCGCGCACGGCCTGCATGAAGGCCGGACAGCCGCAACAACTGAAGCTCATCTTGGGAATCGGCTGCTGCTCCGGCAGCAGCGCGGCCAGCTCTGGCAGCGTGCCGCCCAGATGCCGCGGATTTTGTTCGCACCACAGCACCGGCAGGCCAAGCAGGCGGGCACCCGTCAGCACTTTGCGCAGATTGGCGCGCAACAGCGCGGCTTCGAACATCAACGGCGCCAGCGCGGTTTGCACATCAATCAATACCAGCGCAGTTGTGTCAGTGGTGTTCATCGGCGGGAGAAGGTGGCGGTGATGCAGGCAACTGCAATTCGAAAAGTTGGTAGCGTTTGCTGACCGTTGCGCCAATGGCGCCGATCAGCATTTGCATCGGCAGATTTTCTTCCAAGATCCACGAAAACTCGATCCGTTGAAAGTGCGCGCGAATATACGCCTCGGACACGTGGTAGAGCAAAGCCGGCAGGCCGGTGCGCCGGAATTGCGGCAGAAAACCGAGCAACATCGTGCGGCAGCTCGTCAGGCGCCGTTGCTGAAACAGCAGGCGCCAGAGCGTGCGCAGGCCGAGCCGCCCGTTGGCGTCGTGCAGGATTTCATTGATATCGGGCAAGGTGATGCACATGCCCACCAGCTGGTCGTCATAGAAGGCCAGCCAGGCCAGTTCTTCGCGGCCGAAGAAGCGCACCGCGTCGAGAAACTCATTCATTTCAGCGGCACTGAGCGGCGCAAAGCCCCACTGCGCGCTCCAGGTGACATTGTACAGTGCGCGCACGGCTTCCGCGTTGCGCTTCAGCCCGGCCTTGCGCAGGCACTCGATGCGCACGCGCGGATTGCGCAGGAGCCGCGTGGCAATGCGTTCAAGCGCCGGCGGGCTCTGGCTGTCCTGCGTTTTTTCATAGGCCAGCGCCGTCTTGACCGGGCACAAGCCGCAGGCGCAAAGCAGGGCGCGATAATAGGGCGGGTTGTACGGCATCAACAATGCCGGCGGCCGCTCAAAGCCCTCGACCAGCAGGCCCCATTCGCCATGGCACGAGGGGCTCATCGGCCCGCGCAGCACGCGCATGCCGCGCTGCTGCAACCACGCCGCCGCCGCATGCACCAGCGCGCGCGCCACGGCCACCTCGTCCACGCATTCAAAGAAGCCGAAAGAGCCAACCGGCTCGTGCCATTGCGCAATATAGGCGTGGTCAATTTGCGCGCAAATGCGGCCGAGCACGTCGGTGCCGCGGCGGGCGATGAACAAGCAGCCTTCGGCATGCTGCCAAAACGGGTCGGTGCGGAAATCCAGTTGGCGGCGGATAATGCGGCGGAGTGGCGGCACCCAGCACGGCGAGCCGGCATAAATGCGCCAAGGAAGATCGATGAATGCGGCGCGATCACGCGCAGACTCGACCACGTGGATGTGAAGCTGGTCAGCCATACGTTCGGGTGCCGATCTGCGCGGATGCAACAGACCGGCCAGTGATGATAGCCAACCGGGCTGGGAAAGTCAACCGGCCGCAGGCAGTGCCGCATGCCCCGCAACCACGGTGGTGGGAACCTGGAAGGATGGAAGATTGGATGAATGGAAAGATGGTGCAGCGACAGCGGCGGCAGCGGCATGCCCCGCGCGGCGCGCGTGGCGTACGGGGCAGAAGTTTTCGGTGTTCAGTTTTCGGTGGAAGAAGCCGAGGCAGCATGCGCGGCGCGGCGGCGGCCGCTTTGCCGAGGTGCGGCAGTGCTACGGTGCGACCCCTGACCCCTGTATTCCGCTTGATGATGAATATCCACTATCGAACACTCAATGTCCAATGATGCAAGAAAGACGACAGAAACGACTGAAAAACTGCGAATGACTGGTTTTTTATTACTTTGTTTCGCCACGAAACAAAGTAAGATTGAAAGTTGGTGGAGGCGGCGGGAGTTGAACCCGCGTCCTGAACATCTATCCGTACCGCTTCTACGCGCGTAGCTGGTGGATTGGTTTTAGACCTTTGGTTGCCCATCAGCAGGCCACCGCCGGTCGAGCCGGGATGTGTCTCACGCGGATGACTCCCAACCGATCATCCACGCCAGCCTGTAATCGTCGCTCATGTCGCCCTGACAGGCAGCACGACGACCGAGCGGCTACGCTAAATTACGCAGCAAGTGCGAGTTCTTCGTTCGCGTTTGTTGTTTGTGCCCGATTGGTAACGCGGCCAACGGACGTCCGCGGCACGCCACGGTACAGCATCGACTCCAGTCGAACCCAGTGCGCCCCCATGCCAAAGATCTATACATTGAGTATACCATACCGTTGCCGTTTTTGCAAATTGACATCCCGGCCGGCTTGTGCTATACTATGGCCATTGTAGCAAACGTATTGCGGTTAACGTTTATTTTGGAGACCAACAATGAAAGCGATCATCAGTTTGTGTCTGACACTATGCCTGTTGATGGGCTGTGCGTCGATCGAGACGACCCGGGCGTTCAATGGCTTGCGCAACGGCGATTCTCAGATTGTCGAGCATATCAACGGCAACACGTGGGGCGTCTATCTTTTCTCGTGTATTCCGCTCTTTGTGCCGTACAAAGAAGGCTTGGTGGACACGGACACGACCGTCAACATGGTCACGCGCGAGGCGCGCCGGCTCAACTACACCAAGGTGACCGACCTGCAGTCGTCCCTCCGGTCCGATCCGCTGGAGTTGACTTTCTACATCCTGTGGATCAATTCCTGCCAGGTGTCCGCCAACGCGTGCAAGTAACCGTGGCGTCTGCCGGCCTGTTCATGCCGCGCGCCGCGCGTTGTGACGTGCGGCGCGCGCCGGCCATTTGACGGATTTTGATGCCTGTGGTGCGCGCGATTGTCGAGAGCAATCCGGCGCGGCGCTGCGTGGTCGTGTCGGCGCCCGGCAAGCGCAACGCCGCGGACCAAAAGATCACCGACCTGCTCCTGATCTGTTTCGACCTGCTGGACAAAGGGCTGGACATGGAGGTGGTCTACGCGCGGATTTGCGAGCGTTTCCGCGGGATTGTGCGCGACTTGGCCGTGGCGCTCGACATTGACGCGATCCTGGATGACACGCGCAAACGCATGATCAAGAACCCGTCGCGCGATTTCATCGCCTCGCGCGGCGAGTACATTACCGGCAAAGTCATGGCGGCCTACCTCGGCGCCGTGTATGTCGAGCCGGCCGAAACCATTTTTCTGCATGACGACTTGCGCGTCAAGGCGGCCACCTATCAGAAGTCATGCCCGGCTTTTACGGCATCAATGAGCGCGGGCGTGTCACCACCTTTTCGCGCGGCGGTTCAGACATTACCGGCGCGATCGCGGCGCGCGCCCTCGCCGCCGATATCTATGAAAACTGGACCGACGTGTCCGGCTTTCTGATGGCGGACCCGCGCATCGTCGAGCAGCCGCGCCACATTGACGAGCTGACCTACAAGGAACTGCGCGAACTGTCCTACATGGGCGCGACGGTGCTGCACGACGAGGCCGTCTTTCCCGTCCGCGAAGTGGGCATTCCCATCGAAATTCGCAACACCAACGAGCCAACCGGCCCGTTCACCCGCATTGTCGCGCAGCGCAAGCAAAGTGACCGGGTGGTCACCGGCATCGCCGGCCGCAAAGATTTTGTCCTGTTTCAAATCGAGAAGGATTTGATGAACAAAATGATCGGCTTCGGCCGGCGCGTCCTGCAAATCTTCGAGTCGTACGGCGTCAGCATTGATCATATTCCGACCGGCATTGACAACATGTCGGTCGTCGCCCGCGCCGATAATTTGCGGGACAAGACCGAGGCGATCCTGGACGAGCTCAAGCGCGTGCTAGAGCCCGACAGCATCGAGGTGTTCCCCGACTTGGCCATCATTGCGACGGTCGGCATCGGCATGATTCACTGCGTCGGCTTCGCCGGCCGCCTGTGCGCCGCCGTGGCGCAGGAAGGCATCAATCTGCGCGTGATTGACCTGGGCGCCTCGGAAGACAACATGATCATCGGGCTGGAAAACCGGCATTTTGAAACCGCCATCCGGGCGATTTATCGCGAGTTTGTCTCCTGACCAGCCGCCCCTTTCGTTGCAACAATCCATGCCAACCAAAACACGCCAACCCGCCTTGCTCGCGCTTGAAGACGGCACCGTCTTCCGCGGCATGGCCTTTGGCGCGCAGACGGAAGCCGGCGGTGAAGTGGTCTTCAACACCTCGCTGACCGGCTACCAGGAGGTCATCACCGATCCCTCGTACAAAGGGCAGATGGTCGTCATGACCAACCCCTTGATCGGCAATTATGGCGTTAATGACGCCGATCTCGAATCGCCGCGCCCGCAAGTCGAGGCGCTCATCGTCCGCGAAGTCAGCCGGATCTACTCGAATTATCGCGCCACGGAAAGCCTGGATGACTATCTGGCGCGCCACGGCGTGCCTGGCATTGAAGGCATCGACACACGCATGCTGACCCGCCATTTGCGCGAGCAGGGCGCGCTGCGCGGCGTGCTTTCCAGCAGCAACACCCAAGCTGACGCGCTGGTGGACAAAGCGCGCGCGCTGCCGCCCATGGCCGGCAGCGATTTTGTCAAGGCCGTCACCTGCCGGGCCGCGTATCAATGGGACCCGGATGACATGTTGAGCGCACCGTGGCAGGACGCCTATCGCGCCCGCCACGCACCCGTGCCGCTGCCGCCGGTTGCGCATCATATTGTCGCGCTGGATTGCGGGCTCAAATGGAATATTCTGCGCTGCCTGCGGCGCTGCGGCTTGCGCGTCACGGTCGTGCCGGCCGGCACGACGGCGGCCGCCATTCTCGCGCACAAACCCGCCGGCGTCTTTCTCTCCAATGGGCCGGGCGATCCGGCGGCCCTGCCGTATGTGTTTGACGAAGTGCGCGCGCTGCTCGGCCAGGTGCCGATCTTCGGCATTTGCCTCGGCCATCAAATGCTCGGCTTGGCCTTTGGCGGCACCACCTTCAAGTTGAAATTCGGCCATCACGGCGGCAATCAGCCGGTGAAAAACCTGGCGACCGGCCGGGTCGAAATCACGGCCCAAAACCACGGTTTTGCGGTGGATGCCGATTCGCTCGATCCCCAGGCCGTCAGCGTCACGCATCTGAATTTGAACGACCGGACGGTCGAAGGCCTTCGCCATCGCACCCTGCCGGTCTTTTCCGTGCAGTACCATCCCGAAGCCGCACCCGGCCCGCACGATCCGGCGTATCTCTTCCAGCAATTCCGCACGCTGATCGAGCAGCAGTAGCGCGCGGACAAGTCAGAAAGACGCAGTTTGGGCGTTTGGAGGGCGCACACCGTTGCGTCCGTTCTGCATCGGCCACGACGGAGCGTGGCCCTCCATTTGCGTCCGTTCTGCATCGGCCACGACGGAGCGTGGCCCACAACCGCGCTGCGGCGCCCGCCCAGTCTCCCTGGCGGCGTCTGCGCCGTACCGCCAGCGGCGGTAGAGTACCGGCGTAGCCGGGGAAGGATTTTTCCAAAAGGGAGACGACGGGTTGGTGACCACGGCAGTCGGCCGGGCGAAGATGGCCAGACTGCTGCCGACCGCGCGCGGCGGCTGCTCCGCCGGCACATTCACAATATGCGGCACCGGCGCATCCATGGCCAACGTCGTCGATCCACCGCCATCCAGCAACAGCGCATGCTGGGCACGGTAGTCGCGGATCAGCATATCAGCCAATTCCGGCACGGTTACGCCTTCACTGACATTGGTCTGCCGGCCATCGACCGTGACCAGCAGCAAATGGTTGCCGTGCGCGATCGCGATCGCCGTGCGCGGATTGGTGTTGGTGTTCCACGCCGAGTGCGCGACGATATTTATGCCGTTCGACACAATATACTCGTTGCCGCTGACCGTGTTCCACAGCCGGACTGGTTCCGCCGCGGAAAATGCATTACTGCCGCGGTGGACAATCGTTGCGTGATTATGGGCGTCCAGGTTCAGCCCGGGTGCATTGGTGTGGATGGCAAACGGCCTGGGCGGATTGTCCTCGAACGGCGAGTACACTTGGCCGTCCGACGCGGCGATGCCAACCAGATTGGCCGCCTGATCGCTGTTGGTCATGGGCCACGGCTCGAAGAAGTGGGCATTGATGGCCATCTGCGCCTTGCGCTCGCTCATGAACGCGAGCGTTGGCATGCAGACTGTGTCAAGCCGCCCCGTGTGCGGCGAAAGCTGAAAGCGCAGACCGGGCGCGCCGAGATCAATATCCACCACATTGCCATCAAAGTCACGCCGACATACGGGAAATTCGTCGTGACCACCGGTGCCTGTGCATGCCCACCGCCGTCCGACCCGGCAAGGGCCAAGCTGACGGCGACAGTTGCAGTCAGAACAACCAAAAGACAAATGGGTTTAAGCACTGTCAATTTATGCAAATAATGGTTCAGCATTAATCAAGCCTACTGCATCATGGCCATAAAAAAGTTCCGAATGGGCTATTCGGAACTTTGGGCACACGATGCCTCCACGCTTGGAAGAACCTGCACTTGATCTTACCGGCGAACTCCTGTTCGAGGGCTTTGAGGGCGAGGAGATTGTCGCCGAAGATGAGGCGGTTGTCGAAAGAGTCGTTGGCGGTGACACGATGCGCGGCGTGATACGACTTGGCCGGGTCTTCGAGCAGGATGCGCGGTTCCAGCCGCGGCCGGTTCTCCTTGCCGATCCAGGTCAGTTCGAGTTTGGGTTTGGCCATAGGATTCAGTCTCGGCTTTGAGCCCGCAGTCTTTGGGTGGCTGTGCCCAGTCTTTTTTCATCGGCCTTCGCGCGTCGCTCGAGTTTTTTCAAGTCCTCCTCGGGCGGCAGCTCTTCTGGCTTGATGCCGCTCTTGGCAAGCACCCCGCGCACATCCTGATTGTTCTTTACATGCTCGCCGGAGATGGACGGCTCGCCGTGGAGATCGTTCTTTTTGACATTGAAGTTGGTGATTTCGGTCGCCAAATCCTTGGCTTTGATGGTGATGGTGGGGAGGAAGTCCGCCAGAGGTCTGTTTTCAGGCGTCATGAGCTTCTTTTTCATTTGGAGCGTGGTCAAGCCGCCAAACAGTGCTTGGTCACCCTTGCTGCGAATGCGCCCGAACCCTTGGTCATCCACGCCGCGCTCATAGATGTTCTTGGAAAGTTCGGATTCCGTGGCGACCAGTTTCTGCCGTGCGTTCAGCCGTTCCGCCAGCGCGATGCGGGCCTCCAGAAGCTCTTGCCTGCGCGTTTGGATGGCAAAATAGCTCTGGGCGAAGGCAATGCTTTCCTTGCGCGGATCGCCATTTTGGGCAATGAGGTAGCACGCATAACGCGTGAGCATATAGTCATCTATCGCCTTCTCAGCCCCCTTGGGCATGGGGATCGTTTTGCTGACGCCAGCAAAATGATGGGCAGGGTTCTGTCCAGCGGTCTGGCAGGAGACCTTCGCTTTTTCGATGACTAGTTCGAAATTTCGCCACTGCGTGTATTCGAGCAACACCTGCAAGTCGCGGGCCAACCAATACTCGACGCCGTTTTCCTCGTAGGCCGAGTTTTCGAACGACTTGTTCAGCCTGACAATCAGTTGTTTATCCATTTTCAGTTCCTCCATATGGCCGCACGCATGACTCTGGCCGCCTCGTTACTTGGGACGGACTTGGGACAGACATGGAACTGCATCTGTCCCATGTTGTCCGGCAGTCTGGTGCCGTCTTGATGATTATAGCAAAAAGCACCGACATTGAATGGTTGCACCGATCAGCGCAGTGGGCTGCGCTCGATGATGCCGTGCTCCATGGGCTTGTTCTTCAAGACTTCATGCGGGCCGTAGATGCCACTGTTGATGCGCGTCAGGGCGTAGACAATCGTGTGCGGCAGCAAAAAGGTGGCCGGGTCGGCCACGGCACTGCAGCCGACTTGCGCATGGTCACCCATGATGATGCCAATCTTGCGCCGGCCCAAATCGAAGGTCTGCCCGTCGACTTTCAACTTGAGCGTGTCCTTGCGCCCGTAAATGTTGAGATTGGCGGCGGTGACTTGATTGCCAAAATGCGTGTGGTAACCGCAAATGCTGTCGCCCAAATACGACGGATGCGGGAAATCCGAATCATCCATGATGACTGCATTTTTGATTTCGCCGCGCGCGGTGACGTTGCGCCCAAGAATGACATTGCCGCGGAAATAGGCGCCCGGCCGCACCACCGTGCCGGCGCCGATCAGCACCGGGCCGCACAGCCACGCGCCCTCAACGACCGCCGCTGCGCCAATAAAGACGCTGCCGCCGCGCAGGTCAAGCACGCCGCCGCGCACCTGCGCCCCGCGATCCAGAAAGACAAACGCCGCACCCTCTGCGCCGGCGATGATGCGATCCGGCGCAAAGACGGTGCCTTCATCGAGGATCACACGGAATGCGCCTTCGCACACCGTGCTGGGCCAGTCATTATTGGCCACTTCATATTCGTCACAGTATTCCTCGGGGAATTGCGCGAACATGTCCTGGCAGTAAGGTCCGATCTGGTCGAGCACGTCCACGACCGTGCGCACGCCCGGCCGCGCAAACAGTTTGTGGTGTTCGAACGGATGCGCGCTGAAATCAAAGAAGCGCGCCGGCGCCAGCAACTGATCGAGCGTGGTGGCCATGGTCAACTCCCTTCGTACAATGATTTGTATTTTGGCGGCAGGTGGTCTTCCTGTTCGAGGTGCGCGAAAAATTGCTCGCCAGTGTCGAAGACATGGCCTTTCTCGATATAGCTGTCGGTGACAAACGGACTGAAGGCCTGCGGGAAGATCATATAGCGGGATTTGTGATAGTCGCGGGCATGGCCGAGTTCGTCCATCATGCCGGTGCTGAGCGGCGGGCGGTCCAGATACGGATGGATTGCCACGACCGCGTCACATTTGCCGACGTACCAATGCAAGTCGCGATGCACCGTAAAGGAATACGTGGCCTCGCGGTCTTTCTTGTCGGTCGGGTCGGTGCCGGTCGAGATTTCAATGCTCTGCGGATCGAGCACGGCGCCATACCAGCGCAATTTGTGGATTAACTGGGTAATCTGTTTGCGCACTTCCGGGTCGGCATGCGTCATCGAATAGCTGGCGTACATGAGCAGGACATTAGGATCCAGAAAGAAGGTCAGCAGGTTCTGCGGCGGCTCGCGCACGGCCATGACGACATGCCGGATTTTCATCATCTTGGCCCAGTCCTCGCTCAGGCTGACTTCCTCGTTCATCCACGAGAGGATCTCATAAATGGTGTGGTTGCGCTCCTTGATGGCCTTTAGAAACTGGTCGTGCGCCGGCGGTTTTTCGAGCCGCTGCTGCACCAGCCACTCGGCATCAATCAAGGTGACAATCATGTCCGGATTGATGAATTCGCTGATGTACTTGCTGTCCTTGAATTTGCGGTTGATGCGATTCCATTCGACCGTTGCCGGCGCGCGCACGATGACGTGCTCGTAGTCATTCTTTTCGATTTCAAAGCCGATCCGCTCGTACTCGCGCTCGCGGATCAATTCGAGAATGTAGTCGGTCGTGCCCAGCAGGCGTTCCATCGGCTTTTCGCCGTTGCTGGTCATGCGCGCGACCATGTCGAAATAGGCAATCGAAATGCCGTGCTGCTTGCCGAGTGCGCAGACGCGCTGCAGCCACTCATGGTCTTCCAAGCCCGCAATGGTGCCGGTCACTAAGATGCGCATGGGCAGTGAAAAAAGTTAAAGGTTACAAGTTAAAGGTAACAAGGTACAGCGTCAGGGTTCAGGGTTCAGGGTTCAGGGTTCAGGGTTCAGGGTTCAGGGTTCAGGGTTCAGGGTTCAGGGTTCAGGGTTCAGGGTTCAGGGTTCAGGGTTCAGAGTTCAGAGTTCAGGGGGGAGATGCAACGGAATATCGAATATCCAACAAGGAATGTCCAATGATGAAGTTCTTCGCAGATACTTCGGCCTTCGATATTCCTTGTTCGATATTCGATATTCATCACAGTTCATAGTTGCGCTCATAGTCCGCAATCACTTCGCCGGCCAGGCGGATGTCGCCATTCGGACAGCCCCAGATGTTGCAGAAGCAGACGGCGTTGCGGTTGGTCGGGTCTTCATCCAGCGAGAGCATGACATACTCGCCGTCCCACTGGCAATCGCAGGGTGCCAGCACCGGCAACTGCACACTGCAGATGGGGCAGCGCACCTCCAGCCGGTCGCCCACGCGAAAAATGGCGCCACCACTGCGTTGGCGCTTGTTCAGCACCGAGGAAATGTAAATTTCTTCCGTGCCGTGCGCGCCGTGCAACAGCAACTTGATGCCCGGCACATTATCGAACGAGGTGTTCTCGCGCAAGATCAATTGATGGCCGTTGGGGCAGAATACTTGCTTGACGCGCACGACGCCGGCGGTCTCGACGCCCAGCTTCTTGAGCTCATGCGCAATTACGGCATGTTCCGGGACAATAAGTTTGCCTTCGTTGTTGAAGCGTTCCATATGGGTTCCTTTGTTGGGTCGGGGTTCGCAATCGGTTATGGGCCATCGGCCAGCACGCGGCGCAATTGCCCGCACGCGGCGGCGATATCATCGCCTTTGCGGCGGCGCGCAATCGCCGTCACATGCTCGCCACACAGATATTCTACAAAACTACGCACATTTTCGGACGAGGGCGCGGCAAACGCGCCGCCCACGATCGTATTGTACGGAATCACATTGACTTTGCCCGGCACGCGTTTGATCAGCGCGGCCAGCCGTTGCGCGTCGCGCCACGAGTCATTGATGCCGCGCAACAGGACATATTCGAAGGTCACGCGCCGGCGCGTCGCGGCGTAATAATGCGCCAGTGCGTCCATCAGTTCATGCAGACTGGTCGGGCAATGCGGGATCAACGTACGGCGCAGGGCATCGGTTGCCGCGTGCAACGACACGGCCAGATTGACCTGTGGCGCGTCCTGGGCCAGGGCGGCGATGCCGCGCAGCACGCCGACGGTCGAGACCGTCATGCGCCGCGCCCCGATGCACAGGCCGAAATCGTCGTTCAAAATCTGGATCGCGCGCGCAACCTGGGCCCAGTTCAACAGCGGCTCGCCCATGCCCATGAACACCAGGTTATTGATTTCGTTGCGCGGATGGGCCGCGCCGGCATGCCAGACTTGCTCGACAATTTCGGCGGCGCTCAGATTGCGGACAAAACCGCCCGCGCCGCTCGCACAGAATGTGCAGCCGATCGGGCAGCCCACCTGGGTCGAGAGACACACGGTGGCATGCGCGCCCATGGGGATCCAGACGCTCTCGATGGTTTCGCCATCAGCCAAAGTAAGAACCCGCTTCTCGCTGCCGTCGGCACTCTGGTGCAGCGCGCGCACCGTGCTGCCCGTCAACGGCAAGGCGTGCGTCAAGGTGGCCTGCAGGCCGCGCGGCAATTCGCTCATCGCCGGGTACGTCCCGGCATGACGGCGATACAGCCATTGCCACACTTGGCGCGCGTGGAATACCGGCCAGCCGCGCTGCGCAAACAGCTGTTCGAGTTCGGCGCGCAGGCAGGCCGTGACGCTGGCGGGCATCACTGGTTCAGCGCCGGATCCAGGCGCCACGATCGAGGTCGTAGATCGCATACTGTCCAAGGGTGGGGACAAATGTCTTGGGTGTGGCGGCAAAATGCGTGTCGGGCGTGCCGAGTACGGCGCGAAACTCGTTGCCGTCGGCGGTTTTCAGTTCGACCAGCGACGGCATGCCGGATCCCTTGGGGAATATCAGCGTGCGCGTCGCGCCGCGGGGCCGGTCGGTGATGCGCACGGCCGCAACGCTCTCGGCCACGGTGGCATCGGCGCTCAGGCCGGCCAGCCAGCCCTGCGGCATGCCCTGCAATTGCTGGAAAAACACATGGGGAATACCAGGCATGCTCACATTATCAAGCCGCCGGCAGACGGAGATGGTGCCGCCCGGCTCATCGGTGATGAACCAGAAGCGCCCGTTGTAGAGGACATCCGCGATACTCAGGCCCAGTTTGTAAAAACGCACGCGCAACACCCGGCCCGGCCGCCAGAGGCAGACGCCATTGGCCGTTTCCCGGCGCGCCGTGCCGTTCTGCATCATGACAAAGGTGCAATCCAATTTAACTTTGACGGTCTGCCAGGTCGAGGTCGCGCGCGCAATCGTGCGCAGCACCCGCGCCGCGTCGGCGTCATCCAGGCGCGTGAAGGCATCCTCGCTGAAAGACAACGTCTCGCAGCCGGCCAGCAGCACCACACTCAGCAAGGCCGCGCCCCACAGTGCCGCCTTCAGCAGCCGTGCAGCATGCGAACACCGCAGCATAACCAGCGCTGCTGACTGCATGCTGGCCACCGAACACCGATTACCGTTCACCGATCACCTTCTACTGCTGGGGTGTCGTGTTCAGCCATTGCGCCCGGATCTCATAGGTGGTTTCCTCGCCGGCCAAGGTCACGCGTTCAGTGCGCAGCACCCGGCGCAGATGCGGCTGAATCCAGATGGTGCAGCGCACCACGCGATGGGCGTTGGCCAGCATGTCGGCCGCAAATGCCGCGCGCAGCACCGGGCGCGCCACGGCGGTCACAATATACATTTCTTCTTCGACGCGCGCCGTCAGGTCATAATCGCGCAACACCGTCAACTCCGGCACGCCCAGCATGAAATCCAGCGGCGATTCGCCCGCCAGCAGGGGGCGCTGGTCGCGTTCCTGCGTCGCCGGAAACACCGTCGTCACCGTGTTGTTGCTGACCAGCACGACATACGGATACGGGTTGCGCACGTCCTTCGTCACGACCCGCGGCGGCGTCAGCGTGATTCGGCAATCGCTCTTGATCGCCTGCGTCAGGCCCGGCACCCGCTGCGTCAGCGTCACATCCGCAACATAACTCGTCGCCTGCTGGGTATACAGCCGCAACACTGCCACGCCATGCTCGAGAAAGGTGCGCCCGTCCGCTTGGCCGCGGTACTCACCCGCACCCGGGGCCGCCACCGGCGCGGTTGCCGCCGCGCCTGCCGCCGCGCCCAGCGCCAGCAACACCAGACTGTGCCACGCGCCGCGCCGCATCACGCCCCGTGGACTTCCGGCAAGCTGATCAAGTGCAGAAATTCCTGGCGCGTGCGCGCATCGCTCTTGAAGCCGCCTTCCATCGCGCTGGTCGTCGTGTAGGAACTCACTTTCTGGACGCCGCGCATCGCCATGCACAAATGCATTGCCTCGCACACCACACCCACGCCCCACGGCCGCAAATGCTGCATCAGGCATTCGGCAATCTGGGCGGTCATGCGCTCCTGCAACTGCAGGCGCCGTGAATACGCATCCACAATCCGCGGAATCTTGCTCAGGCCGATCACGCGCCCGTGCGGAATGTAGGCCACATGGATTTTGCCGAAGAACGGCAGCAGGTGATGCTCGCACAAGCTGAAGAACGCAATGTGCTTGACCAGCACCATCTCATCGTATTTCTCCTCAAAGATGGCGTTCTTCAGTTCGTCTTCCAGGTCGATGCGATAGCCCGACGTGAGAAAGGCATACGATTCCTGCATGCGTTCGGGCGTGCGCTGCAAGCCCGCGCGGGCCGGGTCATCGCCAATCCGCCGGATGAATTCCGTGTAAAATTCCTGGTCAGTCATGAAAGTGAACCGTTACTTGATTATGATCGGATTCCGCCAGCGTGAGCGCCACCAGCCGCACGCCCAGCGCCTGCAAGCGCGGCGCCAGCCGCGCCGCAATATGCTCCGCCAGATTTTCCATGGTCGTGATGACGCCCGCAAGAAACGCGACATCCGTGTTCAAATTGCGATGATCGAGCTGTTCGACCACCTCGGCCTGCAGCACATCGCGCAGCGCCGTCACGTTGACGATCATGCCGCTGGCCGGGTCTTTCGGGCCGCTGACGCTGATGCTCAGTTCATAGTTGTGGCCATGGCCGCCGGGATTGCTGCAGCGCCCGTAGACGCGCGCATTCTCGGCCGCGCTCCACGCCGGGTTGCACAGCCGGTGCGCCGCGCAAAATTCAACTGTGCGGCTGACGGTCATCAAGGTCGTCTGGGTTGCAGTCATGATCTGAAAGTATACGCGATCCGGCCCGGCAAGTCAACTCTAATTCTTTCGCTAATTCTTTCGCCGCGAAAGAATTATTAATCATGAAGGGTGCCGGTGTCGGTTCGTTGCCGTGCAGCAGATCGGCACACAGTATAGCATAATCAACCTGCACGCCTGCATGCGCTGAGGTCCCAGATCCGGCGGTTTGTTTGTGCTGCTGCTCCCCCCACCGATCGCCGCCGGCGGTGGAAGCAGAAAAGATGATGAATGTCCAATATCCAACACTCAATATCCAAGGGCGAACTATCTGCGCAGAACTCTGCTTGGAGTCCCGCCAGCGGCGCATGCGCGTCAACTTAAGCGGCTGGAAGCCGCTTCTACGACCGCGCCGCACGTAGACGCGGCATCTTGCCGCGTTACTGAGAATAGCGGCTGGAAGCCGCTTCTACGACAGCGACCGCGCCGCACGTAGACGCGGCATCTTGCCGCGTTAGGCTGGAAACCGCTTTTACGACAAATGTGCTTGTTAAGTTGACGCGCATACGCCAGCGGCGGGACGCCTCCGGCGCGCCCGCGTGGCGCATGGGCCGAACGTCACTATGCAGTCATCTTCCTTATATCGGAATTTTAGACCTGCATCCGCTGAGGTCAGCGCGGCCGGCACGGGATATCACCCAGATCTTTATCGGCCGTGATGCTCCTTATTTGCACATTATTGTACTCATTGCTGGGCCCCATCAAGGTGATGGCAACATCAATTCCCTGCGGCACATGCGCGAGGACAAAGGCGCCATCGTCCTGCGAAAACACTTCTTCGATGAAGGGCGCCAGCGCGGGCTCCGCGCCCGGAATTCCCTCGCGGCAGTAGATGTGCCAGTTCGCCGCCGCGCCGCCGTTCATCACCCACGTCCAAGTCTGTTTCGCCGACCGTAATCGACAGGCGCAGCGGCGCATAGCCATCCGCCGCGACATACAAGATGTGCGGGCCGGGATACACAGGCGAAACCAGAAACTCGCCGTGCTGCAAGGCGCGCTGCTTGTCATCCACGCCGACCTGCGCCTTCAACGGTTTGCCATCGGCATCTTTGACCATGCCGGTCACCTGCGCACTGCGCGGCAGGCAAATGTCGAGTGGCGGGCCGTTCGGCGCAACATCCTGCATAATCATGTTGGTAAAACTGTTGATCTGGACTTGCACGAGATACCGCGCCGCGGGATCAAGCCCATTAAGCACAAAGTCACCTGACGCGGCACTCATGGTGCCGCGCACATACACCATATGCTGCCACATGTCCACTGCGGCAAAATCGCCCGTGTACGCACTTGCCGACGAACTGACCGGCGTGCCGGCACGGTCATGCACCCGGCCGACGATCACGCCTTGGTTGGGAACCATGATGCAGAGCTCCGTGCTTGGCGCCGTCACCATGATATTGGTCATCAATGACAAGCCCGGCAATACCACATGCAATCGGTATGATCCACACGGCAGATCACTGCAAAGCCAAGTTGTGTTTGTTTTGGCAAAATCATACTCGCTTCTGATAAAGACATCCTCGCCACTGGGATCCGACAGATACACATACACGCGCACTTCGGCCGGATCCACGGTTGCGGAAAACTGCATGATCAATGCAGCCGGCGGTGGCAATTGAACATCCACGCGCGTGCATTTGCCTGCCACGGGCGTAAACGCATCGCTTAGCGCAATAAAATGACGCTGTGAGATTCTTGCACACATTGGCGCGAAATGCACCGGCACATCTTTGAGCATAACATGATTGCCTGTCGTAGAAGCAGCCAGCATGTTTTGCAGTGTTTGACCAAAGCGCCACAGGTCACCAAGCGGGCCACTGAGTTGCACACTGATATTGGTGAAGGGTTTGCCGTCGTGCGTCCAGACGAAGACGTCCACATCCGCGCCGGCAGACAGGTATACCGTTGCATTAGTACCTTCTCGCAGCGTACAACTAAAATCGGTGTAGCCGGCATGTGAGAATGCTGCGCAGCCATAGGTGTCGTTGAACAAGAAGTGGCCGTTGCCATCCGTCGTGAGGCGCCGGTTGTCGCCCGCCGTGCCATAGGTAACACTGACATCCGGCAAGGGCAGCTTGGTATGCCAGTCAATCACGACCCCGCCATAGCTGCTCACCTTATCCGGTTCAAACACGATGTCGCACGGCGTCAACTCGCCTGCGCGGACGTTGAGAAGTTCGCGCGTTTCGGCGCGCTGGTAGCCCGGCGCGTCGAGCATCGCGGAATAAAAGCCGGCGGGCAGCACATGCGACGTGTAGCTGCCATCGTCGGCAATGTCAATATTCATGGTGCGTTGCGGTACTGAGGCGCTGGTGTTGCTCACCAGGCTGTGACAGCCAAGCTGCACCCTGACATTGGTTACGGGCACGCCGTCGCACGACTTGAATACGCCATACAAACGACCGCCATTGTTGACAACCATGCTGAGCCAGGCCGGCGGCGGATGTTGCACATCAAACGGGCCCGCGCCGCCATAGGTCTCGCCCGGCACATAATAGCGCACCACCACCGGGCGTGCCAGTGACAACGCCGGCACTGTGAACGCGCCATCAGCATCGGTGCCGACCTGGTCACCGACACTTGTGCATCTGCCGCGCTCGACCAAGAACTGCCAGCGCCGCAAATTCTCACTGTCTTCAGCCAGTTCAGCCCAGACGAACGCGCCGGAGATGGCCTCGCCCGTGCTGCGGCGGATGTCACCGCGAATAACACCTGCTGAGTCCGGCGCGGGATTCGACGCCACGTTGGGCATCGGCTCCTTGCCAGCCTTGTGTTCATGCGCATGCACCGGCACGGCGCGCGCCGTTGCCTTTGTCGGTGTTGGTGCCGGTGAGATTGGTTTGGCGCATGGCCACACAAGCCAGGTCGTCAGCCCGATCAGCACCAGCAGCACACCAGAAATGACGATTGCGCGCCGCGTCATAAACCAAGCCTGTGGTTACCGTTGAAAACTGGAAGGATGGAATGGTGGAGGGATGGTGCAGCGGCAGCATTCACGCAGAGATTGGGAAAGCAGAGGTACTGATTGCTGTATGCATCGCTTTGCTGCACGCCGCGCAGCGAAAGGAGCGCCGATCGCCCGATCGGCTGAAGGTAGGTGCGATCTCCCGATCGCAGCAGCTTCTGGCGGAAGCCGCGTGCACTCATTGGCCACAAACATTCTCGTTGCGCACAAGAATTTGGCGGGATATGGCAATCCCGCCTACCCTCAGCGGCACCGGCGTGCCGCGTTCCCTTCGGCAGCCGCACCGGCTCCTGACAGAAGAAGAAATGTAGAGGGTGAGCCGGCAGGATTTTCTTCAATCATATTCATCACTCATCATTCATCATTTCCACAGAAAGCCCCCTCGGCGTGTTTATTGAGGTTGCGGGGCGGCATTCAGGGCCCGCTGCAACGTGGCCAAATTCTGGCGCATAATCATGAGATACGCGGCGTTGGTCTGGGGACCCGTCACGGCCGGGTCGAGCAGATAGACGGTTGCGCCGCACTCGCGCGCGATCGCGGCCGCGGCGCGCGCCGAGTATTGCGGCTCGGCACACAGCGCGGTGACGCCCGTTTTGCGTACCAACTGGATGGTCGCGGCCAAGGCGCGCGGATTCGGCTCGCTGCCCGGTTCGCGCTCGATCACCGCTGCAATCCGCAGGTTCGCGCTCCACCACAGCTGCCACCCGCAGGCCAAACTCGCGCGCAAAATAGGGAAAGGCCTCGTGAAACGTGATGATTGTCCGCGTCGTCGCGCCACTCAAGCCCGCTTGCATTTCCGTGCGCAAGGCCGCCAGCTGCGCGACATAGGCGGCGCAATTGCGCTGATATTCCGGGGCGTTGCGCGGGTCACGCACAGCCAAGGCGGTGGCAATCACGCGGGCCTGGCCGATCACGCCACGAATGCTGACCCACACATGCGGATTGACGCCGTGCTCGTCGCGCAGCAAGTCCAAGCCTTGGCTGGCGGTGACCACCGTCAGATTCGTGGTGTGCGCCATGACTTTTGTAAGAAAAGACTCCAGGCCCGCGCCGTTGACGATGAACACGTCGGCATCGGCCAGGGCGCGCAGCTCCGCCGGCGTTAGCTGATAGTCATGCAAGCAGCCGGTGGTCGGGCGGGTCAGATTTTTCAAGGAGACACCCGGCACGCCGGCGACGATGTTCAAGGTGGTGATGTAGAGGGGATAAAACGAGGTGACAATCCGCAACGGCGCGGCGTTGGTGGCCGGGGCGGCTGGCGCGGCGCCCCACGCCAGAACGCAGGCGCCCAGTGCCAGCAGGCCTGCCCTTATGCAATGATAGCCATGCGGCATCGCGCTCCTCTTTGGTCGACTAATATTCTGCAAGAAAAATGGTGCGCGGAGGGAGACTTGAACTCCCAGGAGCTTTCGCCCACTAGCACCTCAAGCTAGCGTGTCTACCAATTCCACCACCCGCGCACGCGAGATCGGCGAGGTACATTGTACGGAATCGGCCCGCGAAAGTCAACCGCGCGAACAGCCTTTCCGATATAAGAGCGGGAGCCGC
>JAPLST010000450.1:0-5532 GCA_026398485.1 bacterium
GGCCTATGTGCCCGGGCGGCAGCCGCGCACGCGCATGGTCAAGCTGAACGCCAATGAAAACCCGTATCCGCCGTCGCCGCGCGTGCTGGCCGCGCTGGCGGCCGTGGCCGCCGATGCCGCGCGCCTGTATCCCGACGCCGTCGCGCAGCCCGTGCGCGATGTCGCCGCGCAGGTGTATGGCGTCGCGCCGGATGAAGTGATTGTCGGCAACGGCAGCGATGATGTGCTGACCATGATCGTGCGCGCCTTTCTCGGCGCCGCTGACCGGATTGCGGTGGTCGACCCAACCTATACATTGTATGAAACCCTTGCGGCCATGCAGGGCGCGCAGACGGCTGTCTATCCGCTGGACGCGGCGTATCAATTGCCGCCGGCGTTTTTTGCGGCATCGGCGCGCGTGACGTTTTTGCCGAGTCCCAATGCCCAGACCGGCACCTTGTTTGACGAAGACAGCATTGCGCGGCTGTGCGCGCAGCGCGACGGCGTGGTCGTGATCGACGAGGCCTACGCGCCGTTTGCGGGCGTGACCTGCCTGCCGCTGCTGCGTCGTTATGCAAACCTGATTGTGCTGCGCACGCTGTCGAAGTCGCACAGCATGGCCGGCTTGCGCGTCGGCTTCGGCCTGGCGCGCTGCGCGACCATTGCCGCGCTGATGAAAGTGAAAGACTCGTATAATGTCAATGCCGTCAGCCAGGCAGCCGCCGTGGCGGCCTTGCAGGACGCCGACTACACCCGCGCGGCGGTGGCCAAGATTGTGGCGACGCGCGCATGGTTCGCGGCCGCGCTCCACGAGTGTGGCTGGCGGGTGACGCCCTCGGCGGCGAATTTCGTGCTGGCGGTTCCACCCCGTGGCTCCGCCCGTGAAATCATGGCACAGCTGGAGCAGGCGGGCTACCTTGTGCGGCACTTTGCGACGCCGCGGCTGCAGGATGCCCTGCGCTTCAGCATCGGCACGGACGAGCAAATGCGCGGCTTGGTAACGGCGCTGGACGATGCGCGGGCGCTGCGCGCCGCCGCCGGCGCTGTTTCATCACCAGCAGGCACGGAGGCCCGCTAATGCATATTTCCCCCGTTGGTTATGCAAAGCTGGTTGGCTTGGCCGCGACCATCGCGTTGATTGCCCTGCTGGTCGTGTGGTCACGCGCGCACTACACGATTGACGGCGTCATCGCGGTCGAAGGGCAGCAGACGCCGACCAATCTGGAACTGCGCTTGATGGCCATCAGCGCGGACGATGACATCGCCATGCTGACCAACGAGCTGATCACCGCGCAGCAGGCCTTGGCCCAGACGATTGTGACGCAGCTCGCCGTGCAGGTCAACGCGGCCAAGGCGGCCGCACTCGCCACCCGCGCACTCGATATCGCCTCGCTGGACGTCTCCCGCCGCGCCGACAACGACAATAGTCCGGGCGAGTTGGGCCCGCTGACACCGGCCGAGGAAGCCGAACTGGCCGCGCGCATGGAACGTTACCTGAACTATGCGCTGTATTGCCGCGAGCGCATGAAAGACTGCCGTGTGGGCGGCGCGTTTTACGAGCATGGCGCGCAATTTTGGGAAGACAAGGTGACGAAGCTGCACGACAATGGGCGGCTGGCCGCCGATGAGGCAACGCGTGCCTATGAAACGGAATGGCTTGACCGCCAGGGCCTGGGTGAGGAGCCTTCGCAACGCGTGCGCTCGTTTATCAGCAGCAATGCCGTTTTTCTCGCGTTGCACAAAAAAACGCAGGCCGCGCCGGCGCCCAAGAAAAAGAACGCGTCCGCCAACAAAATCAAGGAAGGCGGGCTGATCGACGGCTGCGCGCTGACGACCAACGAAGTGATGCTCTTGGTGGACGCGGCCGTGCGCGCCATGCAGCAACGCCAGCAGGACGCCTTGCCGCGTGCGGAGGAAAGCATGTTGAACGCGACCCTCGCCATCACGCGTGCGGATGGCGACGGCCGCTTCAGCTTCACCGGCGGCAGCGTGCAACCAGGCCGGTATATTGTTTTTTCAAAAATGGAAGCCTTGAATTTGGACGGCGAGCGCATCGAATACATGTGGTATGAGCCGGTCTATGTGCCGCTCAAGCGCTTTGCCTTTAACAAGCGCGCCACATTGCGCTTGACGGAATTGAATACGCGCCAGCCGGCCGTGATGCAGGCATCCGTGCCGACGCGCGAAGCGTTGTTTGCCACTGTTCTCACCGACCTCCGGAGCAGCGCCCCATGAGTGCCCGCACCGCGCATCTGACCCGCACCACGACCGAAACCACGATTGAGCTCACGCTTGCGCTCGACGGCAGCGGCACGTATGCCGTGCGCACCGGCGTGGCGTTTCTCGATCACATGCTGGAATTGTTTGCCAAGCACAGCGGGTGCGACCTGCAACTCACAGCCACCGGCGACACGCATATTGACGACCATCACACGGTCGAGGACATCGGTTTGTGCCTGGGCGAGGCGCTGGCCACCGCGCTGCAGGACAAGCGCGGCATCCACCGCTATGGTTTCTTTTTGTTGCCGATGGACGAGGCCCTGGCGGAAATCGCCCTGGACTTGTCGGGCCGGCCGTTCCTGGTATTTGACACGGCCTGGCAGCAGGAGAAAGTAAAATTGTTTGATGTCAGCCTGGTCGAGGAATTCTGGCGCGCGGTCGCCATGCGCGCCGGCATCACCCTGCACATCCGCGTCAAGGCCGGCAAAGACGCGCATCATGTCTGCGAAGCCATCTTCAAGGGCGTGGCCCGCGCGCTGGCCATGGCCGTCGCGCGCGACCCGCGCTGCCCCGGCGTTCCCAGCACCAAAGGCACGTTGACCTCATGAATACCTTGCGCCCCATTTTGACCCGCGCGCTGAATGCCGTGCCGCTGACGCATGACGAGGCCAGCGCCTTGGTTGCCTGCGACTTGGATGAATTGCTGCCGGTCGCGCAGCGCATTCGCACGCGCTTTTTCTCGGATCGCATCGGCCTGTGCGCCATCATCAACGCCAAGGCCGGCGCCTGCAGCGAGGATTGCGCCTTCTGCGCGCAGGCCGCGCGGCATGCCACCGGCGTCAAACCGCATGCGCTGCTGTCGTCCGCGCGCCTGGCCGCTGCACTGCGCAAGGCGGCGGCCCTGCCGGCCGGTTGCATCGGCATTGTCACCAGCGGGCGCGACGCGGTGCAGGGCCCCGAACGCACGCGACTGCTGCGCGCCCTGCGCGAAGGCGGGCCGGGTATGCCGGGCATGCTCAGCGTCAGCTTGGGCCATCTGGATGACGAAATATTGCAGGCGCTGCAGGCGGCCGGCGTGCGCCGGATTCATCATAATCTTGAGACATCGCGGCGCTTCTTCCCACAGATTTGCACGACCCACACCTATGACGACCGCCTTGCAACGGTGCGGCGCGCGCAGGCGCACGGCTTCGAGGTCTGCTGCGGCGGCATATTTGGCTTGGGTGAAACATGGGATGACCGGATCGACCTGGCCTTCGAACTGCGCACGTTGGGCATTCGCTCCGTGCCGCTCAATTTCCTCGCGCCGATTGCGGGCACGCCGTTGCAACATGCCGCGCCGCTGGCGCCGCGCGACGCCCTGCGCATCATTGCGCTCTTCCGCTGCATCCTGCCGGACACCGATCTCAAAATCGCCGGCGGGCGCGAAACAGTCCTGCGCGAAACCCAGGCGCTGATCTTTCATGCCGGCGCCAGCAGCATCATGATTGGCACGTATCTGACGACGGCCGGCCGCGCGGTCGAACAAGATCTGCAATTGCTGGCGGATTTGGGCTTGACGGTCGCGCGCGCCCACGGCGCGCACACCGCCCCGGCCACGCCGGCCGCATGACCGACTGCGCCGACCAGCCGCGCGCGCGCCATGTCGTCATCACCGGCGCCAGTCGCGGCCTTGGGCGCGCACTGGCACTCGCTTTCGCCGCGCCGCATGTCTCGCTTGGCATTCACTATGGCCACGCCGATGCCGCGGCCCGCGCCGTGGCTGCCGCGGTGCAGGCGCGCGGCGCACAGGCTTATCTTATCCGGGTTGATTTATCCGCCACCGATGCCGCCGGGCAGATTGCCGCGCAGGTGCATGACCATGGCGCCGCGCTGGATGTGCTGATCCTGAATGCCGGCGTGGTGCGCGTGGCCGCGCTGGTGCGCACCAGCAGCGCCGCGTGGGATCACATCCTCGAAATCAACTACCGGCAGCAGGCACGCCTGGCGCAACAACTCGGCGAAACATTGCTGGGGCGCGGCAGTCATCTGCTGGCGGTCGGCTCGTTGGCGGGCTTGCGCGGCGGCGCGGGTGTGGCCGCGTATGCCGCCGCCAAAGGTGCATTGCTGGGCTTTGTCCGGGATGCGGCGGCCCGCTGGGGCGCGCGCGGCATATGTGTCAACGCCATCCTGCCTGGTATTCTGGCAACCGCCATGACCAGCGATTTGACCACCGCCGCGTCACGCGCCTTGGCGCACGAAAATGTGTTGGGGGCGCCCACCACGCCGGACGAGGTTGCCGCATTTGCCGTGCATCTGTGCGGCACCCGCCACATTTCCGGTCAATTATTTGCACTGGACAGCCGGGTATGGCCTGACGGCGCGCAGCCAACGGGTGGTGCCGCCGATGGGTGCTGACAACAGCCCGACCGCGCTGGACACCCAGCTGGCGCTCGCCTTGGACACGCGCGCCGCGCAGGGCTTGCTGCGCACGCGGCGCTGCGTGACGTGGCGCTCGGCCGTCGACTGTGATGTTGACGGCCATGCCTGCGTGGCGTTTTGCAGCAATGACTATCTTGGCTTTGCACATGATCCCGCCACGCACGCGGCGGCGGTCGCGGCGCTGGCCGCGTACGGCACGGGCGCCGGCGCATCGCGTCTGATTTCCGGCGAGTATCCGCTGGTGCGCGAACTTGAACAGGGCCTGGCGGCGTTCAAACAAGTCGCGGCCGCCTTGGTGTTCCCGTCCGGCTACATGGCGAATGTGGGCGTGATCACGGCGCTGGCCGGGCCGCGCGACCGCATTGTCATTGATCGCCTGGCGCACGCCTCGATTGTGGACGGCGCGCGCCTGGCGCGCGCGCGGCTGTGCGTCTTTCCGCACAATGAGGTCAGCGCGCTGGATCGCATTCTGGCGCAGCCGCACGACGGCCGCACGCTGGTCGTGACCGAGTCGGTCTTTTCCATGGACGGCGATTGCGCGCCGCTGGAAGAGCTGGTCGAATGCTGCGCGGCGCACGCGGCCACCTTGGTGGTCGATGAAGCCCACGCACTGGGCGTGTACGGCGGCGGGCGCGGCCTGGTCGTCGCGCGCGGCTTGGCGGCGCGCGTGCCGGTCGTCGTCGGCACACTCAGTAAAGCGCTGGGAAGTCAGGGGGGGTTTGCAGCCGGATCGCACTTATTGGTAGAATATCTGTTCAACGCCGCGCGCGCGTTTGTCTACACGACCGGGATTATGCCGGCGGCGGCCGGCGCGGCGCTGGCTGCCGTGCGCGCGCTGGAACAGGATGCCGGGCGCGTCACGCGCCTGTGGCGCAACACGCAGCAGGTGCGTGCCGGCCTTGCGACGGCGCG
>JAPLST010000450.1:5599-19722 GCA_026398485.1 bacterium
GCCGATCTGCCCGCTGATCGTGGGCGACGCCCACGCCGCCGTCGCGGTGGCCGCCAGTTTGCGTGACGCGGGCCTGCTTGTGCCCGCCGTTCGACCGCCGACCGTGCCGGTCGGCACTGCGCGCCTGCGGATCAGCATATCCGCCGCGCATACCGAGGCACAGTGCGCCGCGCTGTTGCGCGCACTTCACTCATTGCTTGCAACCAGTTAAGGAACACCGCATGACGCAGCCAGGCGTATTGCACAGCGAACGCCGCGCCGGTCTGTTCGACCCGCTGACCAAATTCATCCGCATGCGCGTGATGAATCGCTATCTGTTTCGCATGACCCTGACGACCTTTCTGATGGCCCTGCTGGTGATCACCTTTGTGATGCTGACCGGCAGCCTGGTGCAAATCATCGCCTTGATTTTCAAGAACGTCAGCGTCCTGGTGATTGTGCAACTGCTGGCCGTCACCCTGCCGTCGGTGATTTCGTACGCCTTGCCGTTCTCGATGGCGGCCGCCTCGCTGCTGGTCTTCAGCCGCTTGTCCGCCGATGGCGAGATCACCGCCATGAAGGCGACCGGCATCAGCATCTTCCGCATCGCCGCGCCAGCCCTGGTGCTGAGCCTGCTGGTGGCCCTGCTGGCCGTGCCGGCCAACAACACGATTCTGCCGCGGGCCCATTTTGCGCGCTCAAACATCGTCGCCAGCTATTCGCAATCGGACGCCAGCGGCTGGATCGAGACCGGCAAATGGACGCCGCTCGGCCGCTATCGTTTTTATGTCAACCAGCGCGAAGGCGATGTCTACCGCGACATTTCCATCACCGAGGACTTGGAGGACGGGCGTTCGCGCCTGATCAGCGCCAAACGCGGCTACATCCGGCCGATCCGTCAGGAAAACCGGCTGCTGCTCGAACTCTATGACTTCACCTCCGAAGAGCACAGCCCCGAACGCACCAATTCGTATCTGCGGATCAGCTCCGGCCGCTTTGACATGTACATTGACATCAGCGAGATTTTCAAGCGCGGGCGCAAAGTCCTGGAAAAAGCAGCCAAGCCCGGCCACATGCCCACCGACGTGTTGCTGGAACGCCTCGCCACCAATGCCTGGCAGATTGCCGCGATTGCGCAACGCCGCAACCGGTCGGTCGACGATTTGATCCAAGGTTTGGCCGACAGCCGCGAGGAATGGGCCGCACTGCAAAACATGCCGGGGTGGCGCCGCGTGCTGAAGCTGCGCGGGCGCCGGCCGCGGCATGCCCTCGAAGACATTGACGGCCGGCAACTCGTCGCCGAATACCGTAATGACCTGATCAAGCTTGAGGGCGCCAACGGCCCGTCCCTGGCGCAGTTCGATCACTGGCACAAAGACTGGGTCAAGGAATTATTTTACACGCTGGAGATGCGCAGCGATTTTCGCACCGAAATCCAATACCGCTTGTCCTATGCCTTTGCCAGCATCGCCTTCACCATCATCGGCATACCGCTCGGCATCCGCGCGCATCGCAGCGAAAAGACCATCGGCTTTCTGATTTGCCTCGGTCTGGTCGCTGTCCATTATGCCATGGTGATCAGCATCAAGGCTTTCAGCGGCACCTACACGATCCAGCCCTACTACCTGATTTGGCTGCCGGATATCGTCTTCATGCTGACCGGCCTGACGCTGCTCTGGCGCATTCACAAGTACCAGTAATTTTACCGCGGCGGCAAAATTATAAACGCGCCGGTGCGGCGCGTATGCAGCCGTTTTTTTGCAGAAAAGTGGGTGCGGCCGCCGCGCCGCGATGCTGCTGCTGTTGCTGCACCGAATACCGACCACCGCTTACCGAATACCTGCTGCCGCGTACGCCACGCGCACCGCGCGGGGCATGCAGCATGAAATTGCCACGAAGGCACGAAGACACGAAGAAGAACTTTCAGGATACTGGATACTTGAAATTGATGCTGGTTGCTGCACCGAAAACTGAAAACTGAAAACCTCTGCAATGAGTGGGAGCGGCCTCCGTACCGCGACGCTGTCCGACATCCGCGCCAGTGTCTTGCCGGCGACTACCGCTTGCCCGCATCGCCTCTTGCATCACCCTGTGTGCTGAGATCAAACCAAGTGATGCCCAGCCAGCCGATTTCTTGCGACACAAAGCAGGTGTCGCCGCTGGCGAGCGCTGCGCACCAGCGCGTCGGAAATGTCGTCGGAAACACATTCATGCCATGGACAGGCCGCAGCATGAGTCTTGTCAGGTCTGTGTATTGCTTGGGACTTCGGGGTTCGGTCTTGGCGACCACTTGAAATTCACGGCTGAAGATCACGTGGTGTGTGATCAATGCATTGGCATGCAGCGCTAACGTGGCGCAATACGGCAGCAGTAGTAGAGCTCCCAAAGGAATCAGCAGCATCGTGCGCTTGTCGGCACAGGTCCACGGTGTGACGAACAGCAAGGCACACGGTAGTGCCAATGCCGCCGCAGGCAGCATCAGCGGAGCGAACTCATAGGTATCGAAGTCCCACATGGCAGCAAATATCGCCCCGCCGGCGATAACGCCACTCGTGAACAGGCCGCCTGTAACAGCCATGGTTGGCCATGCCGTGGGCGTGAAATATCTGCGCGCCAACAAGCCCGTACCGGCCAGTACTGCCCACGCCATCGTCCCTATGCCGAGTTTCACCAGCGAGGACCAGGCGCACATAATCATGCGCTCACCCAGCAACCATTCACCCAAGAAAAGAACGAGCAGGCAGATGACGAAAACCGCTTGCTTGCGCTTCTGCGCCCGCAGCACAGGGTCAAGCCGCTCCACTTCATCAAGGTTGGTCGCGCGGGCCGCCACCCATGCTTTGATGTCTGGTAATCCTTCAAAACAGCATGGTATTGTCAAAACGGGTGTTTCATTAGTGCTGCCATAAAGAACGACCGACGCGTCAACCATTTTGTATCTCTTGATGTCACCTGCGGCGATGCGCCGTTCACCGAAGCAGGTGCGATGAACAATCCCGTCATCTCCAATGGTGAGTCGCAGAATATTTGCAGAACGATGGACGATGTGTGGTAGAATCAATATGAGGAAATGCCGATGGTCATGACACAAAAAACGCATAGCATGCCCGTGGCGACAATGCGATAGACCAGCCGCAGCCGGAATTCTCTGGACATCCCACTGCTTTCTAATGTTTTGTTTTGCGCCACATTCTCATTAGCCGGCATAACGCAACTTTATAAATTCTTTCGCCGCGAAAGAATTTACGTTACGGGATGCGCAGCGTCTGGCCTTCGCGCAAGGTCGGGGACGAGGTGCTGTTCAATTCCATCAGGCGCTGGCTGCTGACGCCAAATTTGTGGGCCAAGCCGGAATACGTGTCACCGCGCTGCACGCGATAGGTGCGGCCACCCGCGGTGCCCGCGCCGCTGACCGCGCTGCCGCTGCTGCCCGCACTGCTGCTGCCGCCCGCGCCGGGAATGGTCAAGCGATGGCCGACGCGCAAGATGGCATTCTGGCTGATGCCGTTGGCACTCGCCAGTGCACTGACCGAAACGCCATAGCGCCGGCTGAGGCCCCACAGCGTGTCGCCGCGTTGAATCGTGTAGCTCGAGCCGGAGGCCGAGCCCGAACCTGAACTGCCGCCGCGGCGCGGCGTGGCATAATCGGGATAGCCGCGATTGTCAGACGCGATCGCGCCGTAGCCCGGCGTGCTGCCGGAATAACTGCCGGCCGTGCTGCCCGGCATCAAGTCCGTCGCCGGCGCCGCCGGTATATCGCCGTCACCCGCCGCAAACGTGTCGCCGCCGCTGCCCGTGCCGGTCGTATCCATGTCAAGATTCTCCGCCGGTGGCATCGTGGCATCCATCGCAACAGACTCGTCCGTTGCCATCTTGGCATTGGTCGAACTCTTGCTGGAACAACCACCCAGAACAACAAGACCGCTCAGCACCATACCACAAAAAATACCAAGTCGCAGTGTCATGGCATGCATCCTTAAGTAATTCCAGTTACAAAATTTCATGGAACATAGTATAGCACACTTGCCTGTGTTGCTGCAAGTGAACATGAAAATTGCTGAAATTCCGCTATGCGGAATGATTGAGTGCATGAGCGGGATTGATTCAGGCCAGCGTCCTTATTGCGGAATATCAAGGCGATTTCTGGGCCGCGTTGACAAAGCCGGCCATTTCGGGTATTATATCCTTCCAAGTGTGGTGGCGTCCGTGCCCCGCACCGGGCGGCGTCTGGTGGCGTCGTCGGCTAACTTATTTATGGAGCAATCTATGCCGTGTGGACGGAAGATGCGCAAATGCAAGATGAACAAGCATAAGCGCAAAAAGCGTTTGCGTCTGAATCGTCACAAGAACAAGCCCTGATGCCGGGCGGCTTCACGTCCTGCCATGCACACGCCGTGGACAACATTCACGCGGGTGGTGCCGGCGCTGCTGGGCGCGCTGGCGTGTAGTCTTGTTTGCTCATCAAGCTGCGCCGTTGACGCCGCGCAGCTGGATGATCTCTCCCATTTGGCGCGGCGCGCCGATGTCGTGCGCCAGCGCGCGATGGCGCACGCCTATTACTTGCGCTCCGCCTACCTGCGCCATCGCGTCATGCATGCGCTCGAAACGGCGCGGGCCTCGACAGCCACGCAGGAGGGCATTGTCGATGCCATGTTCTTCCTCGAACGCGCGCTGGAATGCGCGCCGCGCTCGCGCTACTTGTGGTGGGAATATGCGGCGCTCAACAACGGCCTTGGCCGGGTCGCCAATGTCATCACTGCGTATGAGCATTTAAACGAACTTGAGCCGCGCACCGATTTGATGATCAAATTGGGCGATTTGTATCAATTGCGCGGCGAAGCACCACGTGCCGTCGAATGCTATACGGCCGCTTTTGCGCGCGAACCCGACAGTGTCGTGTTGCAGGAGCGCATTGCGGATGTCTACATCGAAGAAGGCTTCAAGGCCCGCCGGCGTGATGATGATGAACTGGCCCTCGAACAATTTCGCCGGGCGATCACGCGCATGGATGCGTTGTGCAGCACCAACGCCAAGTCGCGCTGGCTGGTGAAGAAGGGCTTGCTGCATGAGCTGGTCGGCGATGAAGCGCGCGCACTGGACGTGTATCAACGCGCCATCGCCGCAGACGCCGAAAATCCCGACCCGTATCTGCGCGCCGCACAATTGCAGTATGCCCACGGCGAACGCGCCGAGCGCGCCGGCGCACCGGATGAAGCGCGCCGCTATTTCAGCCAGGCTGCCGACCTTCTGAAAGCCGTCGTGCCGGACAAAAAACAGCAACCCGAAATGTTGAACTTCACGGCCTATGTGCTGGCCTTGAGCGGCACGAATTTGGATGTGGCCGAGCGCCTCGTCAGCCAAGCCCTCGTCCACGACGCGGGCAATGGCGCCTATATTGACACGCTCGGCTGGGTGTATTTCCAGCGCGGTGACGCGCAGCGCGCCCTCCAGAAAGTCGAGCGCGCCCTCGAACTCGAAGGTGAAGATGCCGTCATCACCGATCATCTCGGCGATATTTATCTGCGCCTCGGCTTGCCCGACAAGGCGCGCGCCATGTGGCAAAAATCATTGCAGTTGGATGCCCATAACAAGGCCGTCGAGCAGAAACTGCGGCTGTTGAAATAGGACGATGGTGTCCGGCGTGACCAGCCAGCACGTACCCGCCCCGCCTCCTGACGCACCCGGCCTGGTTGTCCGGTGTGCCGCAAAAATCAACTTTTTTCTGGACTGTGGCGTGCGCCGGCCGGATGGCTATCATCCGCTGCAATCGGTCATGCAACGCATTGATGTGTATGACACGTTGCAGGTGACCTTGGCGCCGGGCGGCGTGTGCGCGTGCCACGACTCATTCGACAAATGTGCCTGCGACCCGCAGGACAACATCATCTGCCGCGCGGCGCGCGCGCTGATGGCGCGCTATGCACCTGCGGCCGGCGTGGTCATGACCCTTGCCAAGCGCGTGCCAGTCGGCGCCGGCTTGGGCGGCGGATCTGCCAACGCGGCGGCCGCCTTGCGCGCCGTGTGCCAGGTGTGGCAGTTGCCCGCCAGCGAGGCTGAACTGCACGCCATGGCGCGGGAACTCGGTGCGGATGTCCCTTTTTTCCTGGGGACGCCGGCGGCGCTGTGCGAAGGCATTGGTGAAACACTCCAGCCGCTCGCGGCCCACACGTATCCTATCGTTGTTTGGAATCCGGGTATGCCCCTGTTGACCAAAGATGTCTACCGGCAGTTCGACCGGCAGGCGCGCCCGCACTGCGCGGTTGCGTCATTTCTGACGGCATATGCAGCGGGCGAACCCGCCGCGTTGGCGCCCTTGATCTGGAACAATCTCGCGCTGGCCGCCGAGGAATTGATGCCGGAACTGCGCGCTTTGCAAGTGCAGCTCCAAGCTGCCGGCGCCCTGCGCGCCTGGATTAGCGGCAGCGGGCCGACCGTCATCGGCTTGTGCCAGAGCAAGGCTGCGGCCGACCGGGTTGCCGCAACGCTGCGGGCGCAAGTCCCCGCGCATCATTTCATCCATGCCGGCGTGACCCTATGCGAAGATTGATGCGCGTGCTCCTGCGCATGGTGGCATTGCTGCTTGTGGCGTTGCTGGTGGCCGGCGCGTTGCTGGCCTTGTTCCCGATTCAGCATGCCCAACTGGCGCTGCGCCTGATGGCACCCGCGGTTTCGGCCACCATCGGCGCATGGCAGTGGCGCGCCAATGGCGTTGACTTGGATGAGATGACCGTGTGCCTGCCGCATGCCACCGCCACCTTTGCCGCCGTCACGCTGCGTTGGCAACGACGCGCGCCACAGCTGCTGGCCATCACGTTGACGGATGGCGCGGTGCAGGTGAACGTGCCCGCCACGAATGCCGCAGCCAGCGGCGCTTCCGGGCCAGCCCGCCCGCGCCTGCTTCCCTGCGCGGTGTCCCTGACCGCCACCCGGATTGCCGTGGCCGTCACGGGCGCACAGACGCCGGTGCCGTTGCGCGGCACGTGCAGCATGCACGCCGGGTACACGCCCGGCCAGTCGACGCAAGCGTGGCTCGTTGCATCGTTTTCGTTGCGCGATGTGTGCGCCGGCTCGGTCCGCCTGTTGATGCCGGCCCACAGCAACATGCTGCTGACCGCCAATCTAGTCTCGAGCAATGTGGCCCAACTCGCCGATCTTTTTCCCGCCTCGGCCGGCATGTTCGCCCCTGCCACGATCGCGCGGATTAGCGGGCAGGCGTGGCTGGATCCGATGGCCCAGCCGTTGTGCGTCAGCGCCGCCAGCATATCCTTCGCGGCGGACGTGCCGCGCATCACCGTGCGCCCGGCCGATGCAGCGGCGCACGCCGCCCGCATGGAGGCATCGTTGGCCTTGCGCCAGCCGCTTGTCGTCCCTAATGACCTCGCCCAACTGGTGCCACTGCTTGCCGCGTGCGCGGATGCCTGCGTCACGGCGCACATGGCCGCCGTGACGTGGCGCACGCACATCGCCAGTAACATCAGTGTATGCGCAACGCTGGTCACCGGCATGATTCACGTGGCCGACGCGCGCGCCGATCTCGCAGGTGGCGCCGCCCATTGCAGCGGTGTGGCGAGCGCGCCGGCAATCTGGCCGCCGGTCATGAATGCCTGCCAGTACACGCTCGATGCCACGGCGACCAATTTCGATTCGCGCAGCGTGGCCCACTGGCTGCCCGCCCAGTTCAGCAATCTGGCGGCGGTGGTCAGCGGGCAGTTCCGCGCCAGCGGCACCGGCTTGCGCGTGCAGGCCGGTTCCGGCGCCGGTTCCATCGCGCTGTTCCACAAGCGCGTCCACATCGCCGATGCCGCGTTTGCCGCGCGCACCTTCGCGGCCACCAGCATGCTGGTCGCCGTTGATTGCCTGTCCACCAACCTGACGCGCATCGCCAGCGCACTGGCCGCGCCGCTGACGATCACCCGCTCCGGCTCGCTGGCGCGCATCAGCCTGCAGGCCTGGCTCGACACCCAAGACCAGACCGTCCGCGTTGCGCATGCCACCTGCACGGTCTATGCCGTCAGTTCGCGCATCACCGCGAAGCAATACAATACAATACGACCGTGCGCAACAGCGCGGTGATGGGCACCGTGGCGCTGGCACGGCCCATCGCCTTCAGCGAGCGCCCGCGCGACCCGCTCGCCTTCGCCATCAACGCCCTCAGTGGCAGCCTCACTGGGCGCGCCACCCAAGTCGCGTATCAGACCCTGGTCGCCAGCAACGCCGTTGTTGTCGCCAATGTCCTTACCACCTTGGTCCATCTGACCGGCACGCGCCTCGGATTGTTCGATGGCACGGCCCGCGTCAGCGGTCTGCTCGCGCGCCGCAAAGTCAAAGACCAACTGGCCTGGCGCTTTCTTTATGACGGTGCGCTGCACCTCACCAATCTGAATGCCGCCGCCGTCTGCCGCGCGTTTAACATGACGACCAACAAACTCGCGGGGATCTTCACCGGTCAGTTGTCCGTGGCCGGCTTCGGCGCGCGCGTTACTACCTTCGATGGCGACATCCATTCGCAACACGGCGGCATCCTCTATTTCCCCGAATCAACGCATTATGTCAGCAGCCTGGCCGACAGTCTGCAAAAACAAATCATGGATATCATGATTGACCGCTTGCGCGAATATGGCTTCCAAACTTCGCGCATCGGCTTGCATTACGACAAGGCCAAGGCCCTCACGGTTTTCTCATTCCAATTCATGGGCGCGGTCGACAATTACACCTTTGACATCCCGTATCACGGCACCTGGTACGACGCCCTGCGTCTGGCACTTTCAATCAAATAGAAGCAAGCATGTATACCCGCAACAACATTGTCTGTCTCAGCATCATCATTCTGGCGTTAATTGCCGGTCTGGTGGTTAAGCTTTTTTATAGCGAGCAACTGCGCATCGCCTGGAACAACCCGCGCTATTTTTATGATGGACGCCACAAGGTGGATGGCGACAGTCGCGCCGTCTTCTTTGATCTCGCCGGCGAATTGTGGGTGCGCGACAAGGTCTCGACCCAATATGTGCGCATTATTCCGCGGGCCGGCCTCGAACTGAGCGGCGAGCAAAATGTCAGTTTTGTCAGCGCGCGCAGCGGCCAGCGCGCCATGTTCAAACTGCGGCCGCAATGCAGCGGCGATGCGCGTGACGATTATTCGCCGATGACGTGGGCGCCGGCGTCCAACCAGTATTTCCTGTATTTCGAACAGCGTGCCTACTCGAATGATGTCCTGCGCGGCCATTACAAGGATGCGGCGTATGGGCCGGGCGGCTTGTTCTTTGTCGACCCGGCGACAGGGGACCACATCGCCCACAGCAATTTCAGCACGCTCTATGTGCCGCCGCCCACCACGGAGGCCCATGCCGGCCCGCCCGCGTGGCTGTGGGCCGCCGCCGCCAACCGCGCGTTTGTTGAAACGACGGTCACCGGCGCAATGGCGCGGCGCGACGGCGGCGGCCGCATGGGACGCGCGCTTCTTCCGCCGCAGCCCCGTGCCGGCCTCCCGCAGCGCGCCCGGCCAGCCTGGCGACCTCGCCTGCGACGCCCACTATCTGTATGTCTATCATTCAACCACGACTGGCTGGCTGCGCCTGCGCCTCGACCAATCATGGTGACCGATTACCGTCGCACCGAAGGCTCTACCTCATATATGACCACGAAACAGAGAGTAACGTTGAACATTCAACATCGAACATCGAACATTGAACATTGAAACTTGATGAATGTCGATTATCGCACAAGGAAGATTGAAGGCCGAAGTATCTGCGCAGAACTTCATCATTGGACATTCCTTGTTGGATATTGGATATTCGCATCCTTAAGCCCTGGCTTGGCCTTTATCGCTTCATGACTGTCGTCCACATCGGCAAATATTACTGGCCCTATCAGCGCGGCATCGAAACCTATTTGAAGCTGCTGTGCGAGCGGCTGATCGAGGCGTGCGAACTCGACGTGCTGGTGGCCAACACCTGCCGCCGCACAGTGTGCGAGACCATCAACGGCGTGAATGTCACGCGCCTGGGCCGGCTGGCCGAGATCAATTCGACCAGCTTCTGCCTGCAACTGCCGGCGCGCCTGCGCCGCCTGCGGCCGGACATTGTCCACATTCACCTGCCGAACCCGTGGGCTGAGTGGTGCTACTTCGCCGCCGGCTGTCCCGGCCGGCTGGTGGTCTCCTTTCACAGCGATATCATTCGTCAAAAAATGCTGTTGCGGTTGCATGCGCCGCTGCACCGGCGCTTTCTCGCCAAGGCGGCGCGCATCATCGTCGCAACCCCGCGCCACATCGAGTTCTCGCCGTTCCTCGCCGCGCTGCCACCCGAACGCTGCACGGTCATTCCCTACGGCATTGATATTGCCCAGTATCAGGCAACGGACGAAGTCACGAAACGCGCGGCTGAACTGCGCCGGCAACTTGGCACGCCGCTGGTCTTGTTTGTCGGGCATTTGGTGTATTACAAAGGCATTGACGTCTTGCTGGCCGCGCTGCGTGACCTAAACGCGCAGGTGGCGATTGTCGGCCGCGGCCCGCTTGAACAGCCGTTGCGCGCGCGCGCCGCGGCGCTGGGCGTGGCCGCCCGCACCCATTTTCTGGGCGAGGTGGACGAGCGCGAGTTGGTCGCTTTGTATCACGCCTGCGATGTCTTCTGCTTGCCCTCAACCCAGCGCAGTGAGGCGTTCGGCATGGTGCAACTAGAAGCTTTTGCCAGCGGCAAGCCGGTGGTCAGCACGAATCTGCCGTCCGGCGTGCCATGGGTCAATCAGCATGGACAGACCGGCCTGATTGTCGAGCCGGGCAATGCGCCGGCGCTGGCGGCGGCGTTGACGCGCCTGCTCGCCGATGATGACTTCCGCGCCGCCTGCGGCCAGCGCGCCTATCAGCGCGTGCAACGCGAGTTCGGCGCCGACCGCATGGCCGCCGCAACGCTGCAGGTGTATCAGGAAGTCATCGGTGATCAATCAACCGCGATGCACTAATTATGTACTTAAATGATATTGCTTGTCATGTCCAAAGAAACGCTGTGACTATTTCACTGCGTTACGCCCACTGCGTTGCTGGCCTGGTTTCAGTCTGCGCTTCTGTCGTTGCCACGCCTGTTTACGTGAACAGAGCCAATTACTCGGCGCGCTTTGAACCCGTCGACAAGATTATTCATGGATTATTTCGGCACGACGTCGCCGCAAAGCGACTGGGATAGATTGCGCACCCGCATGGAGACCGGCAATGCAACCGTGCGCTCAAACTACAGCAATGAGTTGTCCAACAGCATGTATGTCCATGCCGGTTCCAATATGCCGGGTTGGTTTGTGCCGGAACCTGCCATGTCCTCTGTGGTTTTCCTGGCCGCGACCTGCGTGCTGAGAAAAGTGAGATTCTCACAGGTAGCGTAAGCGTGCCATTGGAGTGCAGGTCGCAGCGCCATCCGCCGTGGGCAGCCCAAAAGGCTCGATTTCAAGAGCTCCCCCTTGACACCATGCAACATTTGTGTTAGTCTAGCATTGCGCTGCATGCAATTGTCATTTGCACTGCTGCAAGTTAATCATTGTAGTCTAAGGATGGTAGTGTTATGAAGCTCATCTACGGATCAGTATTGCTGGGTCTTCTGCTTGTCGGTCAACCGGCCGCCGCGTATGACACGGACGGGCACTTTCATGCGATGTATCTGATCGCCCGTGACAGCGGTTTCAGCACCACGGATGCGCTGGAGCTCGCCACCTTGGACGAGTACACCGATTGGGATCCGGATACCGATGCGATTCATGCTGTGCGGGATGAGCAGCGGCGGCTCTACCACTTCCCCTGCGCCCTCGCGCACCGCGCGAAAATGACCAAGCGCAACAGTGCCTTCGCAAAGCACAACATCAACGAGGCCCTCAAGGCCAACGACCGCGTCAAGCTTGGCATCGCGCTCCACGTCTACATGGACAGCTTCTCGCACGAAGGCTTCGGGCAGGAGATTGGGCACATTCACTACACGCCCTTTGTTCACTATCCCGACGAACCGTTCATTGACCCCCAAAAGTTCAAAACGATGACGGACTTTGTCTACCTCATCTTAAAGCAGTATCGGACGAACAACTTCCTGCCCAGCGTGCCACGCAAAGTGACGTCCGCCAATTATTATGCATTCGCGTCCTATGCCCCGGACTATTGGCAACTGCACCAATTATTCACCTACAACAGTGGCAACCTGACGCCCCGGATGGACAAGTGGCTGACGCGCATCCAGACTGTTTTTGCCGGTGACAATCCCGTCTATGCGGCGCCCACGGGCAGCGCATTGGAAAAGTTCACTGCGGTAGTGACCCTGTATGAACTTCCACCAATTGAGTCTGAGTGCAACAGCAGTGAATGGGCCAAGCGGGGCAGCAACGGCTATGCGCGCGCATCGACGCTTTCTGTCCGGCGCGCGGCCGCCAAGGTGGCCATCTCCGACGAGAAGCTCATCGGCCGGATCGTGAAGATGCCGGTCAAACAGGCCGCCCGCTTTCTCGTGTTCAAGGCGCCCCAGCTCATCACCGACGCGCGTGTCCAAGCGCATCTTGTGAACAATGAGGGGCTCGGCACGATCCTGGACTTGGCCCGCGCATACAAAGATCCGTTTCGGCTTTTCTATGTCCTCACCGCCTGCGACTGGAGCTCGACCGACTATGTCGGGCAGTGGGAGGCCCGCCTCGACGCCAAGTCTTTCAGGACGCGCATGTTTTGCGCCAACCTGTTCTTCGGCTATCCGACCATCGCGGACGCCACGGCGGAGAAGCTGCGCGCCCTCTATCAGTCCGTCGCCAACCGCAAACTCACGGGCGCCCAGCGGCGCTACCTCACCCAAGTGCTCCCCAACGACGCCGCGCTCATCGCCGCCTACGCCCCGGCGGTTGTCAACTTGTATCAAGGGTTGCTCCGTGATCCCAAACTCACCAGCCAGGCGGCGGCCGCGCTCTACCTGATCGGCGCCGAAAAGCATGCCTATGGGGTGAACCTGCCCGCCGCGCTCATCGATGCCACCCGCCTGGAGGCCATCACCGCCTTGCGTGACTGGCAGGATGACCTTGGCGACCCAGACCTCGCCCGCGAGGTGCAGTACTGGGCAATTCGCAGTTATGAGGATTTCGACGGCGCGATCCACAACTCGGCGCTCGACCAGGAGAATCTTAGCCGCCTCGCCTCGCTGTGGACGGTGGCGGACACCGCCAACGACAGGGCCGTGCTCCAGAGCGCCGCCATTGCCCTCTCCACCTACGACAAGCTCGATGTCGTGCCGGCGGCCCTCGTCACCGCGCTGGAGGCCACCGCTGCCAAACCCGCCAATGCGGACATCGCCATGGACATCAACTACGCCGCCGAACAAATGCTTGGCGACGCCTTGGAATGAAACGCGGGCAGCCGGGGCAGTTGCGTGTCCGGCATGCGCAATCGACATTTAGTGACGATTGCGCGTGGGAAATGCTTGAGGTAGAATACTGCATTTCTCTTAAGGAGACGAAATGGAAAAGATGAAGAGCAGCACACTGACCGGCACGATCCGCGATGCGCTGTGGATCTGGGGCCATGACGCGGGCTGCTATCATCGGCATGCCAACAATTTCTGGAAGCTGCCGGGGCTGTCGCGCATGACGCCGACCGAGGCCGCCTTTTACCTGGGCATTCCCAATATCATGATGGTGCGCTTCGGCAACCAACCAGCGCCGCCATTCCGGCAGTATGCCCTGCCAATGCGGCCGTTGCGGCGCATGGTGTGGTCCATAATCGGGGACTTGAGTTCGACGGACAATGATCGCCAGCCGGATTTGCAGGAGATTATCTCCCTGAGCGCGGAGTTTCCCAATCTGACCGGCGCGCTCATGGATGATTTTTTCCGCAACGAACCCGGGGCGCCCGGGCGCTTCAGCGCGGAGCAGGTCGCCGGCTTCCGCCGCCAACTGCACGCGGCCCGCCGGCCGCTGGAGCTTTATGTCGTGGTGTCCGCCCACGACCTTGACCTGCCGCTACGGCAACATCTTGACGCGGTCGACGCGATCACCTTCTGGACATGGCACGCCAAGGATCTGGCTGCCTTGGAGCGCAACTTCTGCCGGCTCGAGGAACTGGCGCCGCAGCCGCGCAAACTGCTGGGTCTGTACCTGTGGGATTTCGGGGCGTGTGCGCCGATACCCATGGCCGC
>JAPLST010000450.1:19756-24796 GCA_026398485.1 bacterium
CGCCATGGAACATCAATGCCGTCTGGGTTTTGAGTGGTTGAAGGCAGGCCGCGTGGCTGGCCTGGTCTTTCTGGCCAGTTGCCTTGCGGATCTTGAGCTGGAGACAGTCGAATACGCGCGGCGGTTGATTGAGCAAGTAGGGGACGAACCACTCCCGCATTGAGGGGCGACAGTTTAATTCTGTCCCCGGCACTACTTCTGTGGCACCCGCCACGCGCCGCGCCTCACCACGCTTTGCACAAGCGCAGAAATGCCAGGCCCAACGCCCGGCCATACAAGCCGATTTCACTCAAGGCTATGCGCTCGTTCGACATGTGGGCCTGATGCCCGCCATCTTGCGACCAGCCCACCGCCGGAATGCCGTGCGCAACCAGCTGCTTGCAGACGGTCGTGCCGCTCATCGCTATGCGCGTGACGGGCGCGCCGGTCAGCGCCTGCACGCTGGCGTCAATGGCCTGCACCACCGGGTTGTCCGCGTCCAGCACGAACGAGTGCATCGCGTCATCGGTCGCCAAGTCAAACGCGGTACACAGCCCTTGGGCCTGCAGCTCGGTTGCAATGCCGCGCAGGTGCGCCACCCATTCCTCCGCGCTTTGCCCCGGCACGAAGCGAATGTCGATGCCCACCGTGCATTGCCCGGGCACAATGTTGAAGGCCGAGCCGCCGCTGATCTTGGTGATGTTGACGGTCGTCGGTGAGAACGGTGCCGGCGCCGTCTTGTGGCTGTAACCAACGCGCTCGCCATACAGGGTATGCACGCGCTGGATAAACGCCTGCGCGGCGTAAATCGCGTTGACGCCTTGCTCCGGCGTCGAGGCGTGCGCCTGCTGCCCGTGCAGCGTCAGCACGACATGCAGCAAGCCTTTTTCGCCGCAGGACACATGGGTGATGGGTGCGCCGGTGTCGGGCACGATGGCATAGTTGGCATGGACTAAATTTTCCTGCAGCAGATATTTCAAGCCAAGATGCGAACCGCGTTCTTCATCCGCCACGGCGCCGACCAGGAGGGTGCCGTGAAACGCCGTGTGATGCTGTTGCAGAAACGCCGCCAGTAGCAGCAACGATGCCAGCGGCCCCTTGTCATCGGTTGTGCCGCGCCCGCTCATCCAGCCATTGTGCACGACCGGTTCGAAAGGATCGGTGTGCCAGCCCGCGCCCACCGGCACGACATCGGTGTGGGCCGGGACGAACACGACCGGTGCGCCGTGCCCGACGCGCGCCAGCACATTTGTGCGGCCTGGCGCGCCTTCATGGCGGGTGCAGGCAATCGCATGGCGTGACAAATACTGCTCGACGACGACGGCGGCCAGATGCTCGTCGCCGGGCGGATTCACTGTGTTTTGCCGTACCAGCGCGGCCAGCAGTTCAATGCCTTCCTGTTCGTGGGCGCGAAACCAATCGTCAAGCTGGGCCATCCAATCCATGGTGTTTCCTGTGTTGAGTGTGACGGTAATTACAGTCGCTGCATCAGGCCAGTTCTTGCAACAGTGCCCGTGCGCGCGGCAGGCTTTCTGCCGCAGTATCCAAGCCAGCTTCGATGGACAGCGTGCCGTGATAGCGCGCCGCGCGCAAGGCCGCGAAGAACGCGCTGAAATCACAGGCCTCGCTGCCCGGCGCTTTGCGATGGGCGGCCGTGGCAATATGGGTGTGCACAATCAGGTCGGCATTGGCGATGAGCGCGTCCGGTGTCTCGTGTTCCTGCGCCCAGTGAAACGCATCGACCAGCAAGCGGATCGCCGGATGCTGCACTGCGCGCACCAGCGCGGCCGTTTCCGCAACGGTATTCAGAATATTACAATCATGACGGCATAGCGGCTCGATCGCAATGGTGACATGATGCGCCGCCGCCGTTTGCCCAAGCATCACGCAAAAGGCGCGCAATTGCGTCAACGCCCGTGCATGCTCAAAGCCATCCGGCACCCTGCGTGCGCCACCGGAACCGAAGACAACCACCGGCACGCCCGCCCGCTGCGCCCGCGTGCATACGGTGCGGGCATAGCGCTGCAATGCCGCGCCATCCACCACCGGCCCGACCACTTTCATGCTGGACGGCAGCAGGCAATTCAGTGCCAGACACGGCAGCGGTGCGGCCTGTAGCTGCGCCACTGCGCCATTGAACGCCGCCTCGTCTTCGGTCGGCTTCAGCAAACCACCGACGCCCATTTCGAGGTAATCATAGCCGTGCTGCGCCAGCAACGGCATCAGATCCAGTCCACCACACACGCCAAATTTCATGAGCATCGGTTCACGGCAGAAAAGATGAATTTGCCACGAAGACATCCACGCCGCAGGGCGGGACTAGCAGACGCCAGCGAAGACATGAAGAAGAAGCAGCAACTGCAATGACATTGTTGTTTGACAAAGCGCTGCACGTTGCGGTATTGCAATAAACCATGCCTGGTGCTTCGATTTCTTCGTTAATAGTTTTTGCAACGAAACTAATTATGGTGTGGCACTGGTCTTCTTCGCGTATTCCAACGGTTCGCGCGGCGCGATGATTTATAAAACGACCGAGGACAGCAAAACGGTGGTTTCCCGTCTTCCGTTCGATGTTCAATGTTCGATGTTGAATGTTCAATGTTAATTTCTTTCGCAATGAAATAAATTATGGTGCGGCGCCGCGATTTCTTCGTGTCTTCGTGGCCATAATATCTGACGGCAGTTTCATGGTTCAGGGTTCAGCTTTCCCGCGTCATCGTTCACGGGCGCCAGCAGCAGGGCGGCGGCGACAATCGCCGCGGTTTCCGCGCGCAAAACATTTTGATGCAGACGCGCGGCGCGCCAACCGGCTGCCTGGGCGGCCGCCTGTTCCGTGGCGCACCAGCCGCCTTCGGGGCCAATCATCACGGCCACCGCGGCCGGCGCACGCGGCCCAACCAGTTCGCGCAGGGCATTGCCGGCGCGGTCGGCAATCAACCGTAGCGGTTGTTGGCACGCGAGTGCCTCCTCAAACGCAATGGGTGCGGCCACCTGCATGGGCGCGCCACCACATTGCCGGGCGGCATCATCGCAAATGCGTTGCCAGCGTGCGTGCTTGCGCGCCGGGTCGCTGGGCATCTTCACCACGGTGAACTTGGTCAGCAGAAGTGGTCTTCCGGTAACAGGGCCGGCCACAAGGTCAGTGCGCACCGTGGCGCCGGCGCGGGTGTGTGCCATGCGCCAATGGCCACGCGCACGTCCGGATCGAGTGCCGCAACGCGCGCCGATTCGCAGCGGCCATGGCGGTCAAGGCACTGAATCTCCTCGCCCAGCGTCACCCGGCGCACATGGCGCAGATGATGCGCTTGCCCGGCCGGCACACTGATGACAGTGTCCGCGGGTGGCAACTCGTCAAGGAGGATGCGGAAGAGGGACATGGGTGCGGATAGTAATCAGTAATCAGTCATCGGTCATCGGTCATCGGTATCCAGCATCCAGCATCAGGACTTGGAGAAGAGGCGCGTGACTTTCTCGAAGAAACTCTGTGATTGCGGATGAACCGTCTCGCCGCAGGCGGCCGCGAAGTGCTGGAGCAGCTCGCTTTGTTCATGCGTGAGATTGGTGGGCGTCTCGATCAGCACGCGCACGAAATGATCGCCCAGATAGCCTTCGAGGTTGCGCATGCCTTTGCCTTTCAGGCGAAAGAGTTTGCCCGACTGGGTGCCGGGCGGTATTTTCAGGAGCATGGGCCCGTGCACCGTGGGCACTTCGATGTCGCAGCCCAGCGCCGCGCGTGGAAATGAAAGCGGAACTTCGCAGACAATATTGTCGCCATCGCGTTGAAAGACATCATGCGCGCGCACATGCAGGATCACATAGAGGTTGCCGGCCGGCGCGCCGCGCGTGCCGGCTTCGCCTTCGCCACTGACTTTCATGCGCGCGCCGGTGTCGACGCCGGCGGGGATTTTTACTTTCAACTTTTTTTGCTGGGCGACCAGGCCGCTGCCCGCGCAGGCGTGGCAGGGCTTCTCAATGACGCGGCCGCTGCCGCGGCAGACCGGGCAGGGCTGCGCAATGGTGAAGAAGCCTTGGGACATGCGCACTTGGCCGGCGCCGGCGCAATGGCGGCAGATGGCCGGCTTGGTGCCCGGCGCGGCGCCGCTGCCGCCGCAGTCGCTGCAATGGACATGTTTGCTGATTTCGATCTGGCGCTCGACGCCGTTGACTGCGTCCATAAAATCAATTTCGAGGTCGAGGCGCAAGTCCGAGCCACGCTGGCCGCCATCGCGGGTGCGGCGCGTGCCACCGAAGAGCGACTCGAACAGGCCGCCGCCAAACATGTTCTCGAAAATGTCGGAAAATTCATCGGCGTGGGTAAAGTCGGTCCATTGGAAGCCGCGCCCGCCAAAGGCCTGCTTGACACCCTCGGCGCCATATTGGTCATACAACCGGCGTTTGTCCGCATCGCTGAGGACTTCATACGCCTCGGAAATGCGCTTGAACATTTCCTCGGCCTGCTTGTCACCCTGGTTCTTATCCGGGTGATACTTGACGGCCATTTTGCGGAAGGCCTTCTTGACGTCCTCGGGCGTGGCGCTGCGGGCCAAGCCCAAGCGCTGGTAATAGTCGTCTTGTGCCATGAATAAAAATCTGCAAGTGGCGGAGGTTAGGCGGCGGGTGGGTCGGGCAATGCGGCTGCCACGACGACGCGCGCCGGGCGCAGGATTTTGTCGCGAAAGGTGTACCCGGGTTGGAGTTCGGCGATGACCGTGCCGGGCGCGGCATCGGCGGTCGGCACTTGCTGCAGGGCTTCATGGCGGTTCGGGTCGAACGCCACGCCGTCGGTCTGCAGCGTACAGACGCCGAATTTCTCGAGCAGTTTCATGAGTTGCTTTTGAATCAAGTCGAGGCCGTCAACAATGACGCGCGGATCCGTCTCCTGGCGGTCGGCTTCCAGTGCGCGCGCGAGATTGTCAGCGACATCGAGCAATTCATAGAGCACATCCCGGCCGGCATATTTCAGCAATTCGCTGCGCTCCTTGATGGCGCGCTTGCGGTAATTATCCAGCTCGGCCATGCCGTACAGGTATTTTGATTTCCATTCCTCGGCGTGGGCGGCCT
>JAPLST010000399.1 GCA_026398485.1 bacterium
AAAAAATGATTGCGGCTTCTCATTTGCTCCTTTACTCCTTGTAAATTTCTTTTGCTTCCTCTCTATTCTGCCGCAAAACAAATTATGGGGCAGCGGCAGAACCCACGCCGGGCGGCGTGGCCACTTCTGCCGGTATTCAGTATACGGTAATCGGTATGCGGTGCAGAACCAGCAAAAGAAGCGCGGCGCATCGCTGCGCCGCGCCTGATTTTCTCTGTAACCCAAAACTCTTCAGCCGTTCAACGTTTCACCTGCCGTTTGCGCACCAGTAGTGCAAAGCCCGCCAGCAAGCCGAGCAGCAGGGCTGGTTCCGGCACGACCGTCAGCACGCCTGATTGCGCGGGATTGTAGGTGGCCAGCGTGCGCGGCCCGCCATCTTTCTGGCCGTACCCCGTGCTGGGCACATCATTGGTCTGATACTCGTAATAGTAGCAGTAGGCGTATTCGCCGACGGGCACGGACACGGCGATCGTCAGGTTGGTATAAAACTCGTCGTTGTTGCCGACCTGCATGTTGAAATCCGCGGGTGTCCATGTCCACGACGGCGCGTTGGGCAGCGCATTGCTCGGGCCAAAGCCGACCCAAGCCAGCAAGCCGGGCGTCGGGCCGGGTTGCGAGGTGACTTGGTCAATCCAGACTTGGCCGTAGATCTTGTCCGAGACGGCCGGGCCATTGGTAGTGACGACGGTCAAGGTGGTCGGCCACTGCAAATTGCACCAGCCGATCGGCGGCGCCGGATTCGTAATCACCAGGATGCCGAGCGGCAGCAGCTGATAGCTGTCGGAATAGGTGGTTGCCGCGCCCGTATTGGTGCTGAACTGCGACAAAATACCACTCAGCACGCAGGCACGCGTGGGAACGGGCTTGCCCACCAGTGGATCCGCCACATCTTGAATGCGCAGGGTGGCAACTTGGCCGGCGAGATTGGTCAAGATATAATTGCCGGTGCCGAATGTGGCGCTGCTTGTTGCCACAAAGACATTGCTGAGCGTCACATACATGCTTTGCAGTGCCTTGCCGACCAGCGAGCCGTTTTGCAAGTCATCCATGGTGATTGGCGCCGCAGCCGGGACGCCGACCGGGCCAAGATTCGCCACCAAGGTTGGCCGCATGAGTTCATACAACCCGCGATACCAGGCATTCGAGCCTTGCAAAACGATCTGGTCGCCGGGCTTGACGCCTTGATTCAGCAAGTTGGTGACATAGGTGGTGGTGGCGCCGGAACCGTAGATGGTCAGGCCGGCGTCGGCATCCTGGGCGGCAAAGGCGTAGCCACTGGCGGTGATGTCATTGGTGGTTGACACGGTGATCGGGCCGATGGTCACGATCGCGCTCATGCCCTTGGTGCGCGCCTCGCTAATCGAGACGGCATCACCGAGTTTGTAACTCCACAATTTCATGCCCGTCGCGCCTTCCATGACGAAGATATAGCCGTTCAAATAGGCCATGTCATAGCCGCGCCCATCGTTGGCCACGACAAACGGCAGCGCCACGGAACCGAGGTAGCTGCCGTCGGCCGCGGCGTAGCGATCAATCTTGTTGTACGGCAAGGGCGTGCCGCTTTGCACGACGCGGCAGGGCATGACCCACAGTTCGTCCTTGTATGACGGCGCACTGGCGGCCGGCACAAACTCAATTGCCGCGCCGGTCTTGGCATTTTGATCATTGTTAAGTTCGCCGCGCGCATTGACCCACGGCGTGCAGATCGCCGCGGGCACATTGCCGCTCAGCGCGGCGCGGCGCAACATGTTCGACCCGCCGTTGATGCCCTGGCTATAGTAATACATGCTGCCGTCCGTGCCGCGCACCGCGTCGACACCCCAGTACGACGGTGTATCCTGACCGCGCGCCAAGGCATAGTAGGCGAAGTTGCCTTCGTTGCTGCACAGATACGATTGATAATAGCGCGTGCCGCACCACTGGCCATAGATGAAGGTGCCGGTGCTGGTCGGCTCGGCAATGATGGCGTATGCGCCCGCCCAGCCGGCGCTGATTTCATCACCGACTTTGGTGCTGATCTGCCAGGTGCCGCCGGTGGTGTTCAGGCGCACATATTTGCGGTCGGCACTGGCGGCGCCAAAGGCGGCGCAGGCGTAGATCTGGCCTTGTGCGGCAATGCCGGCCGTGCCGTTGTCGGCGCCGCTCTGGAGCGCGCCGGGCGGGGCGGGTATGCTGGTCCACGACGCGCCGGTCGAGGCCAGATTCGTGGCGCCACTAAAGTCGATCGAATGCGCGGTAAACTCGCTGTTGTCCCAGCGCGAGGCGACCAGCAGCTTGTTTTGATGGTCGGGCACCAGCCAGCTGCGCAACGAATCCAAGGCCGTTATGCCGCTGGCGATCGGAATCGCGGCCCAACCGTTGGTAACCGGCTCGTCCATCGGAATAAAACTATAGGTGAGATGGATGTTTGATGCCACGGCGCTGTCGTAGCCCGCGAACTGCAGGTAATATTGCACGCCGGCCTTGGCGCCGCTAAAGGTGAACAATTCTTCCAAGCCGCTGTCCTGTTCGCCGAATTTGGTGGTGGTGCTGACCGAACTGCCGGTGTAAATTGCGACGCAGGCATCCCATTCCGTGCCGCTCATGTTGCGCGAGCCGAGCGTGCTGATGGCAAAGACGCCATTGGACGGCGCCGTCCACGTCCACCAGACGGTGTTGGTGTACGCGACATTGACGCAACTGTCTTCGCCGGCTTGCTTGGTGGCGCCGACGTTGCCGGTGCCGGTATTGGTGCCGGCCGGCCCCGCCAGCACGAGGGCGTTGGCAAAATCATCATTGACCGGCGCAGCCGACAGGACGGCGCACGCCAGCGCAGCAATCAACAGGGTGAGTAAGCGCGGATTCATTGCAGACTCCAGAAAAAATGGTTACAAACAGAAATCAGGTCACAAACTGCCAGCTATGATAGCATATTCCCGCGATAGATTCAATGCGACGGGGAAATGGAAGAATGGAGGGATGGGGCAGAGGCAGCGGCGGCGGCGGCATTCAAGCCAAGTGGCTTGGCCATCCCGCCACTGGCGCATGCGCGTCAACTTAGTGCGCACTTGCCTGCACACCAATTGGTTACGCATCTGAGGTAGGACAGGCTACCCAGCCTGTCACTGCTGAATTTCTTGGCTTTGCGACTGGGCTGGCCATGCTATGGATTATCGTGCTGAAGAACAGAGATGGCAGGCTGGGTAGCCTGCCCTACTCGGCTGGATCATCCCATGGGACGGGGCCCGGCAAGTCGCCAACCATCAAAGGGATCGCATTGCTCTTCTGCTCTTAAGTTGACGCGCATGCGCCGCTGGCGGGACTGCACCGCAGCACCGATCACTGATCACCAGTTCTGCATTTGTGGCCGCGGGTCCAGCCGCGGATGCTGTGCATGGTGCAGCGGCGGCGACAGCGGCGGCATGCCGCGCGCGGAGCGCGTGGCGTACGAGGGGGGGCGTTATGCGGTATTCAGTATGCGGTATACAGTGGCAGCGGCGGCATGCGGTGGGCGGTGAAGAAGTAGATGCAGCATGCATGGCAGGGCAGAAAAGCCCGCGGACACAGGCCCGCGGGCTTTTCATATCCTAAGAACGAAGTGCGATCGGGCGATCGCACG
>JAPLST010000359.1 GCA_026398485.1 bacterium
GACCCCCGCCTTCATGCCGGTCGGCACGCGTGCCACTGTCAAAATGCTGACGCCCGCCGAATTGCACACCCTCGGCGCGCAAATTATCCTGGCGAATACCTATCATATGCTCACCCGGCCCGGCGCGGAGATCATTGCCGCCCACGGCGGCCTGCACCGCTTCATGGCATGGGACGGCCCGATCCTGACCGACAGCGGCGGCTTTCAAGTGTACAGCCTGGCGGATCTGCGCAATATCACCGACGCCGGCGTGCGCTTCAAGTCGCATATTGACGGCAGCGCCCTGTTCCTCGGCCCGCGCGAGGCGATGCAGATGCAGCAGACGCTCGGCAGCGACATCGCCATGGCCTTTGACGAGTGCCCGCCGTCCACCGCCGACCGCGCGATCATCGAGGACGCCGTGCGCCGCACCCTGGCGTGGGCGCGCGTCTGCCTCGCATGCCGCGACGCGCACCAGCAGACCGGCGGACGGCAATTGCTGTTCGGCATTGTGCAGGGCGGGGTGCATGACGACCTGCGCCTGCGCTGCCTCGAGGAATTATGCGCGCTGCCGTTCGACGGCTTTGCCATCGGCGGCCTGGCGGTCGGCGAGGAGCCCGATGAAATGTACCGCGTCACTGAACTGTGCGCGCAACACCTGCCGGCCAGCCAGCCGCGCTACCTGATGGGCGTCGGCCGGCCGGAAGACATTGTCCAGGCCGTCCTGCGCGGCGTGGACATGTTTGACTGCGTCATGCCGACGCGCAATGCGCGCAATGGCAGCGCCTTCACCGCCGACGGCGACCTGGCCATCAAGTCGGGCCGGTTCAAGGATGACCTGCGCCCAGTCGAGCCCGGCTGCGCCTGCTATGCCTGCCGCACGTTCACGCGCAGCTACATCCGCCATCTGCTCAATGTTGGCGAAGCGCTCGGCGGCCAATTGCTGACCATGCACAACCTGCATTTTTATTTGACGTTGATGCGCGACCTGCGCGCCGCATTGCAGGCCAACCACCTGACGGCGTTTGCGCGCGCATTCCTGGCCCGCCGCGCCGCCGGCCAACCCGCGGACTGACGCGCACCCGCCACGCCCATGATCAAACCCACCGACGACGCGGCCATCATCACGATCATCACCAATCGTGAAGCCCGCCGCAATTATTACATCATTGAGACGATTGAGACCGGCATCGAATTGCGCGGGACCGAAGTCAAATCCTTGCGCGAACATCGCGGCAATCTGAATGACGCCTTTGCGCGGATCGAACGCGGCCAGGTCTTCCTCTCCAAGTTTCACATCAATCCGTACGACCAAGGCAACCGCTTCAATCACGATCCCTTGCGCGTGCGCCGGCTGTTGCTGCACAAGAACGAGATTCGCCGCTTGGAGGCGCACACCGAGCGCAAAGGCATGGCCTTGATCCCGCTGCAACTGTATTTCAAGCGCGGGCGCGTCAAAGTTGAGCTGGGCGTCGCGCAGGGCAAGGTGCAGTACGACAAGCGCGAGGACATCAAAAAGCGCGAGCACACGCGCGAGATGGCACGCGCCATGGCGCACGCCGGCGCAAAGGCGCGCGGCCGCGCCGCTCGCTAAGCGGTACGTCGGTACGTCGGTACGTCGGTACGCAACCGCGAAGCGGCGCTTCGTGCAGCACCATAAATTCGTTCGTCGCGAACGAATTTCCTCCATCGACAAAGAGTAAAGGAGCCAAGGAGGCGTCCCGCCGCTGGCACATGCGCGTCAATTAAAGCGGCTGGCCAGCGCCGCACGTAGACGCGGCATCTTGCCGCGTTGCTGAAAAAAGCGGCTGGAAGCCGCTTCTACGACAGATATGCTTGATAAGAACGGAAGCCGCATGCCCGTGCGGCGATCCTGCAACGGTAACCGCCGGCGTAGAGCGCGCAGACCGGTAGGGCGGTCAGGCCCTTGACCGCCGCGGTCGTCGTTGCGCCATGGTAGCACCGGCGTGCGCGCGCATGCAGCAACGGCGGTCAGGGCCTGACCGCCCTACCTCACCCATCGGCCACGCACACGCAGGATCTACAACAGATTTGGCTACGTCAGGTTCGCATTTTTCCCTGGATTGGAATTTCAGACAGAGGTGCTTGTTAAATGGAAAGTAGCGAAAGCTATGTCAGAAGTTCCGGAGGCCCCCACGCTCCCGCCGGCTGGCAGTGATCGTTCTGGGCTGATCACCTGCAATAAATTATTGTGCTTTGCGAAAATTCAGCACTATACTTATAACACATTTCTTATTAATACCAAAAATATTTTATAACTATAACGTAATAAACATATTACACAACATTCTTGCCTAAATGGCAATCATATATTTCATATATTACTCGTTTTTTGTTAAACAGAAGCTATACATTGGTACCGCAATTTTATATTACCACTTGACATCCGCGGTTGTTTATGCTATACTAGTTGCGAACGTTGGTAAATCACCGATGAATGGTTGACGTGGCGCAAGGGCGCGGCGCCGGCAGACTGAGGTGGAGTGCCAATACAACGAACCACAATTTCTTTAACGTCTGTTAGGAGAGGAGCTCGTATGAAGACCATGCTGAAAGTTGCTGCGCTTGTCTGCTTGCTCGTCCCGTTTGCGTATGGTGCGCCGACGTGGACCACCATTCCGTCCGTCGCCACCAACTGCCCGAATCCGGCGCTGTGGACTGCGGATAACGCGGATTTCGTGCCGGATTTTGACGCGACACCGGACGGCTATCTGTATCTGAAGCTGTGGTACGGCCCCGGCGGCACGCGGTGGGATTTTAACACAAATGATTTTGGGGCGGGCGGCTACACCTACGTCTTCCGCGTCCTGCCGAATCTGCCGGTCGACAGCTACTACTCGCAGTGGGAGCAAGTATTGCGCTACTCCGCCAACAACGAGGGTGCCGTTTCCACGTGCAAGCGTAACGGCGCGTTCATCGGCCCGAACTTCGGCGCGATGCAGAACAACCCGCTGTTTGTGGGCGGTTGGGACTGGTCGTGGATTTCGTATTTTTCGACCAATGCAGCGGGCGTGCCGGGCATTCCGGGCACGCAGGTCAATGGTGTAGCCACTGCCTGGGATCCGGGCAACAAGCATCCCTATGCCGTTTCCTATCTTGGTGGTTTTGCCACGTTTGAGTCTTTTTCCAACTATGTTGCGGTGTCAATCTCGGGCGACCAGACCGGCGACGCGATTGCCAACATTGAAGCACGTGTTGTCTCCGGCAGAAAAGGCTGGGGCGTCGGCCAAACGATTGCACGCAAGGCGACCGACGGCAAGTACGTGCGGTGGGAACGCAGCATGTCGTACAAAGGCAACACGTATGTTTGGAAAGGCCCGAACAGCGCGAATACCCTTGACGGTATTTGGGTTGTCACGAATGTGGTGGGCAACAGCGATCTGGTTTCATTGTCACAATGCGTGAGCAATGCGTACAATCTGGTGCCGGTCAGCACGATGGGCGCGGGCGCCGATGGATGGGATACTTCGGCTGCGTGCGGCATCGTGGCCTTTGGGCCGACCGAGAACACGCTGGGCAAAGACTTGGTCGTGGTCAGCGCGAATGTCGACGGCGGCAACGGCTCAATTTTGGCCTTTGACTTGGCCAATCCGACGAGCGGGCCGGTCACGCTGTTTGGCGTCAGCAATATCGTGCCGAGCGGCGCAGAGGCAACCAAGCTGCAGCTTGGCAAAGCCGGGCGCTACCTGTTTGTGATCAGTGGCGACACGGCGGCGACACGCACCATGTATCGCTTGGACATGGGCGTTCCGGAGCCGGCAACGGCATTGCTGGGCGTGGCGGGCCTGCTGCTCGCACTGCGCCGGCGGCGCTGAGTAATCACACCGCATAACTGACTAGCAAGATAGCGCGGGCGGCAAACATGCCGCCCGCGCTTTTTGCTGGAGAGCGATGGTGGAGCGCCGAGCGCCAGCTCGGCTGCTGCTGCTGCGTTTTAGGCTGCGTGGTACTGCTTGGAGTCCCGCCAGCGGCGTGGATACGCCACGCGCTCCGCGCGGGGCATGCCGCCGCTGCCGCCGTTCCCCTTTCGGCAAAATATCTCCGCGCCAAAACGGGTATTCCCTTTGGAAAAGAAAGAATGCAGCTTGTGCGCACACGCAAAATTAGCGCATGCTGTTTCTTGTTTTGGTATTCCGGCACAAATTGCTATACTAGCGGACACCGCACCGATGCGCGGTTCGTCTGCACCTGCGCCGCGCAGGTCTTGCAGTATCACCACGACTGGATGCCCTGTCCATGATTGTGCTTGCCAAAGAGAATCCCGCGACGACGTTCTGCGCGCCGTTTGAAACGCTGACACTAACCGCCACCGACGCGGCCGCACGGCAGGTGATCATCACCGATGCGCACGGGCGCGAGTATGCGCGCCACGGCGTGCGCCCCAACACGCCACTGCGCTTGGCCGTGCGCGGCGCCGCCGGCACGCATGTGGTCACGCTGCGGGACGGCGCCGGCGCCGCACTCGCCCGGGCCACGTTCGTGCTGCGCGCCACGACGCAGATTGCCTGCAATCGCGGGCCGTACGCGGCGCTGGCCCGGCGCATCGAACATTTTCTCGAACGCAATGACGAGCGCGCCGGCGTGCTGATCAACGGCCGGCTGCATCGCATGCTGGTGACCTGGGGTCGCGACCATGTCCACACCCTCAAGGTCCAGAAATATTTCATGCCGGATGTGACCTCGGGTCTGGACTATTGGCTGGACACGCAGGCCGCCAATGGCATGTTCTGGGATTGTCTGCATCCCAATCCGTGTTATCCGGCGCCGACCTGGTTTGGCGAGGCGCTCGGCCAGGAGTATTCCCGTTACGACGACCAGATGAACATCGTGGTGCGACGGATCCCGGTCGAGGCCGATTGCGAATTTCTTTACACGGAAGGCGTGTGGCACGCATGGAAGGCGACCGGCGACGATGCCTGGATGGCCCGGCAACTGCCGCGGCTGGAAAAGGCGTTGCAGTACAACACGTCCCACCCGGCGCGCTGGAGCACGCGGCATCAGTTGGTGCGGCGCTCGATGTGCATGGACTCGTGGGATTTTGTCAATCCGCATTATTGTCACGGCGACCATCGCTGCATCAACCCGGGCGATCCGCAATTCTTGTTTCACGGCGACAATTCGGGCGTGTACGCCTCGTACTGGCGCCTGGCCGAAATGCACGCGCACCTGGGCAATGCGGCGCGCGCGCGGCAGTTGCGCGCCGCGGGCGAGGCCTTGCGCCGGCGCGCCAACAAAAAGCTGTTTTACGAGACGACCTATGGCCACATGATTCCGGAAACGCTGCCGGAGAAAGAGGTGTATGCCCTGGTCGGCGACGAGCGCGCGCGCATGAGCTTGTCGCTGGGCTACACGATCAATCGCGGGCTGCCGACGCACGCCATGGCGCTCAAGATATTGCAGGAATATCAACGCCGCGGCCGGGCAAAAAAACATGAGAGTTTTGCCGAATGGTGGACCATGGACCCGCCTTATCAGGATGCGCAATGGCCGGTGCGCGGCACGGGCGGCAGTTCCGTGGGCGAGTACATGAACGGGGCGATCTGCACGATCATTGCCGGCGAGGTTGCGCGGGCGGCCTTTGCGCACGGCTGCGAGGCGTATGGCGTCGACATTCTCGAGCGCGTCTGGCAGTTGTCCGAGCGCGACCATGGCGAGTTGTTCCAAGTGTACCGGCGCCTGCCGGCAACGGCGCGGGTGCCGCCGGCGCGCTTTGCATATGTGGATTTGCGCGGCGTGGCCAATCGCGGACTGCGCTATGGCGCGCGCAAAGGCGTGCAGGCGTGGGGCGAGCGCGGCAACGACCTGCGCAACCTGCCGACCGGGCGGCAGACCTTCGGCCTGGTTTCGTTTGACGTCATTGATCCGGCGCGCAATGCCGGCAAGGCGGTGCTGCACGTGGATGCCGATCCAAAAGTGGCGCCGAACAAGGTCACCATGCACGTGCCGCGCCGCACCGGCCGGAGCTTGTATTTCCTGCATGCGCTGCCGCGGGCTGTGCCGGCGCATGGCGTGGCGGGCAGCTATCTGGTGACCTATGCCGATGGCGCAATTGAGCGCATTTTCGTGCGCAACAATCATGAAATCGGATTGTGGTGGGATATCTCGGATACGCCGGCGCGGCGGCACGACAGCCTTGACCCGGTGGATCGCGCCACCACGCGGGTTGCCTGGCGCGGCGCGAACGCGCAATGGAAAAACGTTGGCGTGTTCATGTTTGGCTGGAACAATCCGCGGCCGGCCGTGCCGGTCACGGCGATTACGGTCGAGGCCGCGGCGTGCGGCGCCGGGTGTGGCGGGATCATGCTGGCGGCGATAAGTTTCAGCAATCAGCCGGTCAAATTCGAGGAGCGGATCCGTTCGCACGGCTTGCCGGATTGCTGGGCGCAAGCGGCGGTGTATTATGCCCTTGCGGAAGGACTGGCGGGCATCGAGGACACCGGGCGCGCGTTTGACCGGGTGCGCATCGCGCCGCGCTGGAGCGCGTCACCGGCGACGCGCGCCGAGGTCACGCTGCACTATCCCGCCTCGGGTGGCTATTGCGCCTATCGCTATCGCCACGAGCGGGCGCGCCGCCGCATTGTGCTGGACATGACCGGCAGTTTCACGCAGGCGCAGGTGCAGTGCCTTTTGCCCAAGGGCGCCACGGCCACGCGCGTGCGCATCGGCACCCGGCCGCTTGCGTTTGCACTGCAGACGATCGAGCGCTCGGTGTATGCGGTGTTTGACGTAGCCAAATTGCCGACCGCGCCGGTGTGGATTGACTACCAATAATTTCTTTCGCGGCGAAAGAAATTACGGCGCACATCAATGGGTGCGCGGGCAAGGTTAATAATAAGCCATGTGGGAGTGGCTTTGCTGCCGGGCGTTGAGGAAACACTGACGGCATACCACCACCATTATCACCAAGGAGGATCATAGATTTGCCAGCTCCCACATGGAGAATACGAGGACAAAGATCACCGGCATGAGCAGACACTGCGCACCCCGTGAGACATTGTAAACATTTATCCACGCCGGGCGCAATCGGGTGTTTTACACCTTTTGACTTCTAGTTGTACTGAGATGGAGGCTTTGCGCCCCGCCCTGTCTCAGTATTTTCGGTGCAGAGAAACGGGTTTGGGGTTCGCGGTTCACGGTTCAGCGGTTCACGGTTCAGCGGGTTCACGGTTCAGCGGTTCACGGTTCAGCGGTTCACGGTTCAGCGGTTCACGGTTCAGCGGTTCACGGTTCGGGGCTGCTTGGAGTCCCGCCACCGGCGTAATTCAGGGGGAAGATGCAGCGGAATATCCAATAACCAACAAGGAATTTCCAATGATGAAGTTCTGCGCAGATACTTCAACCTTCGATATTCCTTGTTCGATATTCGATATTCATCAGGGTTCGAGCGACACAATGCCTTCACGCACGGCCAGTTTGATGAGCTGCACCATCGAGTGGACACCGAGCTTGTGGCCGATGCTCTGCCGGTAGGTTTCAATGGTTTTGACGCTGACGCCCAAGTGTTGGCTAATCCGTTTCATGGTGTTGCCCTCGGCCAACAATTGCAGGGTCTGGCGTTCGCGCGGGGTCAAGTTGCCGAGTGGGGTGGCCGTGCTGCCGGCCGGGTTGGCCAGGGAAGCAACGACGACATCGGTCAGGTCCGGGCAGATATAGCGTTGGCCGGCCACGACCATTTTCACGGCGCGCAGCAGTTCCTTGAAGACGTTGTCTTTCAACACGTAGCCCATGGCGCCGGCCTTGTACATGCCGGCGACAAAGCGCGGATCGCGGTGAATCGACAGGGCAATGATTTTGGCGCCGGGCAGTTTCTTGAGAATCTGCGTGGTGGCTTCAATGCCGTTCAAGTCGGGCATGGAGACGTCCATGATGATCACCTCCGGCTTGTGCTTGAGCGCCAAGGCAACCGCGGTGCGGCCATTGGCGGCATCCGCGATCACGGCCATGTCATCGCGCCCGTCAAACAAGCTGCGCAGGCCCTCGCGCATCAGCGAGTGGTCATCAGCCAATAAAACCCTGATCATACTGCCCCCCTTCCCTATCCGGTCGGGTAGTGAAAAAAATCCGCCAACGTTACGTTACCAAGCATATGCATGCGTCAAAAACTATAGCACAAGCCGGTTGCTTTGTCAATTGTCATTCGCTGTGTGTCATTCGCTGTGCCTGAAATTCTGCTATAAG
>JAPLST010000294.1:0-1240 GCA_026398485.1 bacterium
TGGAAGAATGGAAGAATGGAGGGATGGAGGAGTGGAGGGATGGAGGAGTGGTACTGAAAGCCGCAAGCTGAAAGCAGAAATTTGAAATTTGAAGCGGCAGTGCCAGCACCGCAACGAAGGCAATCCCAGAAAGCACGGCGAACGCAAGCGCGCACACGGGTTGGGCGGGTGGGTGTGCTGAGACCCCCACGACCTTGCGTCGTGGGTGAACGAGATTGAGTAAACAGGCGCGCCGGCGTCTTTTTCTCAATCTCTGCTTCCACCAATCCCGCCACCGGCGTGGATCGGTGGGGAGCAACAACCCAAACAAACCGCCGGATCTGGTTGCACCGCGCTCTTGACGCGCGGCGCCGGCTTTGTTATAGTTTCACCCATGCTTGAACCCCACCACCAGCACGCATGAGCACCAACCGCGTCGTGCGCAACACCCTCGCGCTGTTCACCGGCCAGACCGGCGCGCAACTGCTCGCGCTCGCGTTCATGGCCTACCTGACCAAGACGCTGCCGGAGAATGACGTCGGCAGCCTGTCGTTTGCATTCACCTTTGTCGTGCTCTTGAATGTGCTGAGCGAATTCGGCATGTGGACGCTGATCGTCCGCGACGTGGCGCGCAATCTGACGCTGGCGGCCGACTATTTCTGGAACTCGCTCGTGCTGAAAACGGTGCTGGCCGTGCTGGCCGCGCTGCTGGGCTGGCTCGTGCTGGCGCTCTTCTATCCCGCCCATGACCTGCGCGTCCTCTGCTGGATCGCCATGGCATGGCTGCTGTTCAACGCCTGGTACTTTTCCGCCGCCGCCCTGTTCCGCGCCTTCCAAGAACACCATCTGGACGGCGTCCTGTCGTTCGCCGGCAAGCTTGTGTATGTGCTGGGTGGCTTGGTCGTGATTATCACCGTGCGCGACCTGCGCTGGGTCGCCGCCGCGTTCACGCTGGCGATGGGCGCGCAGTGCCTGGTCGCCATCGTGCTGGTGGTGCGCCGTCATCCCGCGCTGCGCTTCACGTGCAGCCTCGCGCGCCAGTATTTTCTGCTGTGCCAGGCGTTTTTGTTTTTCGCGATCAATGCGTTTACCACATTGCACTTGAAATTCGCGCTGATGGTGATCGGCAAATTCTGCACGCGCGCGGAAATTGCGTATTTCAACATCGCGTCGATGCTGGTGCTCGTGCCAATCGTGCTGGCCAACGCCTTTGTGCAGTCAATGTATCCGGTGCTGTCGGAGTGCCAGGCGCAGGGCGACG
>JAPLST010000294.1:1263-13579 GCA_026398485.1 bacterium
AACTTGGCATGCGCTGGCTCGCCGCGCTCGCGTTTCCCGTGATTTTCTTCATGAGCATTGATGGCGGACGCATGATTACCGGCGTGTTCAAGCGCGAGTATGTGGCCGGCCTTGTGCCCCTGCAAATTCTGCTCTGGGGTCTCGGGCTCGAATTCTTCAATCCGTTCAGCGGCCATGTGCTGTATGTGCTCAATCGCCAGAAAACGGTGATTGTCATCACCGCCGCCAGTGTCGTGACCAACATTATTGCCAATCTGATTTTGGTGCCGCGCTATGGCATCATTGGCGCGAGCTGCGCGATGGTGATCAGTTTGTCGGTCATGTTCTGGGGCTACGCGCTGGCGTTGCGGCGCTGGCTGCCGCTGGTGCAGCTGTTCGGGCGCATACTGCCGCCGCTGCTGGTGGCCGGTGCGCTGGCGCCGCTGGCGTGGTGGCTGCGCGCGCATGTGCCGTTTGTGGTCAATGGCGCGCTGTACTGTCTGCTGTGCGCCGCAGCGTATTTCGGCCTGGGCCTGCTGCGCTGGCAAGACCTGCACATGTTTGCCGCGGGGCGCGGCGCGCGGCCGGTCGCGCCGGATGCCGATGACATTACCGCGGTCAACGAATGACCGCCCCGCGCACCCGCATCGTCTTTGTGCATCACGGCACCGGCATGGGCGGCGCGCCGCAACTGCTGCTGCGCCTGCTGCAGCGGCTCGACCCGGCGCGCTTCGAGCCGGTGGTCTGGTGCATCCGGAAAAGCTCCGCGTCGGCGCTGTTCGAGCAGCATGGCTTCCGCGTCGTGTACGAGGAGCACGTCATCCCGTTTCTGCACATCTCCGACGGCTTTTACGGGCTGCGCCATCCGCATCGCGTCGTGAAAATGCTGTGGGGCCAACTGGCCTCATTCCGCACTGCCCGGCGCATGTTCGCGGCCTTGCAACCGGATGTGATTCACCTCAACTCGGTCGTCCTGCCGGGCGTGTTGTGTGCGGCGGCGCGCGTGGGCTGCCCGGTGTTTGTCAACGTGCTTGAATGTTTGCATCCCGGCTACACCGGCCTGCGCCGGGCCGTGCAGCGCTGGCTGACAAAACGCTGGGGCGATTATTTTGTCTTCATGCTGCCCTCGGAAGCGCGCCGCTGGGGCATGGCCAACGCGCCCAACGCCGTCGCCGTGTTTGATTTTATTGACTTGTCCCCGTATCAGCGGCCGGCGCGCGCAACGCCCTTGCGCAGCAACTACGCCGTGCCCGCCGCCACACCGATCATCGGCTACTTCGGCCGCTTCACGGCGGCCAAGGGCGTGCATGTGCTGGTGCAGGCGCTGGGCTTGCTGGCGCGGCGCGGCGTGGCGTTTCACGCGTTTCTGGTCGGGCCGGTGCCGCCCGCGCCGACAACCCGGACGTGGTTCCGGCGCACCTCGTACATCACGCGCTTGCGTGCCATCATCGCCCGGGAGAATCTGCAACAGCAGGTGACCTTCACCGGTGAATTCACCAACGTGGATGATGCGGTGCGCGAGTGTGACGTGCTGGTCGCGCCGTTCACCGAGCCGCATTTCTCGCGCTTGTGTGCGGAAGCAGCGGCGGCCGGGCGCGTTGCCGTGGCATTTGCCATCGACGGCCCGGGCGAGGAAATTATCGACCACGAAACCGGGCTGTTGGTCACGCCGTTTGACCCAGCCGATCTGGCCGACAAGCTCGCGCTGTTGCTGGGTGATGCGCCCTTGCGCGCGCGTCTGGGCGCGGCGGCACAAGCACATGCGGCGCAGGTATTCGACGCCGAACGCAACATGGAACAGGTGCTGCGCTTGTACGACCGCCTGCCGCTGTTAGTCCTTAGTCCTTAGTCCTTAGTCCTTAGTCCTTAGTCCTTAGTCCTTAGTCCTTGGTCCTTGGTCCTTGGTCATTGGTCCTTGGTCATTGGTCTTTTCAAGTCTGTGACGAAGCACCAAGCACAAAGGACAGTTCTGGCAGTCAATCTGCACGCGCCGGCATTCTTTACCCAACCCCAACAATTCTAGGACGTGCATCTTAACAAATGCAGGGTATAGTGTGGTGTGCAGGGCGTTTTGCATCAGCGGGGTGCGACGATTGCACCGCAGGCTAATTTGTTTGAGGGAGCTGCAATGAGGACAACCGTACTACTCGGTGTCTTGGGCGCGTGGAGTGTGGTATGTGCCATCTCTGCGTTCGAGATCAAAAACGAGGTGCAGGTAAACACCACGCCCGTGGCGGCAGGCAATCCGCCGGTGGGTGGCGAGAAGGCGTTTGCGGACGGCAAGTTGTATTACAACGCCATGCCGTCCACGCCGGCGCAGGGCACCGCGCTCAAGGTGATTGATTCGACCGACGACAAAGACTATGTCATAAAGACCTACAAGTTGGACAATACGGGCATTGTCTACGAAATCCGTGATTTTCTGTATGGTCCCCTTGAACTGGAAGGCGCCAAAGTCACGACCTCAAAAGACGTGGTGACCGAGCTTGAATACTTGGTGATTACCGCGCCGGAGTTCATGTTCCCGTGGGTGGAGGCCACGATCAGGACGCTCGACAAGCCGGGCACCAGTTATGAATACAGCGGATCGTCGCGCCTGTGGTACACGTGCCAGAATCGCAAGGCCTCGGAACTGCAGGTGGCGATTGAGAAGACGCTGGGCACGAAATATGGCGACTTGGTGGTGGATGACACGATCAACCATATCATGTACAAGGACGCGCCGACCATCACCGCGCGGGTGGCCAAGTGGCTGCCGTACTTTGATATCGCGCCGGAGATGGTGCGGATCGAGGCCCAGATTGTCGAGATCAACGTGGGCAATGACTTCAACTTTGGCATGGCGCTCGAGGCCTGGAAAGAAGGTTTGCCGGAAAATGTGGATATGAAGATGGACATGTCGGAGACGCGCAATTCGCAGCAGTCGAGTGAAATCTACCAGGACATGACCACGCCCTACAGGATCACGCAAAAGCCGTTCAACAGCAAAATGCAATATTTGGCGGGCGGGCTGACGGCGCAGGGCATGCGCCCGAAAGCCGTGGCCAACATGATCAACTACATGGTACGGACGGGCAATGCCAAGGTGCTGTGCACGCCGACGGTGGTTGCGCTGAACGGCCGTCTGGCCACCATTGCGTCGATTGACAAGATTGATTACAAGGCCTACACGGCGCCGACCCAGCCCCTGCAAAAACAAGTGGGCAGCGGCATTACGCTGACGATTACGCCGACGATCGCGGCCGAAAGCATGCAGTTGCAGATTCTGGCCACGGTCGACAGCTTGGTGGGCTACACCAGCTCGGGCGAGCCGATCCTGAACAGCCGTGCAACCACGGCGCAAGTGGTCTTGCAAGATGGCGAGTTGTTCACGCTTTCCGGCTTGCGCAAAGATGTGGTCACCAAGCAGGATGAACGGGTGCCGGTGCTGGGTTCCACGCCTTTGATCGGGTATCTCTTCCGGCATGAGATTGACGTGACCAAGTCGTCTGAAATTGTCGTGCTACTGACGCCCTACAAGGTGACGGCCAGCAGCGGCGTTTTGGAGCGCGAGCGGCAATTGTTGGAGGATGTCGAACAGGCACAGAATGCGCCCAAGCGCACGGGCTGGGATACTTTTGTGGATCGGGTCGTCAAAAACAAGAACGTCGCGGAACCGCCGACGGTCAACTAATTAACAGGCAAGGAGCAGATCATGCACACAAGAACGATTACGGCAACGTTGACGGCACTGGCGCTGAGCGCCGTAATGGCGACACATGCCGGCGAAGAGATCGTGGTGGACGGTTCGACGACGGTCGGGCCGATTGCCAAGGCCTTCGCCGAGTATCTGATGAGTCAACATCCATCGCTGCGCATCTCGGTCAGCGAATCGGGCAGCGGCAACGGCGCCAAGAGTCTGATCAACGGCGCCTGCCAGGTGGCGACCATGTCGCGCCCGATGAAGCCGCAGGAGACGCTGGCGGCCCAGGTGAAAGGCATCAATCCCGTGGCGCACATCATTGCCATGGACGGCCTGCCAATTATCGTCCATCCCTCAAATCCACTCAAGGGGCTGACGATTGAGCAAGCGCGCGATATCTACTTCGGGCGCATTAACAACTGGCAGTTCTTGGGCGGCCCGAACGCGCGTATCGTGCGGATCAGTCGCGACACCAACAGCGGCACCTATGAGTGCTTTATGGAAATGGTAATGAACAAAACCCGCTTGGCGAACAACGTCGAGTACGTCGGCAGCAACGGCGCCGTGCGGCAGCGCGTCATGAACACGCCGGCGGCGATCGGCTATGCCGGCCTTGGCTTTGTGGACGCCACCGTCAAAGCCGTGCCGGTCAACGGGGTGATGCCGACGGCCGCCACCGTCCTGGACAATTCCTATCCGCTGTCGCGGCCGCTGTTCATGTATACCAATGGCGAGCCGGCCACGGGCACGTTCCTGCACGCTTTTCTCACCCTCTGCCAAACACCCAAGGGCAAGGAATTGATTCAAGCCGTCGGATTTGTGCCGTTGGTCGAAGGCGGACAGCAGTAAGCAGCGGACCGCGCCCATTGACTTATGCACAGCATCAATGTCACACCCAGCTTGCTGCTCAGCACGCGGTCACGCCGGCGTCGCCGGCTGACCGCCGCGCTGGGAAGGGCATTGCTGTTCGGCGTGACGGCCGTGTCCGCCGGTGCGGTTATCCTGATCATCGGCTTTATTGTGCGCGATGCGGCGCCGTTTGTGCGGTTGTGCGGGGTGCGCGAATTCTTTTGCAGCACGCAGTGGTATCCGGCGGGCACGCCGGCGGCATTTGGCGCGCTGGCTATTTTCTACGGCACGGCGTTGGTCACGGTCAGTGCGGCGCTGATTGCCGTGCCGGTCGGCATCGCCGCCGCCGTCTGCCTCAGCGAAATGCTGCCATTCGGCGCGCGCCAAGCCGTCAAACCGGTGGTTGAAATTTTGGCGGCCATTCCCTCGGTGGTGTACGGCTTTTTCGCGCTGGTAGTGGTGGCGCCGCTGCTGCAGACCCATGGCAAATATCTGCTGGCCGGCTTGGTGGTGATTGTCGGCATTCCCCTCGGCGGCGGCGTGGTGCTGCTGACGGGCACGCTGCTGGGCCGCGGCGCCGCCCGCCGGCGCGGCGCACCGACGTGGTTGCTGGGCGGCATGGCTGCGGTAGTGGCGGCGCTGCTGCTGGCGGCGATCTGGCAATGTCTGCAGGTGCAGGTGGACAGCGGCACCAACGCGCTGAATGTCGCCATGATCCTGGCGATCATGGCATTGCCCACGATCGTCAGCGTCGCGGAAGACGCGTTGCAGGCCGTCGGCCGCGACCTGCGCGAGGGCAGCTATGCGCTGGGCGCGTCCCGCGCGCAGACCACGCTGCATGTCGTGCTGCCGGCCGCCGCCAGCGGCCTGATTGCCGCCATCATCCTGGGCGTCATGCGCGCCGTGGGCGAGACGATGGTGGTGTGGATGGCATCCGGCAATGCGGCGCAGATACCGGCGCCATGGTTCAATCTGATGGCACCCGTGCGCACCTTGACGGCCACCATCGCGGGTGACATGGGCGAGGCCGATCAGGTGACCGGTTCGGCGCGCTATCATGTGTTATTTTTCATGGCGTTGTGCCTGTTGCTCATCGCGCTGATCTGCAACATCGTCAGTGAGCTCGTCATCTGGCGCAAACACAAAGCGCTGGGGTAAGGCGGTCATGACACCCGGCACACGGTTCATCGAGCGCTTGTTCACGGCCGCATGTTACGGCGCGCTGGCGGTGATGGTGGCGGCCTTGCTGCTGCTTCTGGTTCCCATTTTCGTCAAGGGCATGGGCGCGCTGGTCTTTCACGGCACGGTTGAGTATCGGCGCATGCGGCACGAGCTGTTCGACCGCGGCGACGGCGCGCAGCTTGCCCGCGAACAGGCGCAGATGCAGCGCGCGGCGCAGCCCATGTATGCCATGCTGGCCGAGTTCGAAGCCGCCCTGCCGACCAATCCGCCGGCCGTGCGCGCCACCCAGGCGGCGGCGTTGCGCGACCTTCAACAGCGCCTGCGGGTGTTGTTGGGCCCGCTGCCCGGCGAGCCGCAACCCGCGCTGCCACGCAGCCAATACGGGCAGACCCGCTGGGATCGGGCACAGGTGAAATTGCACGAGGTGCTCTATGCGGAAGTCTGGGATTATTCGAATCCCGACACCATGGGACAGAAAATGGAGGTGCCGCGCCAGGAGCAATTCGCCGGGACGGCGTTGGCCCCGCTCTTTCCCTTTTTACAGCAGCACACCCGCGCCATTCTGCAGCCGCGCCTGACCTGCTACTGGCGCTTTTTCACGGATGCGTCGCGCGACGCCCATTTTTTCGGCGGCATCAAACCCGAGCTGGTCGGCACGTTGTACCTGACGCTTGGCGCGGTGCTGCTGGCCGTGCCGTTTGGTGTGCTGTCGGCCATCTATCTGGTGGAATTCGCGCGCGACGGCCTGCTGGTGCGCGTGCTGCGCATGTGCATGAACACCCTTGCCGGCGTGCCCAGCATTGTCTTTGGTCTGTTTGGCCTGGCGTGCTTCATCAACACCATGCATGTGTCGCCCTCAAAAAGCGTGCTGGCCGGATCATTGACCTTGGCCTTGTTGATTCTGCCGACCATCATCCGCGCCGCCGAGGAGGCCCTGCGCGCCGTGCCGATGACCTATCGCGAGGCGGCCATCAGCTTGGGAGCGACCCCGTGGTACGCGGTGATCTCCACCGTGGTGCCCGCCGCCCTGCCCGGCATCCTGACCGGCGTCGTCATCAGCATGGGCCGCGCGGCCGGCGAAACCGCGCCGATCATTTTCACCGCGGCCGTCAGCGTCGGCCAGACGCTCAGAATCTGGGATGTGCTCACGCAACCAACCCCGGTGCTCTCGTGGAACATTTACAATGTGGCGACCGAGCACGAAGCCGTCGATGAAATCCGGCATGTGCAATTCGGCATGGTGCTGGCACTCGTGGCGCTGGTGCTGCTCTTGAATGGCGCCGCGATAATTTTGCGCGCGCGGATGGCACGCGCATTGAAAGGCTAAGCCGTCATGCCATCCGCATCCCCGTTTCTCAATGTTGCCTTCCGCGCGCACGATGCCGCACCGACGCCCGTCCAGATTGCGGCCTGCGGCTTTTCCGTGTTCTATGGCGCGCACGAAGCGGTCAGGAATGCCACGTTGGCCATGCATACCCGCAAGGTCACGGCCATCATCGGCCCGAGCGGCTGCGGCAAGAGCACCTTTCTGCGCGCGATCAACCGCATGAACGACCTGATCCCGACGTGCCGCGCGGCCGGCGGTCTGCAGGTCGAGGGGCACGACGTGTACAGTCCCATGACGGATGTGGTGGCGCTGCGCCAGCGCATGGGCATGGTCTTTCAGAAGCCGAATCCGTTTCCCAAAAGCATTTACGACAATGTGGCCTATGGGCCGCGCGTGCGCGGCACCACCCGGCGCGGCGCACTGGATGCCCTCGTGCAGCGCAGTCTCGAACGGGCCGCCCTGTGGCCGGAAGTGAAAGACCGGCTGCGCGACAATGCGCTGCGGCTCTCCGGCGGGCAACAGCAGCGGCTGTGCATTGCGCGCGCACTGGCAACGGAGCCGCATGTCTTGTTGATGGATGAGCCCACCTCGGCGCTCGATCCGCGTGCCACCGCGCGCATTGAAGACTTGATCGACACCTTGCGGGCAACGCTGACCATCGTCATCGTCACGCACAATATGCAACAAGCCGCGCGCGTGTCCGACTATACCGCGTTTTTTTATGAAGGCCTGCTGGTCGAGTACGGTCCCACCATTGACATCTTTAGCCGGCCGCGCGAGCAGCAGACTGAGGCGTATATCACCGGGCGCTTCGGCTGACCCGCCCACGGAGCATGTGCATGAGCGTCCATCTCTTCCGCGAACTCGAACGATTGAAAACCCGCATTCTCGCGCTGGGCGAAGCGGTTGACCGGCAGTTGCAGAACGCCATCACCTCGATCAGTGTGCGCGATAGCACCTTGGCCGCCGAGCTTGCGGCCCACGATGACATTATTGATGGCACCGAGGTGGACATCGAGGAGGAATGCTTGAAAGTGCTGGCACTGTATCAGCCGGTGGCCGGTGACTTGCGCTTCATCATCACCGTGTTGAAGATCGGCAATGATCTGGAGCGCATCGGTGATATCGCCGTGCATCTCGCCATCCGCTGCGCCACCGTCTTCGCCCGCACGCCCTGCTTGGTCATCCCGGACGACTTTGTCATCACGGCCGCCCACGCGAGCGCGTTGCTGCAACAATATCTGCATGCCCTGACCACCTTGGACGCCGAAGTAGCCAGAACCATCTGTGCCACCGATGTGGAGATCGACCGGCAGTGCCGCCGGATGTTTGATACCCTGAAAGCCAGCATCACGGCCCAGCCCGCGACTGCCAACGACATGTTGGATTTACTTATTATTCCGCGCCATCTTGAGCGCATTGCGGATCACATCGTCAACATGGCCGAGGATCTGCTGTATATGATTGAAGGCCGGATCGTGCGCCATTTGCGCTGAGCAGCCTGCCCTTTGTTATTTACTGTTCACCCCGGAGTAATTATGAAATTCATGGATGTCGTGCTATGGAGCCTGCTGTGTGGCGCACCGGCGTTGCGCGCCGGGATTGCCGCGCGCACGTTCGCGCCCGCCAATGATGCGTTCACCAACAGCAGCGTGGTAACCGGTTTGGCGGGCGCCACCAGTGGCGACAATACCGCCGCCACGGTTGAACCAAGCGAGAAAATCTATGGGTTTGGCAGTAACACAGTCTGGTGGAGCTGGACGGCGCCCGTGCAGGGCTGGTATGCCTTTGACACGGTCGGCAGTGCGTTCGATACCGTGATCGGCGTGTGGCAAGGCACGGCCGTGTCGAATCTCACGCTGGTGATCACCAACAACAATGAAATCGGCCAGTACAGTCTGGCCGCGTTCGTGGCGGCCACCAACAAACCGTATCGCCTGCAAGTGTACGGGGTGGACAACACCCAGATGGGCGCCATAAGCCTGCGCTGGTCGCCGCTGCTCATGCTGAGCCAATTCGCGGTGACTAACGAATGGAGCGATGTGTGGCTCGACCGCAGCGGCTATGCGCTCTCCCAGCCCGCCACAAAAATCACCACCCAGACGACCTGGATGAACACCTATGGCAACGTCTTCCTGCGCACCACATCCTCGACGCCGACGCCGACCACCGCCACGCTGGAAAACCTGTACGGGGTAAATGTTTTCGCAGCGCAGGCGTTCCAGAAACCGCCCTCCAGCGCGCGCATCGCCCACTATGACATCGCGGCCGTGCTGCTGCGCGGCACGGCGTCGCCAGGCATAAAACTGACGGTCAATAGCTTTGCCGCCAGCGGCTTCAGCGCCGGCAATCCTCGAGAACGGCGCCACCGTTCAACTTCCCAGCGGCTTCAGCGTCGGCAATTCCCTGACCATCGTCAGTAATTTCCACCAAGTGACCGTCGTGCACCGCAGCATCTATGTGACGCTGACCAACAAGACCAGCACCGGCTTGCTCGCCTGCAACTACGCCCTGGTCCGCCCGGTTTGGGAACTGCCGGCCGCACCGGGCGCATTCAGCGCGCTCTATGACAACGGCCTGACTATTCGCACCAATGCTGGTGCGGCGACACTTGACTGCGAAGTGTTCAAGAAAACGCGGCGGCAGGGGTTGGTGGCCATCCCCAAGCCCGCCACCGGCACCTTGAACATGCGCAGCAGTGACCGCGGCAGCATTCTCTTCTGGGCCGCTGCATTAGGCACGAACGGCCCGCTGACGCTGGTGACCCGCCGCGGCCGGCTGGTCTTCAGCGCGTTTCAGCCGGCCGGCTTCGAGACATTCAGTCAATGCCTTTTTGATGCCACCCGCCTGGCCTTCGTCACCGGCGCCACCGGGCAGGTCGCCCAGCTTGCGCTGTACACGCCGCGCCGCGTGCCGCAGCGCAAAGGCACGCTGGCCATTCCTGATTTCCAGAGCGTCGGCCTCGACAAAAGCGGCCTCTACAGTGTCTCGAGCGTCACGGGTATCACCACCGTCTGCGGCTACAACAACACCCTGAGAAAACGCTGGTGCCAGACCGCCGCAGGTTCGTTTTACAAACACTTGGGGGATACGACCTATGCGTTGCTCACCAGCACCGCCACCAACGACGTGTACACCATTTACAGGGCCGGCACGTTTATGAGCAAGCACGCGTATCTGCGCAAGTGACCCGCGTCGCGGTAGGGCGGATGGTGCCCCTACCAAGATCAGTGTTCAGTATTCAGTCGGCGTCGCAGTTGGGCGCTGTTCCCGTGCAGACAATTCGTGTGACAACCAGTGTAGCATACGGTCATGCCAGAATCTGTCAGGAACTTTGCCCACAAAGCACATGCCGAATTAACACAAGCGCAATGCGCAGCTAACACGTATGTCAGATACTACAAGTGCGTTCAATAATGTAACCCGATCGAATGGAGAACCAAATGAAGTTGCGGCAATGGAGTTGGATGGCAGTGTTGCTCGCGGCCAGCGTCGCGCGCGCAGGCTTGTATGTCACGGAAGTCATGTCGAAAAGCGTGAGCACGAATCTTGCCGCGGCAGTTGACTGGTTTGAACTGTATAATGCGGGGCCAACGGCGATGGACCTTACGTCATTTTCCTGGGATGACAACAGCGCCACGCCCGGCTCATGCGGTTTCAATAACTATACGCTGCCGGCTGGTCAATGTTATATTATCACCCAAGGCGAGACCAACCAGGAAGCCGGCTTTCGCGCGGCGTGGGGCATTCCGGCCCATGTGGCCATTTGGAATGCCGGTGACGCGGCGTTTCAGAATTTCAGCAGCGGTGGTGATCAGATTTATGTGTTCGATGGCACGGGCAGTAATGTGGCGTATGCCGGCTTTGGCGCGATGGCGGATGGGTGTGCCTTCCAGTGGTCGCGTCAGGGAGTTTATCTTGGCTCGGGTGAGGCGGGTCAGTATGGCGCATGGCTGATGCCCGGCGGGGATGTCGGTTCGCCCGGCACGAATGTCAGCATGCTGGTTGAGGAGACCTACGTTATTGCCTACACGCCGCCAAGTCTGGCGACGTGTGCGCCCAACAGCGCAGTCACGTTTCAGTCGCGCAGCCTCTCAAATGGCACCGCAGAGATAGGGTTGGGACGCACGGCCACTGGCGTTGGCTGGACCTGGTATGCCGTACCGGTCAGCAACACGGCGGGCGGCTATACGGCACAGGCGAAAATGCCGATACGCGTGCCGGGCGTGTTTTACTCGGCGGCGCGCTGGACCTATGGCGCCAAGGCCTACTATGGTTGGAACACCAGCGGCCAAACCAATCAACTCCTGCTGCAGGCGCAATACCAGACCGTCGTCACGAACACGATCTTGGCGCCGTGGGCTGGTTCAATATTGATTACGGAAGTCATGTCGGCCTCGGCGGAAACCAACAGCGCGGCCATGGGCGATTGGTTCGAACTGTACTATCGCGGCAGTGAACCGGTCAGCTTGCATGGCTGCTCGTTCAGCGACAGCGCGCTGACACCCGGCGTGAATGTCTTTAGTAATTTCGTGTTGCTGCCGGAACAGGTGCTTGTGGTGGTGGACGAGAGTCAGAAGAATGTGCCGAGCTTTACGAATGGGTGGGCACCGCCGGCCGGCACGCTGGTGATCAACAAAAGCGATTTGCTGGCGGGCGGTTTTCCGGGCTTGTCGTCCAATGGCGATGGCGTGCGCCTGTTCGATCCGTACAACGAACAGATCGCCTCGGTCTATTTCCCGACGGCCGTGGTCGGGCACAGCTTTGCTTGGATCAGCCTGGATGATCAAAGCGGTTCGCCCTTGCCGCCGGACGAAGTCAGCGAGGCGGGGGTGCATGGGGCGTGGCAAGCGCCGCGCGGAACAGATATTGGCTCGCCGGGCGTGGTCGTGCCGGAAGTTACCGGCGCAGGATGTGTGCTGCTGTTTGGCGTGTTGGCGTCGCGCGCGGGCGCGCGGCGGCGCTGACTGCGTTCACAGTGTATTTGGAATGCCCGGCGTGGGGTGGAAGAATTTGCGCTCGTTGCCGGTCCAGTCAATGAAGCGGCCATAACTTTGATTGGGATTCAAGGTTGGGATGGTCATGCGATCAATCAGGTTCATGTCGTGGCTCAAGGACAGGGTCATGCCGGCGCTTAGCGCAAATGGCGCGTGCAGTGGTCCTGCGGCACTGTTGCCATCCAGCCATAGCAGCACAAAACCGCGCGCGGGAACTGTCACATCCGGCAAACGCCATTTGTCGGGTACCGCCGCGTCATCGCTCAACGTCATCAACGCATTTTGGGGCGGCTTTCTGAC
>JAPLST010000419.1:0-27090 GCA_026398485.1 bacterium
CGTCATGCAGGCAACCACCCACTGCTGTTCCCGGCCGCCATCCCCCTGCACGTCCAGCTTCAATCGATACAGCCAGGTCTGCCCGCGCAGCGCTTGGAATCTAAACGCCCGCTGCTCGAACGGCTGAAGAACGATCTTATCCGTCTGCTTCCAGACAACCCTCTGCTCGTAGTCGACCACTTTGGCGGTCAGCGTCACCGCGTCACCAAGGTTGTACCAGCCACCGACGCCGGCCGGGTTCGCCGCAACCGCGCCGGCATACCACAAAAAGGTGGTCGTCAGTTGGTTGGTCGGCGAGATATACGGACTGTACGCAATCCGCGCAATCAGGCCATAGGCCGTCTCAACGACCACATCGCCGTCCGGCAGCAACAGGGGATTGCTGCCCGAGGAGCCCATCCAGCCAGTGTTCGGCGCCAAGGGAACCGCCCACAAGGTGCTGACGCTCGCGCCATTGTCACGCAAGCCCTTCGCCGTCGCAATGCCACTGGCCGTAAACACGCCGACAATAATGTTGCTGGGCGCGCCGACGACGATGCCGCCCGAGGTCGGGCCGCAACCGGCATCCCACTTCTTGGTGCCGTCGGCCGTGTTCAGCGCCGTCACGCCGGTGCCGGATGCGCCGGCATTGGCGCAGTACAAGGTTTTCTGATCCGGGCTGAGCGCAAACGCGCCGCGACCGCCCCAAACGCTGTCGCTGGCAAACGTGTAGATCCAGATCTGCGACAAAGTCGGCGAGAATTTCACGACAATGTCCGGGTCGCCCGCAGCCGAGACGCCATCAAAGCCGCTGTAGACATTGCCGGCGTTGTCCACGACTGGTTGGCAACCTTCACTACTCACGGTGTTGAAGTATTGATTGGAGTACAATCCAACGCCGGTGACGGCGTCAATGCCAACGATCTTGCCCAAACGCTCGCTGCGAAAATACAAAACCGTGCCGGCCGGGTTGAGCGCCGCGCCAGTGTCGGTCCAGTACTGGACGCCTTGCGATACGCTTGAATTGTCTACCCCATTCGCGCCGGTATAGAGCCACATTTGCGTGCCGACCTCGGCATCATAACAATGCATGCCCGCTTCCAAGCCCCACTTGGAACCGCAGTACACCTTGCCGTCGCTTAACTGCAGTGCGCCGCCAACAATTTGGTTCACCGCGTTGCTCCAGATGATTGCGCCGGTGGTCTTGTCCAAGCAGGCCAGCACGCCCGGTCCGGTGTCGTTGTTCTCGCTGGCATAGACGCGGTTGGCCGTCACGACCGGCGTGCCCATCGCGTAAATGTAGGAAAGTTTGGTGCCCCACAGCAGCGCGCCGGTGGTGAGATCCAAGGCTATGATGTTGCCGTTGTTGTTGGAGGCGACACTATTGGCGCTCAGGTAAAGGCGGTCATTGTCGGTGACCGCGCTGCCCATTTTGGGCGCGCCGCCCCACAGCATGCTCGACGCACTCACGCTGGTATTGGTCCACACCACGGCCACGCTGGTCAGCGGCGTGCCATTGGTGCTCCAGCCTTGGCGCTGTTTGGTGCGCCCAGCCAGCGACCATGTGCCCGCCATGGGTTCTTCAGCCGCCAAGGCCGCCAAGGCAGCGCCGATGCAGAATAAAGTGATAAACTTTGTTTTCATTTGTGATCCTATGCTAATTTTGGTTACATGAACGTGCTAACAACATGCAGCAGCTGCCCCGCCGTGGGCCGGCATTCACAAACATTGTTTCACCTCCTGTGGTAAGTGTCGGTGATCATCGCATGGCTGGCAGCCGGGCGCGTGCGCGCCGACTTATGCGCAACCGTTTGCATCAGTATAGCGAATTAGGCATGGCCATGTCAAGCCGGCCGGCGGGCTGCCGAAATTGGAAGGGTGGAATGGTGGATGAATGGAAGGATGGTGCAGCGGCAGAGGCGGCGTGAATCCCGCCAGCGGCGGGATATTCAGTGATCAGTAATCGGTCTGCGGTGCGGAACCAGAAAAAGAAGCGCGGCGCATCGCTGCGCCGCGCCTGATTCTTTCAGTAACCTAAAACCTAAAACCTTTCAATCCCGCCGGTGGCGTGACTCCAAGCAGCCTAAAACGCAGCGGCGCCGCAGCCAGGCCAGCGCAAGCACAAGACCCAGTGCCGCCGCCGGCTCTGGCACAACGAAGGTGATGTTATCGAGATATAGCGTGCCCAAGCCAGCCCCGTCGGTCTCGACCATCACGCCAATGCTGCTGACGTTGGTCCAGGCTAACGGCGTGCCGGGCATCGTCCAGCTGACATGCTGCCACGCGCCGGTCTGGGCCGACTGGGTGCCGGTCTCGGCCTCGCCGGTGCCATCGCCGAACCAGAATTTAACCGGGGTTAAATAGAGCGCGCTGCAGTCCAGGCGCACATCGGCTTCGACGTTGATGGCCTGGGACAGGTCGGCATAGATTGACTGGTTGGTCTCCGTCCACGCCCGGGCATACGCCACCGCGGACTGCCCCGCATCGAAATTAATTACCAGGCACAAGCCGGTGCGCGTGGCGCCGCTGCCATCAATGCCGTAGGCGCTGTAGTTGCGGGTTTGATAAGGGAAGTACGTAAAATCGGACGCCGTGTCATAGCGCCAATTGCGCGCGCGCTGGGCCCAGTTGCCATTGCCAACCCACGTGGGATTGACCTCAAAATCATCGACAAGGTAGGGATAGCCGCTGCCGCCGCCAAACGAGACGTTATTAAAATAGAAGGTCGCCGTTTGCCCGGCCGGCAACGGATTGTCGCCCGGAAACGCATTCTGGGGGAAGCCGCCCAAGGCCCACCACAGCACAGAATTCGGCAAGTCCGGGCTCGTCATGGGCGCATTGATGGTCTGCCAGCCTTCGCTGCTGACATCAATCTTGGCGACGGCATTGTCGATATCGCCATCGGTTTTGCTCAAGGAGCGCACCGAGTAGGTTGCGCCCAAGCTAGGCGTCCAGAGTTCGGCGATCATGTCGGTGTTGTTGCTGAACTCATGCGGCCACATGCCAAAGTCAGTGTGAAGCTGGGCATTGCTGCCGCAGTTAATCAGATGATAGGCCAGGCACGATCGATTCGCAACATTGGTGTAGTAAAGCTGCCGGATTTCTGAATTGGGCGCCGTGCCGTACCACGTGGTGTCGTTGTACCACAGGGCATTGAAGTCTTCCCACACCTGTCCGTCCACAAAGGGTTTGGGGATGGGTTCGAAATTGGCCGTGACGGCGGTTGGGGTCGCCATGGTGACAATCAGCGGATTCTGCATGCCGCTGCTGTCGCCGCTCCAGCCGTTGAAGCGGAAGCCCGCTGCTGCGGTCGCCGTCAGCGTCACCACTGCGTTGCTAAGGTACTTGCCATCCGCACTAGGTGGCACGGCGCTGACGCCGCCGCTATACCACACAAAGCTGGTCGTCAGCTGGTTGGACAGCGACGGGATTGAAATGACTTCCACGCGCACGTCGTCGTAATAGATGACGCCCGCCGTCATGATGCCCAGTAACACAACCTTGAAGTTGGACATGCCGGCCGGAAATGACGCAACCTCGTTGGTCACGCAAATCCACGTGTCATACACGCCGCCAGACGCTTCGTCTTTTATAGCAGGGACTTCTTGAATCGCCGTCGTGGACGGACTCGGCTGCTCAAGCTTCAGGAGCGCGCTGCAATTGGCAAACCAGTCGGGATGCCGCGCCACCGCTTTGTCACTGCTGGGTGTCATCATCCAGCACGTCACCCGCACCGTCTTGCCCGCCAGGTTTTGCGGAAAGGCCTGCACGACATTCGCCCATTCGATCACGCCGCCCTTGCAGGCCATCGACCAACTGCCCTCATAGAACGCCGAGTTGGTCCGCATCATCGAGCCGTCAGGAATACTTCCGCTCCAGTCAGCGGCCCAGGCCGTGTTCGTGCTTTCGATTTCAAACGAGCCGTTGATAGCAAGGTTCTCTCCGAATGCGCAGGTGGCGCCGACGCAGACGCCGAGGCAGGCACAGATTGCAAACAGTGTTGGTGTTTTCATACGCTCTCCCTTGGTTAGCTGGCTGAAGGTGCCGCCGGCGTGACGAGCCGGGGCGTGCAAACGTTTGCAGTACTATAGCAATTCCAGCGCGGTATGTCAATTGCCGCCACGATGCCCTGCCGATGGTGCCAGGCGGTGAATTGGTACTTTGCATGGCTGCAAAGTACCAATTCACCGCCTGGCACCGCAGCCTTTTCTGCACCTCTGCAACTATAACGTGCGTTTCACGGCGTGGCGGGCAGCACCAGCCGGAAGCCAACGCCGTCATCGGCTTCGTTCGCGCGATAGAGGCGGGCGGCCGAGCGACAGTACCGGGCGCTTTCGCCTTGCGCGTTCCAACTGCCGCCGCGGATCACGCGGTCGGTGCCACTGGGCGGCCCGGGTGGATCAACCGTGCCGATGTATGAGGCATTAAACCAGTCCAAGCACCATTCATAGACGTTGCCATGCATGTCGTACAAGCCCCATTGGTTCACCAGGTAGACGCCGCATGCCGCAGTCCCGCCATTGACCGGATCGGCGGCATAATTATTGCCGCCATTCCACCAATAGCGCCCAACGATGTTCACGTTCGGGTCTTGCTGCGTGTTTTGCAAATTGGTGTTGTTGTTGAGCGCCTTGGTCGTGCTCGCCCGGCAGGCATATTCCCATTGCGCCTCGGTGGGCAGATCAAAGGCTAGCGCGCCGGTCTTCGCCCGCAGCTTGCCCATGAAGTTGGTGCTGGTCGGTTCCCCGCCCGGCCAGGTCCCGCCCCGCACCGTGCTCCATGCAACGTTTTGCACCGGCCGCTTCGGCGCATTCACGCCCTGCTTGAAATACGACGGATTTCTGCCCATCACATTCGAGTACTGCGCTTGCGTGATTTCATAAATGCCCATGTAGAACGCCTTGGTCAGCGTCACATTGTGCTGGGTCTCGTCATCAAAACGCCCGAGTTCATTGCTCGGTGAGCCCATTATAAAACTGCCCGACGGCATCTTGCGTAAGACGATTTTGGTTTTCTTGTATTCGTCATTCTGCGGCGGTACCGTGGCTTGATAACTGACCGGATAATTCGTCGCGTTCGGCCCGCCCGCCACGTCAATAATGCAATAATTATTGGTGCCAACCGTGGCCATCACCTGCACGCGGGCATGGGTGGTGATGGTGCCCGGCAGATCGCCCGCCGAAAACCAGACAACCTGCTTGGCGGTGCCGGTGCTCACGCCCGCGCCAACATCGCCGCTGAAATTCGTACCGCTCCACGAATAGGTCGCGCCGGCATTGGTGGAGACACCGATCGTGACCGTGTGCATGTCGCCGCTCGGGTTCAGCAGTGCATAAGAAATGTCCACCAACGCTGAGTCTATTTGCTGGTGGGCCGTGACATTCGTGACGGTCACCCCCGCTTGATTGGACGGTGACGGCCCGGAAAAGACTTCCAGCTGCACGTCGTCGTAATAGATCAGGCCACTGGTCAGGGAGCCCAGCAACACGACCTTAAAATTGGCCATCCCGACCGGGAACGCCGCGACTTCGTTGGTCAGGCAAATCCAGACGTCGCGCGCGCCGCCGGCACTGACATCCTTAATGCCATATACTTCCTGGATCAATGCACCGGACGCCGATTCAAACTTCAGGATCGCGCTGTTGTCGGCGAACCAGTCGGGATGCGCCGCCAGCGCCGGGTTGTTGCTGGGCGACATCATCCAGCAGGTCGCCCGGACACGCTGGCCCACCAGGTCTTGCGGCACGACTTGCAAGACATTCGCAAAATCATCAATGCCTCCTTGGCAGGCCATTGACCAACTGCCCTCATACGCCGCCGAATTTGTACGCATCATCGAGCCGGGGATGGTTCCGTTCCAGTAATCGGCGTAGGCCGTGGTTCCCGCTTCAAATGAGCCGTTGGTGATAAGATTCTCACCAAATGCGCCCGTGGCGCAAACGACGAGGCAGGCACAGATTGCATGCAGTGTGGTTGCTTTCATACGCTCTCACGTGGTTAGTTGGCTGATATTGCCATGGCGGCGTGGTTGGGCCGGGATGTGCAATCGTTTGCATTACTGTAGCAAATCGCGCGCGCCGTGTCAAGTGCCATTTTGCGTCGTTTTGTCTGGGTTGTTCACCCACCCGCGACACCCAGGTACAAGGGTTGCAATGCGCCGCAATTGCACATCGCGCGGAACGCCGTTACATTCTCGTGCGCCACGATAATTTATGGTTGCAGAGCGACGCACGGCAGGCGGCGGGCCCTGCGGTCACGGCTGCCGGAATTGGAAGGGTGGATGAATGGAAGGATGGTGCAGCGGCAGCAGCATCCACGGCGCTTGTCTGCCGTGCCCGGCACTGGCAGGTGCGCCGTGGCCACATTCCGGCGCCAACGACACTACCGGCGTTACCGGCGTTAGAATCCTAAACCTTATAGCGAAAGTTTAGTGGTCAAGACTGCTTTACTTTTTTTCCAAATTCTGCTATAGTGTGCAAACAGTTACGCAACCGTTTGCAACAACAGACCCATGAATGCCCCTGCTTCCAAGATGACCACCTTGCGCGACGTCGCCCGTAAAGCGCGCGTCTCGATCTCGACCGTTTCGCGCGCCTTGAGCGCACACACGCGCAACCGCATCAGCGCCAGCGTCTGCGCCCGTATCCAGCACGCGGCGGATGCACTCGGCTATCAGCCCAACCGTAGCGCGCGCGCGCTCAGCCGCGGCGGCTCGGACACGATTGCGCTGGTCATTCCCGCCAGTGCCCACGCTTATTTTGCCGAAAGCGAATATTATGCGCATATCGTCATCGGCGCCGTGGCAGCCCTGTCGGCCAAGAACCTTGACGTGAAAGTGCATATGCTGCGCAGCGGCGAGAGCCGCCAGCGCTTCAGTTTTCTGATCCGCCAATTGGGCGTGGATGGCCTGCTGGTCGCCGGCGTTTCGCTCAGCGACCATTTTGAAATTGATGCCGGCGAACCAGCGCCACCGGTCGTCATGCTCAACAGCTATGTCGAACCATCCGTCACCACGGTGGATGCCGACAACCAGGCCGGCGGCCGTCTGGCGGTTGACCATCTGCTGGCTGCTGGCCACCGCGCCATTGCCTTGCTGGCCGGCCCGCGTGACAATTATGACGCCCAGCAACGTGTACTCGGTGCACGCGAACGCTTGCGCGAGGCAGGCTGTGTTCTCTCCGCGACAGAATGTCTTCACAGCGTGTTTGGCAAGAAAGAGGGCTATCAGATTGCCCTGCGCCTGCTGCGCCGCACGCCCCGCCCGACCGCCTTGTTTTGTGCCAACGACGAGCTGGCACTCGGCGCCTTGCACGCCATGCGCGACCTCAACCTGCGCTGCCCCGCCGATGTCTCGCTGGTGGGCTTTGACAACATTTCCGCCACCGCGCTGGCCGACCCGCCGCTGACCACGATTGCCCAGCCACTGGACCAGATCGTCACGGTTGCCAGTGAATATCTGCTAAAGCGTTTGAGTGGCGATCCGCGCATCGTGCGCGTGCTGCTGCCAGTCACCTTGGTTGCGCGCGCCTCCGTCGCCGGCCCGAAAAGTGCCTAGCGCGCCCAGCATGTTCATCGTTCATCGTAAATTGTAAACCGTGAACCCTGATGAATATCCAATATCGAACACTCAATATCCAAGTGCGAAATATCTGCGTAGAACTTCATCATTGGACATTCCTTGTTGGATATTGGATATTCGCATCCCCTGAACCCTGAATTGTAAATTGTAATGCGCCTCCCGCTCCTCGCCCTTCTTGCCCTCCTCTCCTGTGCCTGCACGCGCGGGCCGGCCGACGGTCGCGTGCATATTACCTATTGGGAGAAATGGGCCGGCTTCGAGGCGGATGCCATGCGCGCCGTGATTGAGCGCTTTAACACGGCGCAGACCGGCATTGTGGTCGAATTCATGTCGATCAGCGGCATCGGCCGCAAGCTGCTGACCGCCACTGCCGGCGGCGACCCGCCCGATCTCGCCGGCATCTGGTCGTCGTCCCTGCCCAGCTATGCCGAGCATGGCGCGCTGACGCCGCTGGACAACTACCTGCGCCGCGCCGATATCCGCGCCGGCACGTATGTCCCGGTGTATTGGCGCATGTGCCAGTATCGCGGACATACTTGGGCGCTGCCCTCGACCCCCGGCTCAACCGCCTTGATTTACAACAAAGAACTCTTTCGCCGCGCCGGGCTCGATCCCGAACGCCCGCCGCGCACCATCGCCGAACTGGACGCTTATGCCAAAAAACTGACGGTCTATGACGCGGCCAGCAATATTGTCCAGCTTGGGTTTTTGCCGACCGAGCCGGGCTGGTACAACTATGCCTGGATTTACTATTTTGGCGGCGCGATCTGGGACGAAACCAACAAAGTCACGTTTGCCACGCCGGCCGGCCGCGCCATGTTCGCCTGGATTGCCGACTATTCGCGCCGCTGTGGCGTCAAGGCCGTCCAACAGTTCAGCGCCGGCTTCGGCAATTTCGCCTCGCCCCAAAACGCCTTTCTGGCCGGCAAGGTCGCCATGGAATTGCAGGGCGTCTGGATGTACAATTACATTGAAAAATACGCGCCGGGCCTCGACTGGGGCGCCGCGCCGTTCCCCGCCTTGGACGGGATCAACCCGCCGGTCGTCTACACCGAAGCCGATGTGCTGGTCATTCCGCGCGGCGCGCGCCATCCCGACGCCGCCTTTGCCTTCATTCAATTTGTGCAGCAACAGACCAACATGGAGTTGCTCTGCCGCGGACAGCTGAAGGCCTCGCCGCTGGCACAGGTCAGCGCCAACTTTTTCGCAACGCATCCGCATCCCTACCTGCCGCTGTTTTACGAAACCTCGTTTAGTCCGCGCGCGTTCACCACGCCGGCGTTCAGCATTCATGACGAAATTGCGCGCGAAGTGAATGTCGTGATTGATGGAGTGCGCCTGCTGCAGCTCGCGCCCGACGATGCCGTCGCCATCCTCCAATCCCGCGGCCAGCGCGCACTTGACCGCATGCTGGCCCAGCGCGCCCGCCGCGGCGTCGACATCCTGGTGGAGACGCCATGACCCGCCGCACCCGCCGCGCGCTGCGCATCGGCCTGCTCTTCACCGCGCCATGGTCGATCGGCCTGCTGGCGTTCGTGCTCTATCCGGTGCTGGCCTCGCTCTATCACAGCTTTTGCGACTATTCTGTGTTTCGCACCGCCGTCTGGATCGGGTTCGACAATTACCGCGAACTGCTCCGCGATGAAGTCTTCTGGAAAACCATCTGGAACACCGGCATCTTCGCGCTCGCCGCCATTCCGCTCGGCATTGTCGTCGCCGTCGCGCTCGCCATGCTGCTCAACACCAAGTCGCACGGCATGGTGGTCTATCGCACGATTTTTTTCATTCCCTCGCTGGTGCCGATGGTCACCTTGGCCATGCTGTGGATGTGGATTTTCAATGGCAGCTACGGCATTTTGAACTATGGCCTCAACGGCGTGCTGCGCCTGCTGCACCTGCCCTTCGAGGCGCCCGGCTGGTTGCTCGATCCGCATTGGGCCAAGCCGGCCCTGGTGCTGATGGGCATGTGGGGCTGCGGCAATGCCATCGTCATTTTTCTGGCCGGTTTGCAAGACATTCCCGTCTCACTCTATGAAGCCGCCGAGATTGACGGTGCCTCACGCTGGCAGAAAACCATCCATGTCACCCTGCCGATGCTCTCGCCCGTGATTTATTTCAATGTCATCATGGGCATTATCGGCACCTTTCAAGTCTTCGCCGTGCCCTACATCATGACCGGCGGCGGGCCGCAGCGCGCCACCCTCTTTTACGCTATGTATATTTTCCAGACGGCCTTTGAGGATCTGCGCATGGGCTATGCCAGTGCCCAAGCCGTCATTCTCTTCCTGATTATTCTGGCCTGCACCTATCTGGCGACGCGCGTCATGCGCAAGCACGTCCACTACGGCGGCGTATGACCACCCGCACCACTTGGATCTGGCAGTTTGTGCTCGTGCCGCTGGCCGGCATTTTCCTGTTCCCCTTGCTGTGGATGTTCTCCACCGCGTTGAAACCAGTGGACCAGGCCATGCGCATGCCGCCCACCTGGATTCCCAAGGCCTATTACGCGCCGCTGGACGGGGTACGCATGCGCGTTGTGCCGCGCGGCACAAACGCTGTCGCCGGCGTGATTGTCGCCACGGCAGACAATCGCTTGTTCGTGCCGGACGCCGATTTCCACGCCGGCCGCGTGCGCATCATCCGCACCTTGCGCGGCGCAATTGTCACCAACCTCGTCGCCGCCCAACTGATCAAAACGGTGCCGCCCGGCTTTGTGCATGTGCTTGAAGACGTCGACCAGACCAGCATGGCCGCCCAACGCCGCTGGGATTATGTCGCGCCCGCCCTGCTGGAGACGCGCACCGAGCTGGCTTGGCGCAATTTTCTCGCCGCCATGCGCGTCATCCCGTTTGCGCGCTACACGCTCAACACCCTGATTTTGTGCCTGCTGTGCGTCGTCGGCACGACCTTGTCGAACAGCCTGATCGCCTATGGCTTTGCGCGCGTCGAATGGCCCGGCCGCGATTTTTATTTTGCGTTGACGCTGGCCACCATGATGGTGCCATTCCCGGTCACGATGATCGCGCTCTACGGCGTCTTCAAATCCATGCATTTGGTCGGCACATGGTACCCATTGTGGCTGCCGGCGTTTTTCGGCGGCGCCTTCAACATCTTCCTGCTGCGCCAATTTTATATGACGATCCCGCAGGACTTGACCGACGCCGCGCGCATTGACGGCTGCAGCGAATGGCAGATTTTCTGGCGCGTGATCGTGCCGCTGAGCAAGCCGGCGCTGGCGGTTGTCGCCCTCTTTCAATTCATGGGCACCTGGAACGATTTTATGGGCCCGCTGCTGTATCTCAATGACCAAAGCAAATTCACGCTGGCACTCGGCCTGCAGTTCTTCCAAAGTCAAAGCGGCGGGACGGAGTGGCACTTGCTGATGGCCGCATCCACACTGATGCTCTTGCCGATTCTGGTCTTATTCTTCTTCACCCAGAAACAGTTCATTCAGGGCATTGCCACGACCGGCATGAAAGGTTGACCACGCCGCACGGCGTGCATGCCGCGGCAGTTTCTTTGCATTAGTCGCCGGATTGCTGCGGCAGTTCCGAACATGCCCTGTGAATCATGGTTGCTGTATGACGCGAAGGGTGCCGAGATCCGTGTCGGCGCTGAGCACACCAATAGTTTTAGTGAAGCACTGCGTTAGACTGTTGACGCCGAGTGTCAGCGCCTCGCCACGCACAACGCCGGTGAACTGGAATGCGCCGTCGTCCCCGGTCTTGGCATTCGCGACGTAACCAAAATAGTTCACGGCACTTGCCGGCCGCGCATGCAAGGTCACCACACATCCCGCCACCGGATTGCCGCCGGCATCCACGAGTTTGCCGCACACCGTCACGCCCGGATCGTCAACAATGATATCACCCAGATCAACATCGCGGTCAACAACGGTCACTGCGCGTGACATACGCGGTGGATTCTCATGCTGCCCGATCCGATCGCATTCAAGCACTAGTTGATATGTGCCGGGTGTGACCGGAAAAATGGTGAACTCACCTTCATACCGTGTGCCGAACCCTACATTGTAAAGATCCACTTGTGCACACGCAATCTCGCCATTGCGCGAGATAAGGTTGGCTGTAACGCGGTAGCCATTGACCATGACTTCCAGCGGCGGGCCATTCGGGGCGACATCGCGCACGATCAGATTGGTGGTGAGGAGATTTATCTTCACGTCGTAGCGCGCCTGCGGATCAAGGCCGGTGAGGAGAAACGGGCGGGTGCGCGTTTGGCCGCATTTATCGCCCGCCTCGTCCGTGGCAACGGTGGTCGTACTGCCGGTGATGCATGCCGACACAAAGCACGGCACGGGCGTGTGCATCCGATCACATACTGTGCCTTGAATGACACCGCATTGGGCGGCATCTGTGGCAACCAACAAATCTGTCTGCTGGCCGGCGCGGAGCAGCAAATTCGTGACGGTGGTCGCCACGCCAACGCCGGACACGCTCATGCTGCACACGCCGGTCGGGGCATATTGGCAGACCAGCGCACCATTGTCCGGCACAAAATCATCGCGCGCAATATTGCCGCAGCGCACGGATACAAGATCCAGATCGATGGCTGTGGCAAAACGGACGAAAAGCGGTGCAGAGGGCGGCAACGTGATCACCATGTCAGTGCGCGCGCCCGGCCGCACCGTGAAAAGCGGGCTTTCACCGATTATCTCAAACATCGAGCCCGCCGCCATGATTTTTGCACGCATTGGAAAGTAGAGCGCGGGCACGTTGGTCACCAATGCGTACCCTTGCCGATCACACGCAAGGCGGACAAAATAGTATGGATTATAGTACAAGGGGCCTGTCCCCAGCGCGTTTTCCAGGTTGGCTTTGTCGTCTGTGCACATTTCAACAATGACCACCACATTGGTCGCGGGCGTGCCATCGTATTTCAACACCGTCACCGCTACTTCAGTACGCGGGCTAAGCCATACAATGAAGCGCTCGGTGGTCGTTTCATACGAGCGGAAGCCGCATTGTAGCGTGCCATACGCAGGATGTGAAAAGGTGCATTCGCTGTGCGCACGCCCAGCGTCTCCTGGCCGTCCTGCACCCGCACGCCGGGCACGACCTTGCCCGTCGTCACATCACGCACCTCGCCATTAATATTGTCCGTTTGCTTGAACTGCATATTGACCACCTCAAGGGCGCCATTCCTCACCAGCACTTGGCAACTATTTGCAGTAAGATTGTCAGGGCGATACATGAGCTGGTACCAGCCGGGCCGCAGCACTTGTGAGATATACTGGCCATCCGGCGTCACGTCCACCGCAAGCCAGATTTCCTCATCTTGCTTCACCACATGCGTTTTATCAAGGTAGTAAGCGAGACTTACATTGGTGACGGCTTCACCAGCCGGGCCGGTAAGGTTGCCGGTTATACGCCCGCCGAAGTCGCTGACCGTGATAGTCACATTGTCCGCGGTAAGCATACGGGCATCAAGCACCGCCGAGATGGCGGGCGGATACGCGCGCGGCACCGCCTTTACCACAAAATGATTGGTGCTGGCAAGCGTTGCAATAGTAAACCGCCCGGCGGCATCGGTGCGGGTGAAAGTGCCGGCAACCGCATAGGTCGGCGTATTCAATTCGAGGACAAAATTGTTTGGACGCGCACCGGTCACTTCCTCGACCCAGAGTGGCACATTGCCGGGCGAGTCGCCGTTCGGCATGCATACCACGCCGCGCACGGCGTATGCCGGTGCGGCTATGCTTGCGTCGGCGCCGGCCGTATCAGAAGCAGAGGCTGTGATCGTGGTGCTTGCCACCGGCGGCACGGCCGCGGGAACGCATGACTGCGGTGCAGCCGGCTCGCGCACCGCAAGCCAGACGCCCACGCCCGTGACAAGCGCAAGGGTGCTGGCAATCACAAGCGTGCCAGTGCTGCGAACGCGCGGCACACGCACGGCTGGCAACGGCAGCGGCGCCTTGAGGATTGCCGCGCGAATGCGTGCAGCCCGGCCCGGTTCGAGCGGTGCAGAGGAAAATCGGCCGATGCGCTGTGCAATATCACTTGTTTTCATGGCATTCCTCGAGCAACGTGCGCAGCTTGTGAATGGCACGCATGTAGCGGGTCGCCGCCGTGGGCAGCAGGCAGCCGGTCACCTGGGCGACTTCCCTGAAGGTCAACTTGTCGCACACTTTGAGCACGACCGTTTCGCGCGCGAGCGGCGTGAGTTGTGCCAGCGCCCAATTGACATGTTCGGCAAGAATCCGTTGCGGCATGACTTCGTGGGCCGGCTCGACCAGCAAGCCCTCAAGCGAAACGGCGGCGTGGCTGTAGTGGCGCAGTAGGTCAATGGCCTTGAAGCGCGCAACGCGATAAATGTAGGTCTTGGGATGGTGGATGTGGCGTAGCGCCGTGCCCTTCTCCAGCAGCGCCAGAAACGTCGTCTGGATGACATCATCAATGTCCGCCGGATTATAAAGCAGGGTACGCAAGTAGCGATACAAGGAGTCCTTGTAGGCGTCGAACCAAGCCAGCACTTGGTCGCGAAGAGTTGCTGCATCATCCGGCGGCATTTTTCAAATCACCGTGTTCATGAAGACTGTTACCTGCAAACGAACGACCCACTGTCGTTGCGTTCACTAGTATAGTCGAAACTACCGCCGCTTTTTATTCACTAAAGGGCGTGGTGTGCTGCCATGCTGGAGTGAGCATAGCATAATCCAGGGCAAAGCGCAAGGCACTGCGGATCCAATCATCGTGGTATTGTCCAACGTGCTATAATAGTCATATGACAACCTCACTCTTACTCCGCCATTGCCGTGTGCCGCTGCTCCTGCTGGTCTGTTGTACGGGCTTGCAGGCGCAACCAACCTTGCGCATCACCGACCTGCCGGCGTGGGGCACCGCCGGCTATTTGACGGGCCTCGTGACCGGGGTTGAACCCGCTGCTTTTCGCGTCGCCGTGTATCTGCACACCGAGGGCTGGTGGAACAAGCCGACCTTTGGGCATCCTTTGACCTCGATCCTCTCCAACGGCATCTGGTACTGCAATGTCAACACGGGCGGCGATGACATCAGCGCCAATGCCTACGCCGCCTTCCTTGTCACCAACACCTACACGCCACCCCAGCTGGCCGGCGCGGCGACTCTTCCGGACGAATTGTATGCGGCCGCGCTCGCGTCAATGATCACCAATCGACTGCCGCGCCAGCTTATGTTTGCCGGCGTCCCGTGGACGGTCAAGGCCGCCGAGGTGCCGGTCGGCCCCGGTCCCAATTATTTTTCGGCGAACACCAATGATGTCTTTGTCGACGACGCCGGCCGCTTGCATCTGCGCGTCGTCTATCGCGATGGCGCCTGGCGCTGCACCGAGGTTATCTCCGCATTTGTGCCAGACTATGGCATGTACTTGATGACCGTCACCGGCCGGGTGGACTTGCTCGATCAGAATGTGACCTTCGGCTTTTTCACCTGGGACACCGCCGCGCCGCAGTTTCACTATCGCGAGATTGACATCGAGGTCTCGCGTTGGGGCCAGACCGTCAATAGCAATGCGCAATTCGTCGTCCAGCCCTGGGACACACCCGGCAATCTCTATCGCTATAACATGAATCTGAGTGCGGACACGGTCAGCACCCACGGCTTCATCTGGGGCCCCGCCGCAGTCTACTATCAAAGTCTGCACGGCCGCCATGCGCAGATCCCCGGCCCGGTCGCAGATCAGATCGCGACCTGGACGTATACCGGCGCGGACGTGCCGCCGGCCGGCGGCGGCGAGTTTCGCTTCAACCTCTGGATCAACACCGGGACGGCGCCCGCCAACGGCTTGCCGGCGGAAGTCATCGTTGAATCGTTCCGCTACACCATACCGGAGCCTGCCGGCGCGGCCATGCTGGTCGTCGTGTTCGGGCTGCTCAGTAAACGTGGTCGGAATAGTATCTGTCTCATTCTGGAGACCCCCACGATCCCGCCGCGGCGGGATCGTCGGTGAATAAGATTGAGCAGCAACCAAATGCTCTCATGAAACGATTTCTTCACCATGTTGTGCTGGCATTATGGCTGGGCGGCGCGCTGACGGCGCACGCAGCACTGACGGTCTATTATTTACGCCACGCCGAGGGCGGACATAATGCGACGGCCGACTTCGTGCACCGCCGCGTGCCCACCAATGCGTGGCCGGCCTGGGTTGGCAATCCGAATGTGTTCACGCCGACGGGCCTGGCGCAGGTGAATGCGCTGAGCACAAATTTGCTTTCGTATAAAATTGATTTCATCGCGGTCAGCCCGCTCTGGCGCACCCGCCACACAATTTTGCCTTATCTGAAAAGGACCAAGCGCACCGCCGAGATCTGGCCCGAATTGACGGAGACGGCCAGCTTTTCGCCGCCCCATGGCGCGCCGAAGAAACCCGCCTCAAATGCCTCGTTGTTCAGCACCGGCACCGTAAAAATGACGCCGGAAGAGGCGCGCTATTTTCGTGTGCGCGCCGACGGAACCGGCAATCGTGAACTCAAAGCCACCAATCTGACCGCCGTGGTTGCGCTGGCGCAGCGCGTTGAAAAATTGCTGCGGGCGCGTGGCGGGACAAACGACTACACCGTCTTGCTGGTGGGCCACGGCAATGCGGGGCTCACGCTGATCCGGCAACTCACGCGCAATCCGCACTGGCATGGCGTCTTCTTGCGCAACGCCACAATGTGGATGGCGCGTGAAAAACCGGATGGTTCGTTTGCGTTGCAGATGCTGAACGGCGCACCCTATCCGCCGCCGCCGCGTAAGTACTAATGAGTGCGCTTTCTATTTTGCAGCATCCTTGTAGCTGCCCGCGGTGAGGGCGGCTTCTGCAGCCGCGGTCAGCGCCCGCGGCCACAATTGGGATGCAATCAAGTAAGCGCACTCTTTAGTATAAGGCCTGTGCGGCGCATTTTAGTCTTTTCACGCCACGCGCCCGTTCTGCACGCGCCACGGCGCTTCACACCACGCTCTCAAATAAAGGTTGTTTTTCAGCAAAACCAACTGTCAATGCATGACCCTACTCTGGGCCTCACTCTGTCCCAAGATCACGGACGCGAGCGGGAGGCCAGACAATGCCCGTGACCTTTCCGAGGATGTCCGTCCTGTGCACCTCGCCATAGTATCTGGAGTCAATACTATAGTTAGGATCATCACCCAAGAGAAAAAAACCGGACGCGCTGGTCTGGTACATGTCCGAGGTCTGGCCCAGAACTACAGGAAGACCCATGTTCGTTGGTGCAAGAGCATATCCGGAGTACCCCCGTTGACGCTGTGCCATGGTGGCAAAGATCAAAGGGTCTGTCAAAGGTATTTCATTAACGTACACGCATGGGGGTTGCATGCTTATGGACTCGCGGGGCAACCCGGCAACTCGCTTGCATGCCAGGCTCTCATGGGCTAGCACCGCGTAGCGATGCGGAGAGAAAACAACAATGTCGCCGCGCTGAGGAGCAGCATCACGATAGGCATCATAGTCCACCAACGCCAGATCTCTGCGCAACCAGCCGCGCTGTGAAGATAAGGTGGGTTCCATTGCGTGCCCTGCAATTCTGACAAACGCCATCCTGCTTCCCCAAAACATGGCATCTGCAGCCCAAAAGAAACCGCCAAAGCCAATCACCGCGAGAATGATCAAAATCAATGCCTTTCCTGATGGCTTGCTGGGTACTCGCCAGGAATCCACTAACATGATTAGGTCCATCGCCGTCCCCGCCATGATGGTGATGGCGAAGCATGTGGCAGATACGTGAAGGAACCACAGCAGTGCGGCCTGCAGGATCGCTGAAACAGCGAGCCAGCAGAAAAAGCGTCGGACTCTGCCCACAAGGACCAGACCCAAACCAGGCACCAACATCGATAAGAACAACGGAATAAAGCGCTTGAGCACTGGCATCACTTTGCCCACCAGACCTTCCGTTGATGCACGCCCTGACCCCGAAAAAATCGTCCGCTGTTGATCGTCTTGTTCATCATAGATGGCCTCTCTAATTGGCCAATGAGGTATGGGGTCAGGCGTGAGGTATGGGGTCAGGCGTGAACACTTGACACTCATACCAGCCTCGCTATTGTTCTTTTTAGCCGCTTGTCGCGGCTCATCCGGCACGCTATCCGGCGGTGTGCCGCGCCAATGGCCGAACCACTCACGCTCCCCATCTCCTGCCCAATCTCTCGTGTCGTCACCACACCGCCACAACGTTCTCGCGCCAACCACATCGCCACTTGCCGCGCTTCGTTGCCATGCGGTCCCATTGTCCGTCTCATCAATTCCTGCGCCGCGACACCATAGGCACGTGCCACGCGATCCACTACCTTGGCAAGCCGTTCCGACAGCAGTTGCCGTTGCGTCGTTGCACATTCGCGGTCTCCCAGCCGGCGTTTCTTCACGATCCGCCGTATCCTATCTACGAACCGGTCCCGCCCAAGAATGCTTTGCGCCTTTGCCTCCTCGGCGGGATCGCTAATCTCCTGCAACAATCCTTCCTCAACAAAGGTTGCATAGCCGCGCTCGCGTTCCCGCACATCCGTTCCAAATCTCCGCAGGGTGTCCTCGGTTGCAAGCCATTCCTCCCTGCGGGCTAATCCTATCATCGCCTGATAGCTGCTCCAGCGGTAGTCACGCAGCTGCGCCTGTCGTTCTGCCACGGTTTTGCCCGTGCCCTCCGCCACGCGGACGGGATTCAAGTGGATGTAGCGGCTCACTGCGGCACCATATGCGCTGCTCTCTACCAGCAACGCCTTGTACCGCCCTTGGAACAGATGCCCGTAGGTCTCATGCCTGACGTTGAACCACTGTGTGTAGCCTGTCAAAAGCCGTTGCATAAAACGGCCAAGGTTCGCCTCGCGTGTTCGCACAAACAAATGCACATGGTTACTCATCAGCGCATACGCATGAATTTCCACATGAAAGATCATGGCTACTGTTCCGAGCCGTGCGAGAAAACTCTCGTAGTCCCTGGCGGCTGTGAAAACACGCTGCCCTCCATTCCCGCGACACATGACGTGATGCCACAGACCAGCTCCTTCTATGCGCAGCGGTCTTGCCATGCCTTTATTCTATCACACCGCGCCACGTTTGTCAATTCATAAGTGTCAAGTGTTCACGCCTGACCCTGCTATCTGGGCGCCGCCCGCACGCGGCGCACAGCACGACCAGGAAAAGCCCAACCGGTTCGGGTATCGGAACCGCACTTGCCTGCACACTGTCCAGGCGCACCGCGCCGCGCGCCGTACCGAGATTTTGTGCGGCCAAATGCACCTGCGCGCCAGCCGGATATGCCGCCGCGACATCCACCCCGTGCGGGCCTTCGTACAATACCGTGGTGTGATATTGGATGCGCACCGTGTCGGGCGCATAGATTATACGGCACTCGGCACCGGGAATGAACACCAGCCCGTTGGTCGCAAACAACGTTGTGCCGTTGGCGTAGGCTTGCTCATGGCGATAGAGATTGAGCGCGAGTTTGTTGACAGCATCGGCATCATAGCGCACTTCGACGACCAAGCCCGTCGTGTTGAGATCCCACGCCGCGCCGCTGAAATATCCAGGCATCAGCGTCGCGAGCAGTTGCACATCCGCACCGGCGGCCGTGTGCGTCACGGAAAAACCGGCCAGATCGAGTACAAGGGTCAGCTCGTGGCCGGCCAGCGGCAGGCGCGCCGGGTTTTGCGCATCGGCCTGCGCCGTCAGCCAGACATGGGCCCAATCGCTGTCGGGCGGTTGCAGCAAGGCAGTGCCGCCGGTGACATACGCCGCTGCCGTCGTGCCGGGCATGAGCGACCACGCTTCCGCCAACGCATTGAGCGGCAGGTTCTCGGGATAGATGAATGCGTCGGCAAAATTGGTGTTGCCGCTGGCATCCGCACGCGTCACCGTGAAATTATCCAACTCCGCAAACGCCAGACGCTGCGCGCCATAATGACTGACCGTCGCCACCGCCACGCCGCCGTTCAGCCAAGTGTGCAGATTGAGGCCGTGCGCGCCGCTCCAGACGGGATAGCCGTTGTAGCTGAGCGCCACATTGCCGGCCGTGATGTGCAGTTGCAGCGGCGCGCCGGGCACAAACGTGCGCAACTGGTCGCCGGACAGCGATGTGCCGTTGTTGCCGCTGCCACCGCTCTTGGCGTGCAAATGCAGGCGCAAGCGGTTGTTATCCACATTGTAGTCGGCCAGCACCATGATGCCTTGCGCGTCGGCCGTGTAGGGGTTGCCGACAAGCGCTTCGCGGAACAGGCCGAGTTTGATCTCGGCTTCGTAATCGGCGGCATTGGTGCGGGCAACGCGCAACGCACACAAGTCCAGTGAAACGACGATGCCAGTGGCATCCTGAATTGTGAACCACGCATCGTCATAATTGCTGGCCAACGCCTTGCAGAAGACCAGCCCCCAATCGGCGTCCGCAGGCGTGATGCGCGCACGCCGGCCGGCGAACACGCCGGCCCCGCCATCCAGCGTCATCATGAGCTGGCCATAACTGTCGAGCGCGCGGCCATCCGGCCCGTCGAACGGATTGCGATACCACGCGCAGCGCGGCGCGCCGGGATCAGATGGCCCGGGCGTCTGCACCGCCATGAGATACTCTTGGCGCGGGTCGCTCCAGCTCTCGCGCAGGCTGGCAAAATAATTGCTGATCGTGGTGAAACTGTCGCTTTGCAAATTGCAGTTCGACGCGGTGCGGCGCAGACCCCAGTCGCCCATGTCGCCATGACACTTGTACGCCCACGGCATCCACGACCAGCCCGCGCCGTTGAAGTGGCGCAGAAAATAAGCCCAGCTCTGCCAGCCGCCTTGCGGGTGAAATTCGCCGATGCACCACGGCACGCCGCGCACACGCTGGAACGTCGCGAATTGGCGCATGCGGTCGTCAAGAAAGCTGCGCTGCCCGGCGAAATCGCTGGTGCTGAAATCATACGGATGAAATTCATACACGACATTGCTCCAGCCCAGCGCGGCGGGCGCGGGCATGTCCGTCATTGCGCACGACGGGCCGCGATCTTGCAGCACAACGATGCGGGTCGGATCCACACTGCGAATGCCGGCAATGATCCGGCCGTACAAGCCGGTCCACACCGTCAGACTGGGCGGCACGGCTGGTGATGCTTTGAAGTCACCCCACGGCTCGTTGAGCAGGTCGCAGGCAGCAAGACCCGGCTCGGCCGCATAGCGCGCGGCAATGGCCTGCCACAGTGCGATAGTGCGTTGCTGATAGTTCGTGTTACTATACAATTGATTGACGTTTGCCTGACCGGTCGTGTGATCCACGCTTTGCGCGCCGGGCGCGCCGTGCAGATCGAGCATGCAATACATGCCGCGCGCCACACAGTTTGAGATTGCCCAGTCCAGCACGGCCCAGCCGCTCGACAGATACACGCCCGGCGCGCTGTCGTCTTCCAGAATGCGATAAAAAAACGGCAGGCGTACACAATTGAAGCCGAGCGCGGCGATGCGGTCAAAATCCGCACTGGTGATATAGTTCTGTTGATAGACGTTCAGCAGCGTGGCGCAACCGGCGGTGCCGAAGCGCGTTGCCAGCGTTGCGCGCATGCCGGCGTCGTCATTCACGCCGTCCGTGCGCGTCATCCAGATTTCGTTGAGCAGCCACGCGCCCAGGTTCACGCCGCGCAAGGCGACCACGCCGCCGGTCGCGTCCACGATGCGCATGCCGTCGGTGTGCAGACGCAACGGCGCGGCCGGCGCAGCCAGACAGCTCAAGGCCAGAAAACAAATCAAGTTGAGAACGCGGCAGGATGCCGCGTCTACAGCAGCAGCGGCGGCCACCTGTGCGCCAATCGTCATTGCGGGTCGATTGTCACACGACGTTTTGTGTCGTTTGTCGTGGTGCCGGTGGGCGCCAGATTGCAGCGCGTGATGATGCTGGTGTGGGCCGCGTCAATCTGGCCGTGCAGCGTGGCATAGCGCGCAAAATCGGCGCAGATCTGCTCGTAGCTCCCCGTCTGCACATTCGGCGCGACACTCGTACGCACAATGCCCCAGTCGCCCATGCGACTGCTGCACTTGTACGTCCACACCGTCCAGCTCAGGCCGCGCGTGTTAAACGTCGTGAGATAATACCGCCAGCTCTCGGTGCCGCCTTGCGGATGAAATTCGCCGACCAGCACCGGCGCGTCATGCGCGGTGGCAAAGGCTTCATAGGTGCGGACGCGCTCGTCCACAAAGGCGCAATGCGCGGCGACTTCGCTGTTGCCAAACAGGTACGGATGAAATTGATAGACGATGAAGCGCCAGCCCTGGCGGCGCGGGCGCGGTAATTCCTCCATGGACGTGCCCGGCCCGCGGTCTTCGAGAAAAACAATGTGCTGCTGATCGACGGTGCGAATGGCGCGGTAGATGCGATCATACAAATCAATGAGTGCTGCGGGTGTGGGCGCGCCCCACGGCTCATTGAGCAAGTCATAGCCGGCGACGACAGGATTGCCGGCATAGCGCGTGGCAATGGCCTTCCAGAGCGCGACGGTGCGATCCTGAAAACGCTTGTCGAAAAAGAGCTTGTTGCGGCCGGTCTGGCCGGTGGTGTGGTCGCCGCTCTGCCCGCCCGGTGCGCCGTGCAGGTCGAGGATGCAGTAGAGCCCGCGTGCGGCGCAATTTGAGACGGTTTCATCCAGCACGCGCCAGCCATCGGCACGATAGACGCCCGGACGCGCATCGCGCTCCAGCAGCTCGTAGTAGATCGGCAGGCGGATGCAGTTCATGCCCAGACGCGCAATCAGGTCAAAGTCCGCCGGCATAATATAATGTTGGCGATAGATCTGCAGTGCCTGCTCGGTGCGGCGCGCACCAAAGCGCTGGGTCAGGACTTGGCGTACGTGCATTTCGCAGGACATTTGCTCGCCCTGCGGCTGCATCTCGGTCATCCACAATTCATTCAGCAGCCACGAGCCCAGATTCACGCCGCGCAATTGCACGACCGCGCCGGTGGCATTGATGATCTGCGTGCCGCGCGTGCGCAGCGGCGACAATTGGGCAACGACCGTCATACTGCCAACTCCCGCAAGGATGACAAACAACATCAGCCGCCGAGCGCGGCCGACCATCATGGTTGGGTGCGGTGCGCGCGCCGCCATGCGGTAGTGAACATGCCCGCGCCGAACAGCAATGCGCCGGCCGCCAGCGGTTCCGGCACCTCTTCGATCAGCACGTCATCCAGCAGCACGGCGCCGCGGCCCGCGCCATAGTTTTCAACGCGTACTGCGGGGAAAATGCCCTGCGGATAGCGCGCCGCAAGCGGCGGATCATGCACCGTGGAACCAACCATACTGCTATTATACCATGCCGTGAGATTTGTTTGATCAAGCTCGAAGGCCAGCAGCGCATGCGGCACAAAGGCGATGTCATTGCTGGCAAACAATTCGATGCGACTGGCCACGCGATCGTACATGAAGGCCTGAATGCTGACGTTGGTGGTGGCGTCGTCCAGCAGGGTCAACAAAGTTTCGACCGAAAGGCTGAAGCCGTTGTAGTTGTAGGAATTATCGTTATTGCGCTCGGGGTACCACTCGGTTTTGAGAATGTGCGTCGGCCCGGACACATTGGTGACGTTGAAGACAAGGTCGCGCAGGCGCACATCCAGATGCAGCAGCGGTGCAGCCGCGTTCAGCCGCAGCATGTTGTCGCGATCGGCCTTGGGGTTCAGGTTTGCGCCGGCCCAGTCCCACGCGCCGGGCGTCAGCAGGCAGGCGCCATTGGTGATAACCGCCGTGCCCATGACATTGCACCAAGCGGCACTGCTGACCGGGCGGTTGTCCGGCAGGTTGAAATCATCGGCGAAATAGGGCGTATAGCCCGCGCCGGCGCCAATCACCTTGGCGTTGTCAAAGAAATAATTGGCGCGCGCCTGCGCCACGTTTTGCACCACAAAGCCGGCGTACCAATCCGGCCAGTCGCCAACCAGGACATCGTGCGCGCCGCTGAACAGCTGCACGCCTTGGTAATTGACGCGCGCGTCGCTGACGCCGAAAGTCAGTGCCAAGGTCGCGCCGGGCGTGTGCGCCACGTTGGTGGTGAACAGCACGACGCCGTCGTCATTGGCTTGATATTTGCGGCTGAGATAGAGCGTCAGGTTGGTGGCGGGGTCGGCCTCGAGATTGAGGCGCGCGCGCAGGATCAGGCCGGTGGCCGGCAAGTCCCACGGGTTGGCCGTCACCGGCCGGTTGAGCAGGGCCATGCTGAGATGCGCGTCGGCATCGGCCGCGTTGGTGGCATTGAAGACCGTCCATGCGCCAAGATCAAGCTGGGCCGTGACATCACCGGCCACCACATCAAAGGCGCACTCATCGTAGAACGTGCCGGCCGGGCGGATGCCATTCCAATTCCATGCGCCGCCGCCGGGCCGGACGTACCAAGTGTTATTCGAGCAGTACGAGGCACGATTGCCGACCGTGTCCCAATCCATCGTCAGCCAGCTCATGGTGTACCACGTGCCGACATTGTCGGCGCGAGTGAAGCCATCTGAGAAATAATTGCAATAGGCCGCGCAGTCCAGCGCCATAAAAAGAGCCATCGCCAACGCGCATGCCCGTGCCTTCATGTCATCTCTCCCTAGTGTTCCGCCAGCGCACCGGCACGCGTAAGAAAAACAAAACAGCAAGGCCGAAAACCGGCTCCGGCACGCTCAGCGCAAGGTCGTCAAAATACACCGTGCCCTGCGTCGGCGGATCGCCGCCATCCAGCATCAGCACGACATCCACACCGACCGCATCGGCCGGCAGCACTGCCGAGACAGTGCCCTGCACCCAAGTGTTGGGCGGCGAGGTTGGCGTCAGCACCCATGCTTCGGCATAGGCATCATAGGTGCCGGGCTTTTGCAATTTCAGCAGCGCGCCGTGGCCACCCGTGAGGCCGGGCGAGCGGACGTACACATCGGCATTAATTTGCTGGCCGGCCCAGCCCGCCAGATTGAGCGTTTGTTTGGCGTTGTACCAGCCCCCGCCATTGATGCGCAACGACGCGCTGCCGCTGTGCACCACATCGGTTGCGCGCGTGGCGTTGTAGCGGCTCCAGTAGGCGGGCACCGCGGCACTGTCCGCCGCGGGTAGTTCAAAACCGGCATTCAGCACGCTGGGCGCATGCACCTGCAACGCGTCCAGCAACACGGCACGCGTGGCGTTGCTCGCGCACTGCAGCCGAAACATGGTCTGCAAGGATGCGTCATACAATTGGGCCGGCTGCGGCAACGGCCAAGTCAGCAGATGCCAGGAAAAATCGGCCGGGACGGTCTGCGCGCCGCAGGCGTTGGTGCCCTGCGTCGCGCTCTGCAAAACCAGTTCGAGCGTGGCCGCCGCATAGCCTGACGGCACCCGCGCATAGACACTGGCGCTCTCGGCTGCGTCCCACGGCGCATCAGTCAGCGCCGTGTTGTTGCGCGCAACCACCGGGGCATCTTGCGTGCCCGTGCCGTTGTACTGCACCCGCAGCGCGTGCGAGCCTTCGTACGCCGGCGTGCTGCAGAGCACCACCGAGCCGGGCGCGCCCGCCAGCCATCCCTCGCCAAAGCCATTCCAGCCGTAGACATTGCCATGCTGGTCGTTCGCATTGAGAAAAAAGCGCTGGGTGTCCACCCGCTGGCGCAGCTTGCCGCGATAATCATCGCGGGTGTCCGCATAACGCGAAATGCTCCAATCGACGATGCCCTCCGCCACCGCTTCGTATTTGCGAATGTCAAACCAGGAAATCGCCTTGAGCCAGGGCAGGTCGTTCGGCAAACTCCAGGCGGTCGCGGTCGCGGCATCGGCATGATACAGTTGCTCCATCCAGCCGGCTTTGATGTCATAATTATTGGCGCCGCTCCAGCCTTCGCGATACATCGCGCCGGTCTCGGCCACCAACAACGGTTTGTGCTTGTCGGCCGCGAAACGCTGATACAGATTGCGCCACCAATTGCCGTTGCCGGTCAGGTTGTTGCCGAATTCACCTGCACTGGGAGTAGTGTTGACGCCGCCCCATGACCAGTGATACAACGTCACGCCGCACCACGCCACGAATTCGTCACCCGGATAAAACGGCGCGAAGGCGTCATCGCCGGCGTCAAGAAAACCGTTGCCATTGGTGTCCATCGCCGCAAAATCGGCGGCTGTACCATGCGGCTTGTCGGTCGCCAAGTACGCGGCGAGGTTCATGCCGGCATAGCCAAACGGATAACCCTCGCCACTGCTGGGCGCCCAGACCATGCCGACGTTCGGCCCGCCGCAACGCACGGCGCGCGCCACCCGCGCAAAGGCGTTGGTGTAGCGCACCGGCTGGCCGCACCACGGATACCAATCGCCGTTCATTTCGTGGCCAAAGCGGACGAGCACCGGCACCTGCGAGCCACAGGCATAGTTGCTCATTTGGGCGGCGAAGGCCGCAATGGTCGCGTCGGAGATGGTGGTGAGATCGACCCATGGTTCGGGCGTGAGGTGCAGGGCGGCGCGCGTGCCGGCAATCTGCGCCACTTTTATGTTCAGATCGGGATAGTCCGGTGGAAAGGCGGTAAAGACGGTAAAAAAGGCGTGGGCAAAGCCGGCCGTGGCATTGAGCGTGGCCGGCGTCTGCACACTAAAATCCGGCGTGATGCCAACAACCACGCCGCGCGCCGGTTCGAGCGGCGCGCCGGCCTGCGCCGGCGCCGCCAGCAAGAAGCCCGCGCATACCGCAAGGGCGTGCGCACACACGCGGTTGTGGTGCGGGTCTTCCGTCAAAATGATCCTGTAATTCGGCGTTCAGCCGCGCCGGCGTCGCGCCAGCAGCAGCAGGCCCAGCACGAAGAGGCCGGCCGGTTCGGGCACCCCAATCTGCCGAAAATAAGCATTGTCCCATTTGGCCGCTTGACTGCCACCCACGTTGCTCCATGCACCACCGCCCACCATCGGTTTTGCCAACGTGATGGTGTCGACCATGTCGGTGACGGTCAGGGTGAATAATTGCCAGGTGTTGGGATTGGCCTTCAAGGCGGCATAAATGTCTTTCTGCACGGTTTGTTTCAAGGTGGCACCGTCCCATAATTCCATTTTCAGCCAGGTCTCACCGGTACTCGAGGTGTAGTCTGTTTCCGCCGCGCCCCAAATCGAAAATTCGTAAATTTGTCCGTTGCTTTGATCCACCGTGATGTCCTGGCCAATGCCGCCACTGCCGCCGGTCCAGGCGTAGAATGCCACGCCGGTGCGACCCGATTGGCTGGCCCAAGTCTCGCGGCCGAGTTGACCGTAGCTCCACCACGCCCCGCCATTTTCAAAGGCTGGATCGCCCAGCAGATTGCGCGTGCTGGGCGTCAACGCCGCATCATCCATGAGACACGCCATGCTGCCGCCCGCGTTTGCCCAACCACCGCCGCCGAACAAGCCTTTGACCATTGTGACATTATTGAGTGTATTGGTCGCCGTCATGGTCAACAGGGTCCATGCTTGGCGATTGGCATCCAATTGTGCATACACAATGGCTTTGTCCATCTGGCTGGCGGAACTCGCGCCGTTTGTCCAGAACTCCACTTGCAGGAATGTGTCGGTCGTCAATGAAACGTAATTCTGCTCGGCATAGCCATAGACACTATAGGTCACGATGTCACCCGGGCGTGC
>JAPLST010000419.1:27144-35297 GCA_026398485.1 bacterium
CTGGCCGGTGCCGCCATAGCCGTTGAGAATCCAGCTGGGCAGCACGGCGCTCCTGCTACCGGTGCGCGGAAACCAGGTTTCCACCTGGACGTTGCCATAATACCACCAATTGGTGAAGCCTTCTTCAAAACCGGGATTGCGCAATTCGTTGGCACGCACAATGGCTACCAGAGACAGGATCACGATGCCACGCACCACGTACTGCTGCAAACAACGGATCGGGTTCTTCATACAGGCTCCTTGGGGATCACTAAATTGGCTGATTATATGTTATGTTACCGGTAACATAATAGCATATTCAAGGGGGCTTGTCAAGTCCTGCCGCGATGTTGTCCTGTCGCGGCATGTTGCTGCGGCTACTCAGAAAGTCCGTGATAAGACCGCTCGTAACCGGCGCGGGTTCTCTGCGCAGATGTAGCCGCGGAACGGCGTGCCGCGTGATGTGCCGCACGCCGCACGCCATGCGGCGGCTACGGGCAGAGGGACCGACCTCTGGCTGCACCTCTGTAACCATAAATTATCGTGTTGCGCGAAAATTTAACGGCGTGCCGCGCGATGTGCTGCACGCCGCACGCCGTGCGGCGGCTACGGGCAAAAAGGCACGCGGCGCGGCGGGGAGGAGTTTTGTTCATCATTCACTTTTTTCTGCTGTATCTCCGATGTTGCCGGTGCGCGTGCGGGCGATCAAATCGCGATACCAATAGGCCGAGTCTTTCAGCACCCGTTGCTGCGTCGCAAAGTCAACATAGACCAAGCCGAAGCGCTGCTTGACGCCCTCAGCCCATTCAATATTGTCAAGCAGCGACCATTGAAAATAACCGCGCACATCGACGCCGTCGGCAATGGCGCGTGCCAGGACGCCCAGATAGCGGGTCAGAAAATCAATGCGCTGCGGATCATGGACGGCGCCGTCGCGGTGGACCCAGTCCAAACCGGCCATGCCGTTCTCGGTGACATAAATCGGCTTCTGGTAGCGTTCGTAGGCAAAGCGCGCGCACCAGTAGAATGCCTCCGGCGTGACCGGCCATTGGAAGAACGTCTGCGCTGCCGCGCCAATCTGGTGGGTGACGCGCGGGCGGCCGGTGCCGGGTTCGGCGCTGACCGGCATGCCGAAATACATGTTCCAGCAGTAGATGTCGGGCGGCTGATGGATGCAGTGCAGATCGGCCTCGCTGACCGGCGGCATGACGTCGGCAAACAGGCGCAGACCATCCTCGGGATAATGGCCGAAGAAAATCGGGTCCATGAACCAGGTGTTGTTCCACATATCCGGCGCATCCACAGCGCAAAACTTGGTGCGCGCGGCGGCGATGTCGGCCGGCGTGTCGGTGGCCGGATAGAAATGCGCGCCATTCGGCGCAATGCCCACCTGCGGCGGCGTCTTGGCCTGCGCCCGGATCACTTGCGTGGCGGTGCCGTGCGCGCGCAGCACGTTGTGCGTCACGCGCAGGATTTCCGGCAGCGCCAGCCGCAGGCCCGGGGCGTGCACGCCGTCCTTGTAGCCGCAACCGACAAACACCTGCGGTTCGTTCAACGTGATCCAGTTGCGCACGCGGTCCGACAGGCGCGCGACCACAACTTGCGTGTACTCGCCGAACCAGGCCGCCATTTCCGGGTTCAGCCAGCCGCCGCGCAGATGCAATTCGTACGGCAAATCCCAGTGATAGAGCGTCAACCACGGCGCGATGCCGGCCGCCAGCAGCGCGTCCACCAGCCGTTCATAAAATGCCAGGCCCTTTTCGTTGATGGCGCCGGTGCCGTCCGGCAGGATGCGCGGCCATGAAATTGAAAAACGATAGGCGCGCAGGCCCAATTGCTGCATCAGCGCAACGTCTTCGCGGAAGCGCTGATAGTGCGCGCAGGCGACGTCACCCGTCTGACCTTCCCACGTCTTGCCGGGGGTATGCGCGAAGACATCCCAAATGGACAGACCCTTGCCGTCAGCGTGCGACGCGCCTTCAATCTGATATGCCGAGGTCGCGGCGCCGAACAGAAAATCGGGCGGAAATTGCATGGCATGCACCGGGTTAATGTTACCGGTACCATTTTACACGATTGGCGCGCGCATGTCAAGGCGGAGAAAATCCCCAGATTCGGCGGTTTGTTTGTGCTGCTGCTCCCCACGACGCAAGGTCGTGGGGGTCTTTGCATACAAAAATCGCGCGGAGCGCGTGGTGTACTCAGCAGTTTTCATTTTCAGTTTGCGGTTTTTGGTGGCAACGCTTGGTGCATCTTACTTCATATGTTCATAAGTTCATAAGTTTGTAATATTAGCTGCTGCCAAATTCGATAAATGATAAGAAAACTTTTTTTTACAAACATATGCAAATGTAGTACTTACATTTTTTTATTAATAAGTTATTAACTTAATAAGTTAATAACTTTAGAACTTAATTATTTGATAAGTTACCACCGTATGATTTTACAATGGTTTTACTGCACACGCCAGAGGATGCGCTTGATGCGCGGCGCGTGCTGCTGCTGCACGGTGCGCAAGATGCCTTGTTCAAGCCCGCCGCGCAATTCCGCCAGCCAGATGTGGTTTTTTACCTGCACAACCAGCGCGTTGTTTTCGAGGGCCTGCGGCCGCGTATTTTCCGCCACTACGCTGCCCACAATCGCCGGCCACGCGCTTTGCAGCTGCGCCAGGAGTATTTCTTGGGGGGGCCGCAGCCGCTGCAGCGTGTCAGCGATCACCGCGTCCATGCGTTGAAATCCGCCGGCCATCAGAGCCGCATCGGCATAACCACGCACAGGAAGGCATCGCCCACCCGCAGCACAATCGGGCTGGCGGCATTGGTCACTTCGAACATAATCTCATCGGCATCCGTGCTCTGGCAGCATTCCGTCAGAAATGTCGGGTTGAACGCCATTTCCATGTCATCACCGGCATATTTCACTTCCAAAATGTCTTTGGCATCGCCAATTTCAGCAGTGGTGGCGCTGATGGTCATGCGTTGTTGCGCCAAGGTGATCCGAATGACCGGTTGTTTTGTCTTTTCCGTGACGACTGACGCCAAGCCAAGCGCGTTGGTGAAATCGCGGCGGTTTAGCACAATGACATGCTGGCAGCTTTTCGGGATGACCTGGGTGTAATTCGGATAATGGCCGTCTACCAGGCGCGTGACCAGCTTGGTTTGATTGACCGTGACTTCCATCTGGGTGGCGCTGAAACGCAGGTCGGCCATGCCCTCGCCGGTCAACATTTGCAGCAATTGCGTGATCGACTTGCTGGGCACCACAATTTGGCGCGGCTCATCGCGCTTGATGCCTGCATTGGTGTACTTTGCCAGACGCCGTCCATCGGTCGCCACCACGTCGAAGTGTTCGGCAAAATTGAAGCAGACGCCGTTCAAGACATAGCGGGTTTCATCGCGGGAGACGGCGTAGCTGGTGGCGCGCAGCATGCTGTTCAATTCCTTGACGGGCAATTGGACGCTGTCGGCCGCCTCGATTTTTGGAAAGCGCGGAAAATCAACCGGGGCCATGCCGCGCAGGCTGCATTGCACCTTGTCGCCGGCGCGCAGCGTCATCACATTCAGGTCATCAACGCTGACGCTGATGTTTTCGGCGCTCATCCGCCGCACGGCGTCCAGCAGAAAGCGCACTGGCACGGTCGTTTCGCCGGTCTTGCTGACTTCGGCGGCAATGGTTGTGCGCATCGAGACATCCAGATCCGTGCCCATCAGCGTCAATTCGCCCTGTTCGGCGCGGATCAGGACGTTGGACAAAATCGGCAACGTCGTCCGCAACGGGCACACCGGCGCCAGCATTTGCACCGCTTCACGCAAGACACTCAGGGAACATTGAAACTTCATGACGCCTCGTTCATCGAATATTACAAGTATGCACAATCAATACTGTGTATATGATAGCAAATTTATAAATATAACACTATTCATATGCACGCAGACCGTGTGGACAAACATTTTGCAGCCTGCTGGTGGCGGACGTGCGCGGGCCATGCGCACCGGCGGTGATTGCCGTGCAGGGCCTGTGGAGACATGTGGACAAATGGCATTTCACGGCAGATATCACAATGATTATTGCACTTGTTCACAACGTTCTTCGCTGCTGCCCAGCCGGCGTTTGAGCGCGTGCAATTGTTGATTGATCATTTCATCCTGTTCTTTGACCTGCTCGATTTTGCGGCAGGCGTACAAGACCGTGGTGTGATCCTTGCCGCCGAACGACTGGGCGATATCTGTCAGTGACGAGGTGGTCAATTCGCGGCACAAATACATGGCGATCTGGCGCGGATGGACGATGGCGCGCGGGCGTTTGCTGGAGCGCAGGTCGGCGATGCGCACGTCAAAGAAATCGGAGACTGCTTTTTGAATGGCATCCAGCGTGACGCACTGGGCGGCCACATAACCGCGCAGACATTCGCGCGCCAAGTCCAGCGTCACGGCTTGGTGCCGCACCGAGGCGTAGCCCAGCAACTTCACCAGCGCGCCTTCAATCTTGCGGACATCATTGCGCACCTTGTTGGCCAGATAATAGCAGACATCGTGATCCAGCTGGGTGCCGTATTGCTCCAGTTTCTTTTGGATGATGGCGACGCGCGTCTCAAAATCCGGCGATTGGACGTCGACCACCATGCCGCTCTCAAAGCGGTTGACCATGCGCTGCTCGATGTGCTGCAATTCCTGCGGCGACTTGTCACTGGTCATGACAATCTGCTTGCCTTGCATGTGCAGATCATTGAAGGTATGATAAAATTCCTCCTGCAGGCGCTCTTTGTTGGACAGAAACTGGATGTCATCGATCAGCAGCACATCCACATTGGCGCGGAAAAAATCACGAAATTTGCTGAGGGTATGATTTTGCAGCGCGTCAATATATTGGTTGGTAAAGCGCTCGCACGAGATAAAATGCACAACGTCGCGGGGCTGGCGTTGCAGCACGGCATGCCCGATGGCCTGCATCAAATGGGTTTTGCCCAGGCCGACGCCGCCATACATGAAGAGTGGATTATAGACTTTGCCGGGCTGCTGCGCGGTGGCGTAGGCGGCGGCATGCGCCATTTGATTTGAGGAACCAATGACAAAGGTGTCGAAGCGAAACGCAGGATTGATCGTGGCCGGCGGGCGCGGCGGCGGCAGAGTGCGGGCGCTGGGGCTCAGCGGCGCAGGTGGCTCGTCTGGCGGCGGGGTGACGGGCGTCACGGCGCCATGCGGCGCGCATTCCACCACCAACTGCAGCGCGCGCTGGCAAAGCTGCTGCAAGGCTGCTTCGATGCTGGCCCGATAGCGCTGGCGCAGCCAATCGGCCACCAGCGGCGAATCCACCCGCACAATCAGCCGGTCATGCTGAAGGCCGACCGGCCGCACCCCGGCAAAAAAAGATTGGATTGCGGGCGTGCTTGAGGTGGCAATGACCTCCAGCACCCGGCTCCACAACGCATGACAGTCCCCCACGGCAGTCTCCCGGCACCCAAAACGTTATTCACAATTGCGCGCGCCGCACTGGCGCGCACCCTGCATTGCAAACAACACGATGGTGACGATAAAGAAAAATAAAAGCAAAACAAAAAGATCGCTGGCCATGCACAAAGGAGGACCGTTGTTGTTGGGTCACTTTGTAATGCGGGCCAAGCTAAAATTCCAAAACCATCATCGTGTTGTTCAACCGCAAACCGCATTGGCAGCCGCTTTCGACTGCGTGCAATCAGTATACAAAAACAGGGCGGGTTTGTAAAGGAAAATCAAGCAAAGCCGATTTTGCGCCTGCGCCGCGCAGGATGCTGTGGTTGTCACGCCGGAAAGCCCAAAATATAGACTTGACGGGTGCGCGCAATCACGATATAATATCGTCATGCAGAAATTGAGACACACTTGCAACGCCAACACGGCCCTGTGCGCGTGGGCATGACCACTGATATTCTGGTGATCGGCACCGGCATTGCCGGCTGTGCCACCGCCCTGACGGCGGCCCGCCACGGCTGTCGCGTCATGCTGATCACGCGCGGCAAAGCCACCCAGACCTCGTCCACGGAATTGGCCCAAGGCGGCATTATCTACCGTGGCAACCATGATTCCGTGCGCGCCTTGACCAGCGATATCTGCGCCGCCGGCGATGGCATATGCAATCCGGCCGCCGTGCGCTATCTGGCCACCCACGGGCCGCGCCTGGTGAAGGAGATCTTGATCCGCGACGTGCAGGTGCCGTTTGACACGCGCGCCGACGGCGCGCTCGATTTGACGCTGGAAGGTGCGCACCATCTGCCGCGCATCATTCATTGCGCCGATTGGACCGGCAAGCACATTGCCGCGGCCCTCTGGCACGCGGTCCAGCAGCACAAGAACATCACCATCCTTGAACGCTGCACCGCAATTGACCTGCTGAGCACCAGCCACCACTCGCTCAGCGCCATGGACACCTACCGGCCCACCGAATGCGTCGGCGCTTATGTCCTGCGCCAGCGCCCGCACGGCATTTTTGAAGTGCTGGCCAAGGAGACCGTGCTGGCCACCGGCGGCGTGGGCCAATGCTACTTGTACACCACCAACGGCAGCTCGGCCCGCGGTGACGGCTACGCCATGGCGCAACGCGCCGGCGCGCGCCTGGCCAACATGGAATATGTGCAGTTTCATCCGACCACGCTTTTCCGCCCCAACGCCGGGAATTTTCTGATCAGTGAAGCGCTGCGCGGCGAGGGCGCCGAATTGCGCGACAATAAAGGCCGCGCCTTTGCCAAGAAGTATCATCCGATGGGCTCGCTGGCGCCGCGCGACGTTGTCGCCCGCGCGATTCACCGCGAAATGCTGAAGCAGCACGCGCCCTGCATGTACCTTGACATCAGCCACAAAGACCCGGCCTGGGTGCGCGCGCGCTTTCCCACCATTTATCAAAAATGTCTCGAACACGGCATTGACCTGACCCGCGAGCCGATCCCGATTGTGCCGGCCGCGCATTACGAATGCGGCGGGGTCGTCGTGGACACCAAGGGCGCCACCTCGATTGCGCGCCTGCGCGCCGTCGGGGAAGTCAGCTGCACCGGCGTCCACGGCGCCAACCGCCTGGCCAGCACCTCGCTGCTGGAAGCCCTGGTGTGGGGCGTTGCATGCGGGGATGACTGTGCCCGCGCGGTGCGCGAGCAGCGCCGTTTTTATTTCCCGCGCGTGGCCACGTGGAAAGAGGAGCACGAACACGTCGACCCGGCCCTGCTCGAACAGGACTGGATGATCATCAAGCATACCATGTGGAATTATGTCGGGCTGGTGCGCGGTGCGCGCCGGTTGCGGCGTGCCCAACGCCTGCTGGGCGAGCTGCACACCGAAGTGGAAACCTTTTACCGCTCGGCCGCCATGACCGACCAGGTCATCGGCCTGCGCAACGGGCTGCAGACCGCCCAAATCATCATGTATGCCGCGATTCGGAACACCACCAGCCGCGGCTGTCATTACCGTCTCGAAATCGAATAACCAGCGACCCACGGAGCAAACGTTATGCACTACCAAATCGCACCGCACGGCGGTGAACTCGTCAATCGTGTCCTCAAGGGCGAAGAACGCGCGTTCTGGCTTGCCAAAGCCGCATCCCTGCCCAGTGTGACCGTCGACCCGCACGCCCTGGCCGACCTTGAAATGATCGCCTGCGGCGCGCTCAGCCCGCTCGAGGGATTTATGTGCCGGGATGACTACAATCATGTCATCGAGCACATGCGCCTGTCGTCCGGCTTGCCGTGGCCGGTGCCGATTGTGCTGGGTGTCACGCCCGACGAAGCCGATGATTGTGATGTGGATACGCATGTCACGCTCAAGGATGCGCACGGCACGCCGATCGCGGTCATCTCCGTCCAGGAAAAGTTTGTGGTCGACAAGGAACGCGAAGCCGCCAAAGTGTTCAAAACGACCGACCCACAGCATCCCGGCGTGCGCCTGCTGCGGGCGCGCAACGAAGTGCTGCTGGGCGGCGACGTGCAGATATTGAACCTGCCGGAGCACACGGTCTACGCGGATTACCGCCTGACGCCGGCCGAAACCCGCCATCTCTTCGAGCAGCGCGGTTGGCGCCGGATCGCCTCGTTTCACACCCGCAACCCGATGCACCGCGCCCATGAATACCTGATGAAATGCGCGCTCGAAGTCTGTGACGGCCTGCTGGTCCATCCGCTGATTGACGAAGTCGCCGACCACATACCGCCCCAA
>JAPLST010000419.1:35309-46289 GCA_026398485.1 bacterium
GATGACCTGCTATGAAACGCTGATCAGCAACTACTTTCCGGAAGAACGCGTGTTGCTGAGCGTCTTCCCCACCATCAGCCGCTTTGCCGGCCCGCGCGAGGCGGTGCTGCATGCCTTGATGCGCAAGAATTACGGCTGCACCCACATCATCATCGGCCGCAATCATGCCGATGTTGGCGAATATTACGGGCCGTATGAGGCCCAGGAGATATTCAAGGAATTTGGCCCGCACGAGCTGGAAATCACGCCGCTCATGTTTGAAGACGCGTTCTATTGCAGCACCTGCATTGGCATGGCCACCAACAAGACCTGCGCGCACAGCGCCGAGCATCATGCGGTCATCAGCGGCACGCGCATGCGTGAAATGCTGCAGCGCGGCGAGCGGCCGCCGGTTGCGTTTGCCCGTCCGGAAGTGGTCGACGTGCTGTTGTCCACCGGTGCGGTCTAAGCGCCCGGCAGGCCTGCGCCCGCCGCGGCAGCACAACGTTACCACAGAACCTTGAAACTTTTTAAGTTGCAACTTCTAAACTTGAAAGCTTTTAACTTAATAACTTCAAAACTGCAAAAAATAACCGTGCCGCGCGAACGGCACACGACCCCTTGTGCCACGGCATGATTGCGCGCCTCGTGTACTTTATCGGCTGGCTGGGCAGCCTCCTGTATGCCACCCTCTACCATCGCTACCGCGTCTACGGCCGGCGCCATTGCCCGCCTGCCGGGCGCGGCGCGGTCTTGGCCGCGAATCATGCCAGCTATGTGGATCCGACCCTGATCGGGATTGCCTTTTACCATCGCATCTGGTATCTGGCGCGCAACACCTTGTTTGAACGCAGCCGGCTGGCGCGCTGGATTTTGATCAACATCAGCGCCATCCCCATCTCGCGCGAGCGGCTGGACCTCAGCACCCTGCGGCGTTTGCAGCAATTATGCGCGGGCGGGCAGCAAATCGTCATCTTTCCCGAAGGAACCCGCACCCCCGACGGCGCGCTGCACGCCGCCCATGCCGGCGTCGGTCTCTTGGCGGATGCACTTAAGGTGGACATCGTGCCGGTCTATCTGCACGGCACCTACGAGGCGTTTCCACGCCACAGCGCCTGGCCGCGCCCGAAACAAGTGGTGGCCTGCTTCGGCCCGTCGCTGCCGATTGCCGCCTACCATGCCCTGCCGCGCGGGCGTGAGCGCTATGAACGGATCGCACAGGATATCATGGCCGCGATCACCAAGCTGCAAACCGGGCTGCTGCGCCTGCAGCGCCGCCGCCACAAAAGCAAACCAAGCGCATGAAAACAAAACACCGCATTTTTTGAAAACGGATAATAAAACAGAAAGTGGAACACGCCCGGATGCGCCACTCCAAATTTGTTCGTACGAACAAATTTACCACAACGACCAACGCCCATGAGAATCCTCTTTTGGGGCACGCCCGAGACGGCCGCCGCCTGCCTCCAATTCCTGCTTGAGCAGCACGGCCACGTTGTTGGGGTCGTAACCCAGCCGGACAAGCCGGTCGGGCGCGCGCAGCGGCTGACGCCGCCGCCGGTCAAGCGGATTGCCTTGGCGGCCGGCCTGCCGGTCGTGCAACCCGCCAATCTACGCAGCCCGGAAATCGGCGCGCTGCTGCGCTCGTTTGCCCCCGAGGTCAACATTCTGGTAGCATATGGTAAGTTAATACCTTTAGAACTTCTAAAGTTAGGAACTTACTTTATCAACCTGCATTTTTCGCTGCTGCCGCGCTATCGCGGCGCAGCGCCGGTGCAGCGCGCCTTGATGGACGGCTGCACCCAAACCGGCGTCACCGTCCAGCACCTTGCCGCCGCGCTCGATGCCGGGGATGTCATTCTCCAGCAGCCGGTGCCGATTGAGCCCGGTGACACGACCGCGGTGCTGTTGCAGCGCTGCGTCACCATCGGCGCGCCGCTCGTGCAGCAGACCCTTGCGTTGCTGGTGCGCGGCACCGCGCCGCGCACCCCGCAAGACCATGGCGCCGCGACCCAAGCCCCAAAATTGACCCAGCAGGACGGCTTCATCAACTGGCACGCGCCCGCCCATGCCATCGTCCGGCGCGTCTGCGCCTGCAACCCCTGGCCTGGCGCAACCACCTGGCTGCACAATCTCCCGCTGAAGATCTGGACGGCTGGCGTGCATGGCACACAGCCAGCCAGCGGCATGCCCGGCATGGCCATGTTGCTTGACAAACGGCTGCTGGTAGCGTCCGGTGCGGGCGTGGTCGAGTTGATTGAAGTGCAGCCGGCCGGGCGCACGCGCATGCGCGCCGCGGCGTTCATGGCCGGCGTGCGCCAGCCCACCGTGCAGTTCAGCGCACCGCCGTTAAATTCTCGTGGAACACGATAATTTATAGTTGCAGAAGTGCAGAAGTTGCCGGCGGTTGCGTGCGCGGTGCCATCCGCCGCAAGCGGCGTGGGTGAATAAAAAGACGTGCCGCCATCCTTGTCTCAATCTCTGAAAGATTAGACCGCTGGCAGGGAAACCAGCAACTGAACACGGTTCCAAACCAGGACTCCGTCGTTGCCTTTGCTGGCGGCGGCTGCGCCGTCTCGCCACCCTTTTCTTTCGCGGCGAAAGAAAATAAATGGTACAATAGGGCGCCATGACCACTTCCGAAAAAAAGCCGGCTGCCGCCGCGGGCGCGCCGGTACAGAAGCCCGCGCACGGCACGCCGCCGGGCGTCAGCGTTGCCCGTGCCGCTGCGTTGGATGCGCTCCTGCGCATGCACAAAAAGCAATTTCGCGTGCATCTTGACGATGCGCTGGAGGATGTCTGCGGACACTATGCCTTGGCGGGCCGCGACCGGCGTCTTGCCCACGAATTGATCGCCGGCGCGTTGCGCAACGCCACCCTGTTGGAATGGCATCTTGACCGGGTCAGCTCGCGCCCGTTGCAAACACTGGAGCCGTCCATCCGCTGTATCTTGATCATGGCGGCCTATCAACTGCTGTTTCTCGACCGGGTCGGCCGGCACGCGGCCGTTCATCAAGCGGTCGAACTGTGCAAGAACGTGGCGCCGCGCGCGGCTGCGTTTGTCAATGCCGTCCTGCGTGCATTGCTGCGTCTGAGTGACAGCGCGGCCCACGGTGCCATCCCGGTTCCCAACGAGCTGGCCATCCGGTTTTCGCACCCGACCTGGATTGTCGCGTTGTATCAAGCCCGCTTTGGGGATGCGTGCCCCGCGGTGTTGGCGTGGAACAACGCCAAGCGCCAGCATTTTGCGCGCGTCCGCCGCAATCCGGCCGCCGTCATGGCGGAACTTGGCCCGGCCGTGGTGCCAGTTGAGAAGTTCGGAAGTAACTTTCTTCAGATGTTGGAAACTTTTGAAGTTATAAACTCAAGAAGTTTTAAACAAGGCGATTTGTACGTCATGCAGCCGTGGTCGGATCGCGTTGCCGGCGCCCTGCCCGTGCAACCCGGCGGGCGGATCCTTGACATGTGCGCCGCGCCGGGCGGCAAGACGATTGCCCTTGCCGATCGCGCGGCGCTCAGCATTGACGCCCTTGAAGTCGATCCCCAGCGGGCGGACAGCTTGCGCGACAATCTTCGGCGGTGCGGCGTTACCTGCGCCACGGTGCATGTCATGGATGCAGCCGCTGCGGCGACAAACTTGGGCAGGGCGTGCTATGACGCCGTGCTGCTGGACGCGCCGTGCAGCAATCTCGGCGTGGTGCAGCGCCATCCGGAAGTGCGCTGGCGGGTGCGCTACGAGGATGTCACCACCCTGGCGGCAACCCAAGCCCAATTACTGCAGACTGCGGCAGCGTGCGTCCGCCCGGGTGGCTATATTCTCTATGCCGTCTGCACCATGTCGCAGGAAGAGACGCACGAGTGCATCCAGTCGTTTTTACGGCACCACACCGGCTTCATCTTGTGCAAGGAAGAGCTCAGTCATCCCGGCCAGTTTGACACGGATGGTGGCTACTGGGCGCTGTTGCGCCGGGAATCTGGATGAATGGAAGGGTGGAAGATATGGAAGGTTGGATGAATGGATGAAGGGATGGAAGAATGGGGCAGCGGCAGCGCGGAGGCGGCATGCCTCACGCGGAGCGCGTGGCGTACGGGGGATGGGCCACAGATACGCGCCGTGCCTTGCTTCTCTTTCCGATAATCGGCGTCATCTGCTTGCAGTTTTCGGTGGCAGCAATTGTGGCAGCAAGTGCGGCACGGAGGCCGCTTCCGCTCATCAGGCATGGTGAAAAATAATCTGGCTGCCGCCTTGCTCGAATTCGAAGGGCAGTTCCTTCATATCGCGCAGTGCCGTGCGAATGCCGGCGTGTGCGTCAGGCGGAGCGACAAACAGCAAGAAGCCGCCGCCGCCTGCACCAAGCAGTTTGCCACCGATTGCGCCGGCGCGGCGTGCCGCCGCATAGGCCGCCAGAATACTTGGGTTGGCGATGGCAGCCGACAAGGATTGTTTCAATTCCCACGAGCGGTGCATCAGCGCGCCGAAATCGCCGAGGGGGCAGGCACTAGTCAACACCCGCACGCCTTCGTCCACCAGCGCGCGCATTTCGAGCAAGGCCGTGTCATTGCCGCCAGCCGTTGTCTTGGCGATTTGTTCTTTGAGGACTTCATGGGCCAGGCGCGTCAAGCCGGTGTAAAAGACGATCAAATGCGCGCGAAACTCTTGCAGGCGTGCGCGGGTGAGCGGTAGCGGCATGGCCGTGATGTCATCCTCGCTGGCGAAGCGCACATGGCGCAGGCCGCCGAAAGCGGCCATGTACTGATCCTGATAGCCGACGCGTTCTTTGATCCAGTGATGCTCGACGGTGCACGCTTCCTGCGCCAGGCGTTGCGGGCCGACGGCCTCGCCGCGATAGGCGTGCAGTGCGTGCAACAGGCCGATGGTGAACGACGATGACGAGCCCAGGCCGGTGCGCGCCGGCAAGTCGCCCATGTAATGGATTTCGAGCGGCAGCGGTGTTTTGAGGAAGCGCAGGCATTCGCGCACCGAGGGATGCTCAATCTCCTCGACCGCATTGGCCAACTCGGTCTTGCGATAGGTCACGCGCAACTTGTAATCAAAAAAATCGAGCTGGCTGCTGACCTTGATGTAACTGTATTTATCAATGGTAGTGGCCAGGACGGCACCGCCGCCGTGCTGCGCGAAGAATTCGCGGTAATCGGTGCCGCCGCCCAAGAAACTGATGCGAACCGGTGTGCGGGTGATGACAATCATGGCTGGGTACGAAGGTGGCAAGGTGAGAAGGTACGAAGGTGGCAAGGTGGCAAAGTACTAAAGTAGCAAGGTGAGAAGGTACGAAGGTGGCGGAGAGACAACGGAAAAGCAGACGAACGTGTCATTGCGTCGCCGGTGTGCGAAAATGACGTGTGAGCGCCGCAATACCTTTGGCTATAGACTCAGCCTGGCTGCGGCGAAGCGCCGCGGTATCCGCACGCACATAATTAAGGTCTTGCGCGGCGTAATACATGCTGCGCACCTCGCCACACGAGCCTTTGGCAATATCAAGAAACCGCGCAAAATCAGCCGGTGTATGGCGTTCAAAGCCCTCGCTGATATTGTTCATAATTGAAAGAACTGCCGCGGTAATCTGATTACAAAAAAGGGCATCTTTGTGACCGGCCGTACCGTATGCAAAATCGTTGTACACAAGTGTCACCAAGGCACGCGCGTGTTGCCAGATTTCAAGTTCCTCGAATCGTTTTGCAAAAGCCATCTGTTATCCTGCCACTTTAGTACTTTGTTACCTTAGTACTTTTGCACCTTGCTACCTTGCCAGCCACAAACTCCGCCGCGACGGCCAGCCGTTCCGGCACGCCGATATCAAGAAATGGCGTGGTGGTGATGGCCGCGCGCAGACAGCCGTGGGCCATGTGTGGAAAGATATCGCGTTCGAACGAGAGCGGAATAGTGGCCGGCAGGTCGCGCAGCCATGCGGTGCGCAGGCGGTACACGCCGGCATTCACCAGGCCAGGACCACCGGCCGCGCCTTTTTCAAGAAAGCCGGTGACGCAGCCCGCGGCGTCCACCAGGACGGTGCCGTAGTCACGGGCGTCGTCCACGCGTGCGGCGAGCAACACGGCCGGTGCATCTTCGTGCGCGGCGGCGCACAACGGCGCCAGGTCGGCCGGGCAGAGCGAATCACCGTTACAGACAAGGCACCAGGATGTGGCGACCTGCTGTGCCGCCACGCGCGCGGCGCCGGCCGTGCCGCGCGGCTGATCTTCCGCCACGCAGCGTGTCGTCACGCCGATCACCCGTGGTTGTTGAAAATGCGTCACAATCGCCTCGGCGCGATAGCCAATGGAAAGCAGCACGTCAGCAATGCCCTGGGTGTGCAACCATTCGAGCTGCCATTCGAGGAACGGCCGGCCGGCGATGGGAATCATCGGCTTGGGAATGGTCGGATGGACGGCGCGAATGCGCGTGCCGAGCCCGCCGGCCAGGATGATCGCGGTCATGGCAGGCGGCCTTCCTCGCGCAGGAAGCGCAGGACGCTGGCGTGCGTCGCCGGCACCTGGGTCAGCGCGCACACCTTGGCATTATTGATTTCATAGAATTGGCGCGGCAGCCCGGGCTGCTCCTGGCCGGTTTTGCCCAGCAGATCGCGGATGGCGCGCAAGGAGATGACGCCAGAGCCGCACACATTAAAAATCTCACGCGTAACGCCGCCCTGCAGCAATTCGCGGATAATGCGGCCGACGTCGCGCGTGTGCACGTACTGAAATTGCGAGTCGAGATGCGTGCGCAACGGCACGTCGTGCAGCAGATCAAACACCGGGCTTTTTTTCATGCCGGGGCCGACCATGCCGCCCAAGCGCGTGATCAGCCAGTCAGTGCATGCCTTGCGCACATAGTGCTCGGCCAGCCATTTGTGAAAGCCATAGCGCGATTGGCGGGCCGGGTCGATTGCGACCGACTCCGCAGTATCAGCCGGATTGGCAAAGGCGGTGTAAACATCCACGGTTGAGATAAACACCTGTTTCTTGGCGGGAAAATCCTGTAACGCGCGTACGACGCTGGCCACCGACAAGTCGAATTCGCGCGCTGGATCCTCGTCCGCCAGGAATTTTTTGGAATTGCCGTTGACATTGACCAGCACATCGCACGGCTGGCCTGTGCAGGCGGCATAGTTGTCAACATCCACGCCGAGACAGGAGTCAAGCTGTTGCAACTCGGCCAGGACGGCCGCGCCGACGAAGCCTTGGGCGCCCAGGACGACGATCATAAGCGAATTGCGCCGGGAACAGCATAGTTCGCCTTGAACCACGCAATTGTTTCGGCCAAGCCGTCGCGCAACGTGGTTGCGCACGCCACGCCGATCAGTTGTTGCATGCGCGCGACGTCAAAGCCCTTGAACAGTTGCCCGTCTGGCCGCGCCGTGTCCCAGCGCACCGCGCCGGGGAAGCCCATCTGTGCGACGACCGTGTCGTACAACTCTTTGATGGTTGTTTGGGTGCCGCTCGAAATGTTGAAAAACTCGTCGCCGTCATACTGTTCGAGCGTGACGACCAGGGCGCGCGCGACATCCTTGACATAGACAAAATCGCGCACGGGCGCACCCGTGCCCCACGCGATGATCTCCTTGTCGCTGCGCGCCAGCGCCTCGTACACCTTGCGGATCAGGGCGGGAATTACATGCGATTCGTGTGCGTTATAATTGTCGAACGGCCCATACATGTTGCCGGGCACGGTGACGACGGCGTTGAAGTGGTGCTGGACGCGATACGCCCAGGCCTGCACCAGGTTCATTTTTTTGGCCATTGAATAGCCGGCGCTTTCGATCTGCGGAAAGCCGTTCCACATTTCACGTTCATGGATGGGCGAGGGCGCATGGGCGGGATAACTACAGCCACCCATGCAGGTCAGATATTTGCGCACGCCGGCGCGCCAGGCCTCGTGCATGACCATGGTCTGCATCAGCAGGTTGACATAGTAAAAGTCGGCCGGCCGTTCGGCGTTGGCCTTGATGCCGGCGCTGAGCGCGGCGAGATGCACGACGATCTCCGGCTGGTGTTCGGCAAACATGCGGCGCACGTCGGCCTGCTCGAGCAGATTGTAGTCTTTGCTCGACAGTGCGGTGACGTTGGTGTAGCCGGCCTTGGCGAGCGCCTCGAGCAGATTGCGGCCGAGGAAGCCGGTGGCGCCGGTGACGAGGAGGCGGCGCTGGTGAAGGTCAAGGGTCAAAGGTCAAGGGGTGTTGTGGGGTTGGCGTAATTTCTGGGTCAGAGATGAGAGGCCCTTCGTGATCTTGAGCGCCATCGCGCGACGTTCTTTGGCGATTTCTGCCGTCACATACCTCACATCTTCGGCAACATAGTACATGCTGCGCACCTCGCCGCAGGAGCCTTTGGTAATATCCAAAAAGCGCGCGTAGTCAGCAATAGTCTCCCGCTCAAAGCCCTCCGCAATATTGTTCATGATGGAGATGCCACAGCCTTGGATCTGGCCCTTGAATATATAGTCGCGTGCGCCGGGACTGTTCGGACCAAAATCTGAATATATCGCTGCGACCAGCAGACGCGCTTCCTGCCAGATCCAAAGATCCTCAAACGAATGTGGGCACACGTTCATTATGCTCCCTGCTTTTCTTTGCCGTTATCCCTTGACCTTTGATCCTTGACCTTTGACCATCTTCACAGGTTGGTCATCTCGCGCCGGCTGAGGATGCGGTAGCCGACCAGCAGCTCGCGGATGCCGTCCTCGACCCGGCGCCGGGCCACAAAGCCGCGCTGGTTGATCTTGTCGTTTGCGACAATATAGTTGCGCTTGTCGGGATCGTCGCCAATCTCGGCGAAGTGCAAGTAAAAGTTCGGCACCTGCTTTTTGATCAGCAGCGCCAGCTCTTCCTTCGAGTAATTGGCCTCGTTGAGGCCAACATTATAGGGCTCGCCCTGCATGGCGTCATAGTTTTTCAGGCAAAAGGCGAAGCAGTCGGCAATGTCGCGCACATGGCAGAAATTCCGTTTGAAATCTTTTTGGAAAATGATGATGGCGCCGTTGGTGACGGCCTGCCAGGTGAAATCGTTGACCAGCAAATCAACGCGCATGCGCGGCGAGACACCAAAGGCCGTGGCCAGCCGCAGCGTGATTGCGGTGCGACTGTCGAGCAGCAATTTCTCGGCATCGCATTTGGTGCGGCCATACAACGAAATCGGGTTAAGCGGGGTTTCTTCGGTGCAATGCAAGGCGCCGGTGGTTGTGCCATAGCCGCTGTTGGTAGTGGGATAGATGATGTGCTGGGCGGCGCTGCGCACGCGGTTGAGCATGGCGATTGCCTCGTAATTGATCGAGGTGGCGGAGAGCGGATCACGCAGGCAGGCGGGGAAGCCAACAATGGCGGCTAGCGGGATGATGGCATCCGCGTCCTTCACCAGTTTACGGACAAGCTCCTCGTTGCGGCAATCGCCATAGACAAAATTGAAGCGCGGATTGGCGCAGAACTCGAGCAGACTGTTCTGGCGAAAGAGCAAATTGTCCAAGACCGTCACGCGATAGCCATCCTCGAGCAGGCGGCCGGTGATGATCGAACCCAGATAGCCGGCGCCGCCGGTGATCAAGACATGTGGCATACGATAAGGCTTCCCAAGGATTAAGCACGTCCACCAGGACGGTATTCAACAACAGCAAGATGATACGAAAAACAGCGCAGAATGGCAAGCGCAAGGGCAGCATGCTGAAATGCTGAAATGCTGAAAACTGAAATCGGAAAGATGGCTGCACAAAGCCACCCAAGGCGACCCCAGAGCCACCCCAAGGCCTGTTGGTAGGCAACTGATAGGCACCCCAAAGCCACCCCAAGGCTCCACCAAGGCTCCACCAAGGCTCCACCAAAGCCTGGAGAAAGTGGGGGATGGCCTAGCGGGGCTGCGGTTATTCCCGCCCATGCGGCTGCGGGCCGTTCTTTGGGGAACGCTTGGCCCATTCTTCATTCTGCCTGCTGTGTTCTGGCGGCTTACTTCACTGTCAGGCGGACGGTGGCCCATTCGTTGGATTGGTAGGCGTTGTAGGAGCGGGGATAGGCGAGGATGATCTGTTTGGTTTCCCGGTCTTCGAGGAGCGTGAGGTGGGACAGGTCGAGGCGGCCGCGGTTCTTGTCCTCGGGCCGTTGGGTATCAACGGTCAGCACGCTGGAATGGATGAGCTTGAGGCGGCGCGGGTCCACCTCGCCGACCACGAGCGGCCAGCGCGGGAGGTTACCTTCGCAGTTGTGCGCGGACAGGTTGCCCGCCCAGAAGCAGCGGCCGCTGGAATGCCGGAACAGGGCGGACATCGAGGAGGGGGAGAAGAACGGCTGCCCATCCTCGAAGGTCCAGGGCGCGGGCGTGGACCAGGTCTCGCCGCCGTCCGGCGAGATGGCGAACCACTTGGAACTGGGCAGCTCGTGCCGCGGATCGGCTTTGCCCCCGTTGCTGCCGCGCATGACCATGAGGATGCGGCCATCGGGGAACTCGGCGAGCGTTGGCTCGATCAGGCCGCGAGTAGTGCGTTTCGGGTCGGCGACCACCCGTTGGGAGGCACGCCACGAGAGGCGCTGGCCGTTGGTCCAGGTGCCGATCAGCACGAGAACATCCGTGTAGGAGTGGCCGCCGCCGGGGTTCCATAACTTGCCGTCCGGGCCGAGGGGCGTGGTTTGTGCCGGGACGAGCACTCGGCCGGCCCGCGTCACGATGGGGATGCAGCCGAGGTCGCCCAGGTAGATGGCGTTCTTGCCGACCCAGACCCCTTCAAAGGGGTGCTGGGCGGTGAAGTTGCCCGCTTGCACGATGGGCTCGTCGAACCGCCAGCTCTGGCCGCTGTCCGCCGACACCCGGTAACGCAGGTAGTAGGTCTCCTGCGCGACTGGGGGTTCGTTGATGCTCGGGTCCAGGCCCGGGGTGTCCAGTGCGTTGAGGATCGTGATCAGCCGGCCGGTGAACGGGTCGAGTGCCGAGGTGACTGGGTTTCGCCGATAGCCGCGGGGCAGGCCGGAGGCGAAATCGGGCGGCATGGGCTCGGCCTGCCAGGTG
>JAPLST010000395.1 GCA_026398485.1 bacterium
CTCCAAATTGCAGTAAAAGGCCGTCCCGCCGCGGCGCATCAACTGCGCTTGGAGACTGCTCTTCCCGCAACGCCGGATCCCTTTCAAGACGATGGCTTGGGCTGACGCGGTCGGAAGCGAAGCCACCAGCGCGCGCGCCACTTCTGGCGCGGGCGGGGCCAGCGGCCGCTGGTCTCTCAGGACCTCAAGACGTGTATCTCGTAAAAACATAAGTTTATGATACCATAAAGGTCAACGCAATGTCAAGCGTTCCACTCCACCCCCACGCTCCGTGGTCGCGATCGCATACACCTGCCCGGCCTCGTGCGCCAACGCGGTGGAGATGATCGAGACCGTCTTGACCGTGCCATCTTTGGCGAGTCGTTGGGTAAGATACGGCGCCAGCACTTCAGCCCGGCTAAGCTGGGCTAAGGTGGCCAGCGCTTCCTCGCGCAGCGCCGGCGGGATGCGGTCGCGCACATTCATGGCCAGCGCCTCAGCTTCGCTCCAGCCATACAGCCGGACGGCGCCCGGGTTCCACGCGATGATCCGGCCGTCCATGTCCTGCACGGTGATGGCATCGTGCGCGTCGCGCACGACCACCGCCAGGCGCAACAGATCATTGGCTTTGCGCAGCGCCGCCGCCATGCGTTGCATCTCGGTGACGTCGCGCGCGGCGGCAAACACGCCGGCCGTCGAACCGTCTTCATTCTGGTACAGCGCTGCATTATAGAGCACCGCGGTAATGTGGCCGTCCAGATGCCGGATAGACAAGGGGTAGTCCTTGACATACCCATGCGTAAACACCGTGCGATAGCCTGCCCGGGCTTGGTCGGGATCGGTAAAGTAGTCCGAGAAGTCACTCCCGATTAATGTGGCCCGCGCGCAGCCGGTCACCATTTCAGTGGCCGTGTTGACATCGGTGATTTTTCCCAGGGTGCTTATCGTGACCAGCGGATCAAGGCTGGTCTCAATCAGGTTGCGTGCATAGCGCGTGCTTTCGCGCAGCGCCGCGCGCGTCTTCTGTATCTCGGTGATGTCCACAAAGGTGATCACCGCGCCCACAATCTCGTTTTGCATGGTCCGGTAGGGCCGGATGCGCAGCAAATACCACATGCCCGGCGTGGTCTGCACTTCCACATCAACGGGTACCAGCGTGGCCAGCACCGCCTGCACGTCCGCCACCAGGCGGTCGTAGCCGACCAGGTTGGTGGTGACATGGCCCAAGGGCCGGCCCGCGTCGCTGTGGATCACATTGATGACCTGCGTGGCGGCCGGCGTGAAGCGCAGAATCCGCACGCGGTCATCCACAAAAACGGTGGCAATGTCCGTGCCGGCCAACAAGTTGTTCATGTCGCTGTTGACCAACGCCGTGTCGGCCGCCTTGGTTTGCAGTTCGGTGTTGACCGAGTGCAGTTCCTCGTTGGCCGAGCGCAATTCCTCCTGTGAGGTCGCCAGTTCCTCGTTGGCGGAGCGCAATTCTTCGTTGACCGATTGCATCTCCTCATTGGCCGACGTGAGTTCTTCGTTGGCGGTCTCCAATGCCTCGTTGGTGCTTTGCAAATACGCGTCCTTGGCGCGCAGTTCATGCGTGAGCGCCGCAACACGTGCGTCGCCATCCGCGGCCGGCTCGCCGCTGACCGCCGGCTGACCGATGACCGATGACGGCTGACCGATGACCGGCTCCGCTTCCTCCAGAATGACCAGAAACAGCGGCGCCTCGGGCGGCAAGGCTGGGCCGGCCACCACCGGGCGAACAACCAAATTGACCGTGGTGTAATGGCCGTTGGTTTTGACACGCAGGCCCGGCTGGCGCACAATCTCGTTTGTCCGCGCGGCTTTGCGCAAGGCCGTGGTCAGCTCACGCTGCAAGCCTTGGCGGGCCATTTTCAGGATGTTGTTGATGCCGGCCTCGCCGGGGGCCAGTTCCAGGTACATGCTGGTGCGGCCATGCAGGTAGAGGATGTCACCCTGGCCGTTGACCAGCGCGCCGGCCGGCGCGACCTGCTGTAAGAGCGCCTGCTCGGTCAGTGCGCGCAGCGGCAGTTTGACGGGAAACCCCGGTTTTGCGGCGGCGCGCGGCAGCGCCGCATTCAGCGCCGTGATCGATGGCAGAAACCGGGCACCAAACGCGCCGTGGGCGCCGTGGCTGGCATCCTGGCGCTGATACAGCTTCGCCTTGCGATCCAGCAGGGCAAACAGATCGTCAGCCTCGTCCACGCTCTCCGAGGTGCCCAGAAAGAGAAAACCGCCCGGGTTCAGGATGTTGTGGAACCAGGAGAACAGCTTCTTCTGCACAGCGCCGTCCAGGTAGATCAGGAGGTTGCGGCAACTGATCAGGTCGAGTTTGGAAAAGGGCGGGTCATTGATCACATTCTGCTCGGAAAAAACAAGCATGTCGCGGATGCCTTTGTGGATGCGGTAGGCGCCGCCCTGCACCTCGGCGGTGAAAAACCGCGCTATGCGCACGGGCGTAAGGTCGGCCGCAATGCCGGCCGGATACCGGCCGCCGCGCGCCGTGGCAATCGCCTGGCGGTCAATGTCCGTGGCAAAGATCTGCACCTTGAAACTCTGCTTGATAACTTCCTGCCGCTCGGCCAGCAGGATCGCGATGGAATAGGCTTCCTCGCCGGTGGAACAGCCCGGCACCCAGACGCGGATCACGGCATCCGCGGGCTTGCCGGCAAAAAGTTTGGGAATGGCCTGTTCCTCGAGCGCCGCGAAGGCCTCCGCGTCACGGAAGAAATTGGTCACGCCGATCAGCAGGTCGCGAAAGAGCGCCTCCACCTCGGCCGGCGCCTCCTGCAAATACTTGACGTAGTCGTCCATCGTATCGAGCTGGTGAAGGGCCATGCGCCGTTCGACACGGCGTTGGATGGTGCTCGGTTTGTACTGCGAAAAATCATGGCTGGTCTGGGCGCGCAGCAGCACGAAGATTTGCTTGAGCGCGTTCTCGAACTGCGGCACCGGGGTGGATGCGGCGCGCGGCGGATGGCCAAAGGCATGCGCCACATACGCGATGAGCTGGGCGGGCATCTCGGCCGGCGGCAGCTCGTAATCGACCAAGCCGGTCGCGATGGCACTGCGCGGCTTGCCGTCGTACTCGGCCGAGGCGGGGTTCTGGGCCATGACCATGCCGCCCTCGCCCTTGATCGCCCGCACGCCCTGGGTGCCGTCGCTGCCGGTGCCCGAGAGGACGATGCAGATGGCGCGCTCGTGCTGGTCTTGGGCCAGCGAGCGGAAGAAGAAATCAATCGGCAGGCGCTGGCCGCGCGGCGCGCTGGGTTCCAGCAGTTGCAGCGCGCCGTTCAGAAAGGCCATGTCGCGGTTGGGCGGAATAATGTAGGCGCAGTTGGGCTGCACGGTCATGCCGTCCTCGACCTCGAAGACCTGCATGCGCGTGTAGCGCCGGATCAATTCGGTGAGAAAGCTCTGGTGATCCGGGGCCAGATGCTGCACCACGACGAAGGCCATGCCGGGATTGGTGTCAGCCGGCATGCCGGAAAAAAAGGCCTCGAAGGCCGCCAGGCCGCCGGCCGACGCGCCGATGCCGACGACTGGAAAGCCGGCTGCCGTTTGCGCGACCGTTTCTTCAATCACGCCGGGCGTGGCCGCGCTGGTTTCTGCTGTGTCTTTTTTGCCGGGTTTCATAAAGGGTTCAGGGGATGAGAATATCGAATATCGAACAAGGAATGTCCAATAATTAGTTCGCGGCGAACAAATTAATAAAAAAAATCGAGGTCATGCGCGGTTCCACATTCTTTTCTGTGTTCTTTCCTTCATCATTGGTAATTCCTTGTTCGATATTCGATATTCATTAGGGTTCAGGCTGCAGGCAAAACAAAAGAGGTGCAGAACATTGCACCTCAGCCGAAGCCCTACCACGGGCCTTGCAAGAAGCACACGTCTGCACCCCAAGGTGGGGTGCGACCATGTAATGTACAACTCTTGCAAAGAAAATGTGGTAGTTTTCGGTTGAGCCGTACCGGTGTTACCGGTCTATGTCAGATCAGGTATTCAGTTTTTTGGATTTGCGTCTTTGGTTGGTGAAAATAAATACAGGTTGGGCATTGCTTTGTGGTGGTGTCGCGCACTGCACTTGCATAAACACTCGTGCTCCACGGACATTACAGAGTGCATACTACTCATGGCACCTTAAAATATATCACAATGCGCGACGGAAGTCAACTGCACGGAAAACGCTGAAATTCGATATAGGGAAAAATGCGAACCTGACGTAGCCAAATCTGTTGTGGGTCCTGCGTGTGCGTGGCTGGAGGGTGAGGTAGGGCGGTCAGGCCCTGACCGCCGTGGCTGCCTGCGCGGGCACGCCGGCGGGTGAGGTAGGGCGGTCAGTGCCTGACCGCCGGTGCTACCATGGCGCAACTACGACCGCGGCGGTCAAGGGCCTGACCGCCCTACCGGTCTGCG
>JAPLST010000429.1:0-7940 GCA_026398485.1 bacterium
GGGCGGCTACAAGGATGTGCAAAGTAGAAAGCGCACTCATTAGTAACACGTCCCTCAGCAGCGTGGTGTGCAAGCAAGTACATCCCTACGCTGACGCGCCTGCGCCTTTGACGGGACTCCAAGCAGCAATAATTTGTTTGCGGCGAACAAATTAATAAAAAACCATTCGCGGTCATTGGATGTTGAGTGCTGGATATTGGATATTCGGCATTTTTTCTGCGAGACCTCCACTACCTTGCGTCGTTGGCGCACCACCACTTACCCACCGAATCCGCAGGCCGGTTGCCTGCCGCGTTGATTCTTGCTACAATGGGCGCATGCATGCACAGCTTGACCTTGACACCATTCGCTCCGTGCTGATCCGCCAGGAGGAGACCCTGATCTTCGCCCTGGTCGAGCGCGCGCAGTTTAAAGTCAACGCGCGCATCTACCAGCGCGGCGGCATGCCCATTCCCAACTTCGCCGGCAGCTTTGTTGAGTATTTGTTGCACGGCACTGAAGCGCTGCATGCCACAGTCCGCCGGTACACCAGCCCGGACGAGCATCCGTTTTTTGAACAGTTGCCCGCGCCGATCCTGCCGGCGTTGCCCGCGCCGTCGCCGATTGCGGCCACCACCGTCAATATCAATGCCCGCATCCGGCAGGTGTACGAGCAGCACATCATTCCGGCCGTGTGCGCGGCCGGTGACGATGAGCAATACGGGTCGAGCGCGGTCTGTGACGTGGCCTGTTTGCAGGCCTTGTCGAAGCGCATTCATTACGGCAAATTTGTCGCGGAAAGCAAATATTGCCGCCAGCCGGCCGCGTTTGCGCCGTTGCTGCGCGCCGGCGATGCGGCCGGCGTGCTGGCGCTGATCACGGATGCCGCCGTTGAGGCGCGGCTGCTCCGGCGCGTCGAGCGCAAAGCCGCGACCTACGGCCAGGAAATTGACGCGGATGGCCCGACCGCCGCGTACAAAATCCCGCCGCGCTTGATTGCCGACATGTATCGCGACTGGATCATGCCGCTGACCAAGGACGTCGAGGTCGCCTATCTCCTGGAACGCCAGCACGCGCCGGTGAGTGCCTAGCCATGGTACGCCAAGCCCTGCGAGCGGTGGTTAAGAAAGGCGCGCAGCACGTGATTGTGCAAGTCGAGGCGGCGGCGCCGCACGGGAAATGGCAGCCGGTCTTGACGCTGGCGCCGCAGGCCGTCTTGTGTGCCGCGGACACCCTGGCCTTGGATGTGTTCACGCCCACCTTGCAGTGGCAGACGGCCAAGACCAGCAAGCGGCGCGTCACGCTCAGCGGTGGCGACGGCATTGCGCGGATTGTCACCACGATCACGACCCATTCACATGACATGCTGCGGGTCGAGACGCGCGTCACGCTGCGCCGGCCGATGCGGATCACGCGCATTTGCGACCGACTCTGCCTGCAAGGCCTGACCCCCGCGCGCATCTGGCTGCCGCAGCTCGCGCCCGACGCGCATTCCGTGGCGAGCGACCTGTGCATGCGCATGCCGGCCGCCATTGTCGATGCCGGCAGTTGCACGCTGGCGCTGATCGCCAATCCGCGCATGATGGCCACGCACCGGCGCATGCCGCTGGCCGTGGCCTGTCAATATGCTACTGCAGAGATATCATTTGGCTTCATGGCCCACCGGCTGGAGCATGACGCACTGGCCACCCAGGACGAAACGGACAACTGCGACGAGCTTGGCGTCATGCGCTACTCGTATTATTTGTATTACGATGATCAGCCGCGGCGGCGCGACGGCGTGCGGCGCGTCGTGCATCGCCTGTGGCGTCTGTGCGCCGAGGCGGCGGCCGGCAGTGTCGCGCCGCAACGCATCGTGCTCGAACAATACAGCGAGCATCTGGCACACTATCTGCAAAGTTGCGCGCAGCCCGTGGTCGACGCGGTCGGCGATGATTTGTTCAGCGTGACGCCCGTGCCGGCCGGTGACGCGGCGCCGTTGCAACCCGTGGCCGCCGTCGCACTGGGCATGGCCGCCCAGCGGCTGCGGCACAAGGGCATGTTGGGCGCGGCGCGTGCGGCAGTGGATGCCTTGGTGCGTCAGCCGCAGCCGCAGGGCTTATGGCGCACGGCGGGCGCGACCGCGCCGGCGGATGCCGCCGCGGATCTGGCGGATTTGTCATGGCAGGCCTACTGGCTTTGCCGCTGGCATGCCGCCATCGAGTCGCATCCGGCCGCGCTGGCGTTTGTCGAACACTATGTGCAGCGTTTACTGCAAACCCAAAAACACGGCGGGCACATGCCGGCCTTGATTGACCCGGCCACCAATCATGCGGCGCGCCATTGTGCCAAGGGCGCTGCGACCGCGTTGCATGTGTTGCTGCTATGCCAGTATCACGCCATTGCGGGCGATGCGGCCGCACTGCATGCCGCGCGCCGGGCGGGCAATGCCTTGATTCGCGATGTGGTGCGCGCCCGCGCCTGGCAGATGCACGACCTGCCGCCGCTGCTGCGCCGGTGTGCCGCGCGCCTGCCGCGCACGGTTGACCGCCCGGCCTATGCGCTGGCCATGTGGTGGGCGGCGCAGGCCTTGCTCGAATTGTATCAGCGCACCAAGACCGAGCGCTTTCTCTCGTATGGCACCCGCGCGCTCGATGAACTGTTGACCTTGCAGCAAGTCTGGGATCCGCCCTTTGTGCCGATGCCCTGCTTCGGCGGCTTTGGCGCGGCCACCTGCGACACGCGCTGGAACACCGCGCCGCAAGCCTTGTTCGCCGTGACCTTGTGCGCCTACTACGACGCGACCGGCGTGGCGGAATATTTCACGCGCGGCATCGCCGCGCTGCGCGCCGCATGCGGCATGGTGAATTGCCTCGAAAACACGATCATCACGCCGCTGGCGGCCGACCAGCCGCGCGGCTGGACGCCGGCCGCGGCGCAGCTCACGCAGCCGCACGCGCCGATGACCACCCTGGCCCGCGCGCCGGTCGCGTATGAACCGGCCGCGCTGGTGTTATGCGGCCGCGAACTGCTGTGGCGCGCGTATGCGGATGTGTATGTGGACACGCAGCGCGGCATGGCCTTTGGCATCAATGGCGTGGTGATCGAGCGCGTCCAGCGGGATTTGGCGGGGCATGCCGTCTATGGGCGCGAAGCGCTCGGCGTGCCGCGCACGATCACGGCCCGCACCAGCAGCGGCACCGTCCTGACCCTCGCGCTGAAAGCCAACGCCGCGTTCGAATTTCAAGTCTAAGTAATTTCTTCGCCACGAAGAAATTATTGTGGATGTGCAGCGGCAGATTCGCGGCGCAGAGGTCGCTCCCATTGCAGCCGCTGCCGCTGGCCTTGGCCAGTCCCGCCACAGGCGCGGATGGGCGCCGGCTGCTTGGAGTCCCGCCACAAGGCGGTGATTCCACCCGGCGAATGCAGCGTATGCGGCAGATTCGCAGCGCAGCACCACCTGCGGCGCCGGATCTGGGACTGCCACGCCATTGACCTTTCCTTGTGATTGTGCTATGCTAGCTCAACTGGTTATTCGGAGCCATCGTATGGCAGGCTGCAAGGTAGCGCTACTCATTTTGCTCACCGCCGTGGCGGGGGTCGGTGCGGACGAACGCATGGACGCGCCGACGTTGTACGCTACGGCCCTGCGCGCCTTTTACGTCGGGCAATTCAGCGAGGCGGTGCGCCTGTTGCAGGAATTCACCAGCCGCTATGCCAACGAGCCGCAGATGACCGGCGCCCTGCCGCGCGTCTATTATGCGCTGGGCTGCGCCCAGTTCAATCTGCGCCAGATGGAGCCGGCCATTGCGGCATTTGACGAGCATCTGAAACTTGACCCGCAGTCGGCCTTTCGCACCGACATTCAATTTCGCATGGCGGCCGCCGAGCAGTTCCTTGGCCAGTATGCCGCCGCCGCCGCCGGCTTTGCCGCCTTATTGCAGGCCGCGCCGAATTTCGCGCAGGCGGATGATGCGCGCTTTCAATGGGCCCTGTGCTTGTTGGCCCAGCAGCAGTCCGGCGATGCCGTGGCCGTCTTGCAGACCTTGGCGGCGCAGACCAAAGACGAGCAACTCCGCACGACCGCGCGCGCCTTGCTGCTGCAAACCTGGTATGACGCCGGCTACCATCTGATGGCGCTGAGCAACCTGGTGCGGCTGGTGCGCACCGAGGTGCCGGTTGATCACATGATTGCGCTCAGCATTCTGGCGCTGCAATTGGGCGATCATTTTTATGATGCCGGCGACTATGACCGCGCGCTGGATGCCTATCGCTGCGCCTTGCGGCGCGATGAGATGCTGCTGCGCCAGACGCGCCGGCTGCGCGAGCTGCACGCCACGCGCGCGCTGCGCGACGCGCAACCCATCACCAATCTGTATGCCGTCGCCGCCCGCGAACGGCTGGCAGCACTGATTGCGCAGAACGAGGCCCAACTGCACCTGCTTGAGCAACGCGCCGACTTTGACACGGTCTGGTTGATGCGCGTCGGGCGCTGCCTTTACGACATGGCCATGCCGTGGGAAGCCTGCCTTGCGTTTCAGGAAGTGGCGCGCGGGTATCCCGGCAGCGACGCGGCCCAGACGGCGCAGTCCAGTTTGATTTATTGCCTGGTGCAGATGCGGCTGTTTGCGCGCGCCCGCGCCGAAATTGATGCGTTTGTGCAGACCTATCCACAAGTAGACAGCGTGCCGGTCATGCGCTTTCTCAAATGTGAAAGCCTGATCAACGAAGAACAATTTGCCGAGGCAGAACGCTTGTTGACCGCGCTGCTCGAGGCCTATCCCGCGCATCCGAGCAAAGACCGGGCCGCGTTTTATTTGCACCTGGCGCAGGCCATGCAGGAGAAATTTGAGGAGGCCCTGGCCGGCTTTGCCGACTGGACGGCCACGCCGGCGTACAAGACCAGCGCGGTCGCGCCGGACGCCTTGTATTGGCATGCCATGGCCCTCTTTTTCAGCGGCGACTACTCGAATGCCTTGCCGCGCATGACCGCCTATCTCACGCAATGGCCGGAGAGCCGCTACATTCCCGACATGCAGTATCGCATCGCCGTGGTGCATTACATGCAGGAGCGCTATCGCGAGGCGGCCATCGCGCTGGCGCAATGGGTGCAGCGCTATCCGGTGCACCCCATGATTTGGGAGGCGCGCATGTTGCGCGGCGATGCCCTTGCGGCGATCGGCGAACTCGAGCGCGCCGCCGCCGTGTATGGCGAGGCCGGCACGAACAGCGGGCCCTATTATCATTATGCTGTGGCGCAAATGGGCAAGTGTTACAAACAGCTTGAAGAGTACACCAACATGGTGAACGTCTACGAAACTTATGTGCGCGCAGTGCCGGATTCGCCGAATGTGGTCGAGGGCTTGTACTGGCTGGGCTGGGCGCAAGGGCAACTGGGCAATGTCGCCGGCGCGCGAGAGTCGTATTGGGACGCGCTGACGCGCTATGGCAATCGTCGTGACTGGTGGGGCTTTGACGACCTGCTGCGGGATGTTGCGCGGATGTACAGCGGCAGCAACGGCCTGGCGGCGCTGTCCCTGCGCCTGCGTGAGGAAGACGGGCTGGCGCGCTCGCGCGGCAAGCTGACGCTGGCATCGCGCCTGCGCATCGCGCTGTACAACGCGCATTTGCGCGCCGGCGACGCGGCCATGGCGCGGGCCACCGCGCGCGACCTTGCGGCGCGCTTTCCGACCAATGTGCTGGGCGCCGACGGCCTGGCTTTTCTGGCGCGCACCGTGCAAACCAATAGTGCGGCGCTGCCCTTGTACCGCCAGATCCTGGTGGAATTCCCGCAGAGCAGTTTTGCGGCCGAGGCGGCGCTGCGCCTGGCGCAGGATGCAAAGCAGCATGGCCAGGCGGATGCCGCCAAGCGCTGGCTGGCCCAGGCCGAGCAGTTGGCGCAAGACATGAAAATCATGCTGGAAATTTCCGCCGTGCAAGCGGCGCAACTGCAGGCCGACGGACAGGCGCAGGCGGCCATTCTGAAATACGAGGAAATCCTGGCGAATCGCGCAGCACGCGGGCCGCTCTGGCCGCAAGCCCTGTTTGGCCTCGGCACCGCCTATGAGGAATTGGGCAACTACGCCAAGGCGATCCCGTATTTTCAACGCATTTATGTGTTGTATGCCGGCTATCCCGAACTGACCGCGCAGGCGTACTATCACAGCGCGCGCTGCTTCGAGCAGTTGCAGCAATTCAGTGAAGCGGTCAATTCGTATCGCGAGCTGCTGGCCGACGCGCGCTATCAGAAATATGACGTGGCCGACTTTGCGCGCGAACGATTGAAGCAGCTCACCGCCGCCGCGCCGGAGACCACGCCATGAGGCGCGCACTGTGCATACTGGGGTGCGGCTGCTTGGCATTGTGCGCGGGCGCAGCCACCAGTTTTGGCCCGGCGCGCGTGCGGTTGCAGAACGGCAAGCAATTGGATTGTGAAATTCTGGCGCGCTCGAACACGGTCGTGTTTATTCAGCGCGTGTTTGGCGCCGGCGTCGCACGCGAGCAATATCCGCTGGCACAAATCGAGAGCATTGTGTTTCCGCGCCCGGCCTTTTTGAGTGTGATGGCTACCCAAGCATTGCCGGACAAGGCGGCGTTGCGCGCCTGCATCAAAACCGCCGAGCAAGCCTACGCCGCCACGCGCGCCTTTGCGGATGTCAAGGGCACGTGGGCCTGGCATGTCGGCTTTGAGTATGCGCGGCTGCTCGAACAGGCCCGCCGATTTGCGCGTGCGCGCAAGCTATATGACCGCGTCGGCCGCGATGGCAGTGATGCTGAATTGCACCGCAGCGCGGCTCTGCGCAGCGCCCTGTGCGCTTATTACAGTGAACCGCCGAGCAATGCGCTGAAACGCCTGCTGGTCATCGCCACTGTGGTCACCAACGATGCCGAGCGCGCCGCCCTGGCATATTACACCGGCATGTGTTATGCGCAGCTCGGTCAACCGGTGGCCAGCTTGTTTGCCCTGCTGAGAAATGTGGTGTTGTACAGTTTGGAACCGGGCTGGGAGCCGCGCAGCCTGGTGGCCGCGCTGCCCAACTACGCCGTGCTCGACCGCGGCGACGAATTTCGCGCCACGTGCGCAACGCTGGCGCGCCGCTTCCCCGCCACGCCGTACGCCACGGTGGCCTCGAATATGTTGGTGCGGCTGGCTGCCGGCACCAATCTGTCTGCGTGCGCGTCCTTGTCACTTTATCCTGTGGAGTTACGCAAATGAAACGATGGATGCTGGTAGTTGCCATGCTGGGCTTGTTGCTGGTGGCGGGTTATGCGCGGGCCGCCACGAATGTCGTATCGGCCGCGAGCGAAGACAAAACACTGATCAGCTACTATATGAGCGGCGGCGTGTTGATGCATCCGATGTCGCTGGGCCTGTTCGGCGTGGTGTGGCTGACGCTCTATCATATTCTGGTGTTGCGACGCAGCCGCCTGGCGCCGGCGGCGGACATTGCCGCCTTGCGCGTGCTGATGTACCAGCGCGACGCGCCGGGCGCGCATGCCTATTGCGAACAGCACGAAAGTTTTCTGGCGCACGCCATGGGCGTCGGCGCGTCCAAACTGAACCGCGACGCGGCCGATTTCAACAAGACGGCGGCTGAGACGGCCATTATTGAAAGTGTCGACCAGCAAGAAACGCGCATGAGCTTCTGGCTGAATTTGATTTCGGTCATTGCGGCGCTCAGCCCGATGCTGGGCTTGCTTGGCACGGTGCAAGGCATGATCGGCGCGTTTGACACGATTGGCAAGGGCGGCATGGGCAAGCCTGAATTGTTGGCCGGCAACATCGGCATTGCCTTGATCACCACGTTTTACGGGCTGTGCATTGGCATTCCGGCGATGCTGGCGTTCTTCTTGTTTCGCGGCATCTTCAATGCGCGCCTGGCGCAGATCAGCGTCACCCTGAACGAGTTGCTGGAATTGTTCACCGGCGAAGGTGTCGCGCGCCAGCGCTATGAATACCGCGCGGCGGCAGCGGCGGCGGA
>JAPLST010000429.1:7951-31994 GCA_026398485.1 bacterium
CAGCGCTATGAATACCGCGCGGCGGCAGCGGCGGCGGAGCAAATGCCGCAGTATCAATCCATGCCGCCAGGCTATGCACCGGCGCCGCCGCAAGGCTATGCGCAACAACCGGTCTACGCGCCGCCCGCGCCGCAAGCCGCGCCGCAGGTGCCCCCGCCGCCCGCGCCGCCCCCACGCTGAAGTCGCTGCGCCGCATAAGGGTGTGGGGGGATTTTGCCGCCGCTGCATTGTTTATCCGCAGATGCCGCAGATGACGTTGGGGCGCAAACGTGACTGGCCTTTCAAGGCCGGCAGGCGGATGTGCCGCCGAGACGGCGGCGCTACTCGTAGCGCCCGCGTCCCGCGGGCAATGCTGCGCAACGGCCCAGATCCGGCGGTTTGTTGGTGCTGTTGCTCCCCACCGAGCTTGCCTCGGTGGAAGCAAAGATTGAGAAAAAGGAGCTGGCGCGCCTTTTTTACTCAATCTTATTCACCCACGACGCGAGGTCGTGGGGGTCTCAGCACACCCACCCGCTCCACCCGTGTGCGCGCTTGCGTTCGTCGTGTTTACTGGTGTTGCCTTTGCTGTGGTGTTGTCATCGCCGGATCTGGGTGCCCGCGGCCCGCTTGTCTCCTGCACACTTTTCTGCTACAGTTTGAAGCACATGAAGTCTACAATTCAAGCGGAACTGCAACGGCTGGCCACGGCCGAAGATCTGCGCGTGCTGTACGCCGTCGAGTCGGGCAGCCGCGCGTGGGGCTTCGCCTCGGCGGATTCCGACTGGGATGTGCGCTTCATCTACCTGCGCCACCCAGAGTGGTATCTGTCGATCCAGCCGCGCCGCGATGTGCTTGAATTCATATTGGCCGGCGACCTGGATCTGAGCGGCTGGGACTTGAAAAAGGCGCTGATTTTGTTTGCCAAGTCCAATCCGCCGCTGCTCGAGTGGCTGCGCTCGCCGCTGATTTATGTGGAGCATTCGGTGGCGGCACAGCAACTGCGTGACCTTTCGGTGCGCTTCTTCTCGGCTCGGGCCTGCATGTATCATTACCTCCACATGGCGGAAGGCAACTACCGCGAGTTCCTGTGCGGCGAGCAGGTGCGCCTCAAGAAGTATTTTTATGTGTTGCGTCCCGTTCTGGCCTGCCGCTGGATCGAAGCGCACGGCAGCATGCCGCCGATGGAGTTTGCGGCGCTGATGGCGGATCAACTGCCGGCCATGCTGGCGCCGTTGGTGAGTGGACTGCTCGAGCGCAAGCGGGCCGGCGATGAGCTGTCGGCCGGCCCACGCATGCCGGAGCTCAGCGATTTTCTCGAGGCGGAGATGGGCCGGTTGCGCGCAGATGCCCTCGTGGACGGATCGCCGGAAACCCCGGACATGGAGCTGCTGGACGCGCTCTTCAGAACGACGTTGCACGAGGTGTGGGGATAGCAAAAGAAAAAGCCAGGCGGACAGGTCTGCTGACGTGCAACACCCGCGCCTGAAATTCCGCTATAAGGAAGACGGTTGCGTCGTGACGTTCGGCCCAGGTCGAGGTTGTTCGCCACGCAGGCGCGCCGGAGGCGCCTTGGAGTGCGGGAGCCATGCTCCCGCTTTCGATTCGGCAGCCATGCTGCCGGTAGGGCTGATTATCCTACACCGAGCACGGCTCGGTCATGAAAAGCGGCAGCATGGCTGCCGCACTCCAAGGTTCGGCTGCGCCGAACGAAGAGGTCGTCCGCGCCACGGCGACGAACCCTATTTCCTTATATCGGAATTTCAGACACCCGCGCTGCGGCCGGCTTGACAATCGGCGGGCTGTTCTTTATACTGGAATTGTTATTTGGTTGCACGCAATCTGCAAGGAGATGCCTTGAGTCTGAATTTGCCCACGCAACCTGACATTGACAAGAGGGAATTCTAAGACGCTAGCCGATTTGACGCCATGAAACACTCCTGCTACAATAATGCCGCAATGAAAAAAGCTATTTACAATAATAGAAGTTGGCGTTCGCTTCACGATTGTGGAAATATAACGACGTTTGGCATACAATGCTGACCGGTGACATACATGGATGAACCGCGCGACAAAGAACGAGCGCCGAGAAATCGGACAATCACGCTGTCGGACGAGGAGCGGGCGAGATACACGGCAGGGCTTTGCCGGCTTTCTGACCGGGTTGATGTTGCGAAACTATGCAACACGACAATCAACCAAGATCTGTATCTGATCCTTGACTACCTGCCGCACCGGTTTGTTGACCTTCTTTTTATTGACCCACCATACAATCTCACTAAAGATTTCGGGGCGGCATCTTTTAAGGAGATGACTAGTGAGGAATATGCCGCGTGGTTTTCCGCCTGGTTCGCTCGCCTTCTGCCCGTTCTCAAACCCAGCGCTTCTGTTTACATCTGCGGAGACTGGCGGTCATCAGGCGTCATTCAGTCCGTGGTTGAAAAGCATCTTGTTATTCAGAACCGAATCACGTGGGAGAGAGAGAAGGGCCGCGGTGCAAAGCGCAACTGGAAGAACTGCTCTGAGGACATCTGGTTCTGCACGGTCTCAAAAGACTTCTGCTTTAACGCCGATGCCGTGAAACTGAAACGCCGGGTCATTGCGCCGTACAAGGATGAGAACGGCAAGCCGAAGGACTGGGATCAGACAGAAAGCGGTGACTTCCGTTTGACCTGCCCATCCAATATGTGGACCGACTTGAGCGTGCCCTTTTGGTCAATGCCCGAGAATACGGATCATCCCACGCAGAAACCGGAAAAATTACTGGCGAAGGTCATCCTGGCAAGTTCTCAACAAGGCGATCTCGTGTTTGATCCGTTCCTTGGGTCCGGAACGACCTCTGTTGTCGCAAAGAAACTGGGACGACTGTATTGTGGCATTGAAATCGACACTGAATACTGCTGCTTGACCGAGAAGAGGTTGGCCATGGCCGCGCTTGAAAACACGATTCAGGGATACTCAGATGGCGTGTTTTGGGAACGGAACACGCTGGCATATCAGAACGGAAACACACGCAACGGCACTAGCGCCACAAACCAACTATCCCTCTGCTTGCGGGAGGGAAGGACCACGTATGCGAAGTAAACTTTTCCATGGCGGCGAGTACCGCCGGATAGAGGCTAAGATCAAGAAACTGCTGAACGCACAACCGGAGTTCATGAGCGCACGTACGGCATCAAGCCCGCGGGCGACGGGTGACGCGATCCAAGATATATTGGCTGACAAGTTCAAGGCCTTGCTTGGCAACTTATGCAAGGAGTATTCGGCCGACTTCGCACGGCGCGCCATGGCGGACTTGGCATTTAAGGATACAGACGATATCTACTACGTCGTTGACGTAAAGACCCACCGGAAGGAGGAGGGCTTCCACATGCCCAATCTGACCTCCGTTGAACGTCTGGCGCGCTTCTACGAAGACGATATGAATTGCTTTGTGGTGCTCTCGGTCAGTTACCGGATAGACGGCACGAAGGTGACCGCAGCGGACGTCCACTTCGTGCCGATTGAGTTCCTGTCGTGGAAGTGCCTGACAATTGGGGCGCTTGGATGGGGGCAGATTCAGATTGCCAATGCAGATAAGATCGAGGTGCAGCCGGACTATTCCCGCAAGCAGTGGATGCTGGAACTCTGTGACACACTGTTCAAGTTCTATCCGCACGAGATCAGCAAGATTAATAAAAGGATCGAGCATTTCAAGAAGGTCAAGGAACGCTGGGAGAAGAAAAACGAAAATTAACCAGTTGCAGTGTACTTAAAACGAAATCGTGTCCGGACCACCGGTGGCGATAAAACCGTAACGTTGCCCCGTGGTGGGGCAACGTCCAGCTAAAGTTCTTTATAAGAGGTAATTATGAGTAATCACGGTTCGTTTTCAGGAAATCCGAAGACAGAATGGACTGTTGACGATAACGGCGAAGATCGCAACATGGTACTGCTTGAAGACTTTTCTTACATCGACCCGGACGGTAAAAAGTGGAACGCGCCGAAAGGAAGTGTTGTCAATGGTGCAAGCATTCCGCGCCCATTGTGGTCCACGGTCGGCAGCCCATATACAGACGACTATCGTCGAGCATCGGTCGTCCACGACGTAGCTTGTAATAGCCAAACCATTCCAAGAAAAGATGCCGACGTCATGTTCTACCATGCCTGCTTGGCTGGCGGATGTTCCTATTCTCAGGCAAACTTACTTTACGCAGGTGTTCGCGTCGGTGCTTGGTCAATCGCACGATGCACATCACGGGCTTTTACCAAAGAAAGCATGCTCTTTCAGATTCCTCCCACTCCATCCTCGGATGAAAAGTCTCTTCAAAATACTTTCCAAACGATCGCGAGTGAACTGAAGGGCCTTAGTGACGAAGCATCCATCGACGTGCTTGATGCAGTTATCAACAAGCATGTCAAGTTCTAGCACGTCTCGCAAAGAGATGTTTGTTGCATCTCACCATTTTGTATAGACGTAAGTCACGGCATCAGAAACGGTTCTGTGCATATGAATTAAACATTGACAGTTGCATGGCACTTAATAGATCTGTCATTCAATAGTCATGGATAGCCCAGAAAGTATGGAAAGTAATTTTCAGCGCAATCACACAAACGAGGTAGTGACATGAGCATGAAGAAGCTTGCTGTCTTTTTCGATGGCACATGGAACAGCTCGGATCAACATACCGAGAAAGAGCAACCTTGCCCGACCAACATGGCCAAACTATTTGAGGCTACACAGCCGAACAGTGCACAAAACGAAGTTCCGCAAATTGTACACTATATCCAAGGTGTCGGAACGCATAAGTTAGAGCGTATTCGTGGCGGAGGCTTCGGCTTCGGCATCTCTGACAACATAAAGGAGGGATACAAATGTTTGGTTAGTAATTATGAAAAAGGAGATGAAGTCTTCATTTTTGGTTTCAGTCGCGGTGCCTATAGCGCCAGAAGCCTTGCTGGCTTGATTCGCAATGTTGGAATATTGAAAAGAGAAAAACTGTATCTCATTAACAAAGCCTACGAAGGCTATAAAAACAGATCAATGGAATGGGCTCCCAAGGGATCGAAAGCTATATCATTCAGGCAAAACAACACTTGGGGTGACGAAACAATTAAGTTTCTCGGTGTTTTTGATACAGTGGGTGCTTTGGGTGCTCCGTTTGGCATAGTAGTCGGCTGGATCGTTGACAAGCTTTTCCGTTGCTCATTTCACGACACTCAATTGAGCTCAATTGTTGAGAACGCTTACCACGCTCTATCAATTGACGAACGACGGCTTCCTTTTCTTCCTACCTTAATGACCCCCAATACAAGGCACGATCCCTCACACTTCGAGCAAAAATGGTTTCCGGGCGTGCACTCCGATGTTGGCGGCGGTTATTCAACCACAGGGCTGTCCGATCTGGCGCTTGCGTGGATAGCGAACAAGGCCATAGAAAACGGACTGAATCTCAACTTAAATCTAATAACGAATCCTTCATTCGCTCCTAATGTTAATGCCGAGCCCAACAATTCTCAATCCTTGTTTTACCGCATAGCTAGTGTTCTGTTTGTAAAACTGCCAAGTTATATAGGGGTGGTTCCGAACAAGTACAAATCGGCTCTTCCAAGCATTCAATGGAATGGCGATTACATACGCCCACTTCCAAACTTGGGAAATGTTGCTCCGTTTATTGGAAGTTCGCCCAAAAACAAAAACACAGATCAATACTTTGGCGATCTACACGTTTGCGTAATCGATAAAATCAACCAGTGTTGGAATCAGTATCTGCCGCCCAACGTAACACAATAATAAAACAAGCGCGGAGCGCTACATCATGAATCGAGAAGAAATAGCAAAGGAAGCTCTGTCAAGTGCCTATAAGACAGCTATTTCTGATCTGTTTGCTGTTCTGATTAGAGCAACGGTGCAAGCTGCTGGTAAGAAGAAAGAGATGGATGAGGCAAAGCAAGGATTTGCCAACGGGCTGGTCTTTATTGGTAGCTTATATGAAGACGCCGTAAAGATCCTGACACAACAATAAGGTCAGAGTGTTTTCGGCCATTTACAATTGACATTCAGTGACGATTGCGCTTGATCGGCGACAATTAATATATTGTTTTACGCAATGCCATGAGCTTTATAGGTCGCAGGGCGATCCACCATTGGCGGCTCGAAAAGTTCGGCTTCAAGAACCAGTTGCAATTTTGGAAATAACATTCTATAATGGCTACAGCGTAGTCAAAACAAAAACTTTGCCGGACAACCGGTGGCGATACACAAAAATGTCTCGCGGCTTAATGGCAAACCAAGTAGGTTGCCAAACGCAGAAGTTGAGTGTAAGACACAAGGCTCGGTGTTGTCGCTGCTGACACCGAGAAATGAGAGAGAAAGGAGAATGTAATGGCCAAGAATCGCTCCGTATCTTGTGGAACATCGCAACTTGCTTCTCGGCGCACCTTCGACGCCTTCCCTGATCGAATCGACCATAGGGACTGGCCGTACCAACCCACGCTTTCTGGACTGCCGGACACGCTTGTCAATTGCAGTAAGGTTCCCGTCATTCTTGACCAAGAAAACGAAGGTGCGTGCACGGGCTTTGCGTTGTCTGCTGTCATCAATTACCTTCTCTATCAGCGTGATGTCAAACGTGTCGTGAGCCCACGAATGCTTTACGAGATGGCGCGCTGCTACGACGAGTGGCCTGGCGAGAACTACGACGGCTCGTCCGCGCGCGGAGCAATGAAGGGATGGGTCCGCCACGGCGTGTGTGAGCAGAAACTGTGGAGCGACATTAAGCATGGTCGCGGCTACCTCGATGCCACAATAGGCAAAGCGGCGCTGGAAAATCCGGCAGGCGCGTACTACCGCGTCAAACATAAAGAAGTGCGCGATGTGCATGCTGCGCTCGCGGAGGTCGGAATCGTTTATTGTACGATAATGGTTCATGACGGATGGGACGTACCTGGACCAACTACTTCAACAGTGAAGATAGGTAAAAAGGAGCACGAATTCCCCGTCATCTCACGCAAAGGACGTGCGGAAAAGGGCCATGCCGTCGCGCTGGTCGGGTATACACGGGACGGTTTCATAGTGCAGAACTCATGGGGAACAACATGGGGGTATGCTGGATTCGCGCTGCTGCCTTATGAGGATTTTGTGCTGCATGTGACGGATGTGTGGGTTGCACAATTAGGCGTGCCTCTCGGCATGGACCTATGGGTTCCACAGCAGTCTGCGGACACTACGAGCGGACGATACCGCGCTATCAAAGATATTCCCTTGGCAGAAGTTCGGCCATTCATCGTGGATGTCGGAAACAATGGCGAATTGTCGCAGACCGGCAACTACTGGACCAGCGAGCAGGATCTCGAACGGTTGTTCAACCTAACGATCCCGCAAGAGGCCGCCAAGCGAGGCTGGAAAAAGAAGCGCGTCATGCTCTACCTGCATGGTGGTTTGAATAGCGAGACCGCTGCCGCGAAACGCGCCATGGCATTCCGCGACAAGTGCCTGGCGAACGAGATATATCCACTTCACATAATGTGGGAAACCGGCGCGCTGGAAACCATCGGTGACATGATCGGCGATCTTTTCACGAAAGCCGACGAACGCGCCGGAGGTGGATTGCTCGATGGGTTACGAAATGCTAAGGATTTAGCTCTGGAGCTGACCGCAAGTCCGCTCGGAGGCCCGTTATGGTCCGAGATGAAGGAAAACGCATGGCGTGCGTCAGATCACCGGCTCGGAAAAGGAGCGATTCAACTCATGAAGAAATACGCGGTGGCCTCGCTTGATCAAGCGGGCAAGGCCGAGCGTCTCAACTGGGAACTGCACGTCGTGGCGCATAGCGCGGGCAGCATCCTCTTCGCGCACGCCGTTGAGAAATTATGTTCACTCGGCATCCCCTTCAAAACGTTGCAGTTCTTCGCACCGGCTGTCCGAATAGACGAGTTCATTCAGTACGCCCTGCCCTTTATAAAATCAGGGCAATGCCCGAAAGCCACGATGTACATCCTCAGCAGGCAGCAGGAACTCGACGACACCGTCAGTGTCTACGGCAAATCCTTACTGTGGCTGGTTTCCAATGCGTTTGAGGACAAGCGCGAGACGCCGTTGCTTGGTATGGAGCATTATATAATGCAAAATGCAGGACTCCGAAAGTCTGCCTTTGACAACATCATCGTGTCGGGCGGGAAGGCCGCGAAATATTCGCAGTGCATGTCCGAGACGCACGGCGGTTTCGACAACGATCCGGCGACCATGAACGCGGTGCTGTCCCGCATTCTGGGGAAGAAACCGAATCCCCACTTCGAACCAAGAGACTTGGACTATTAATATGCGTTGGCTATAGGAAAAGGAATCCAGGTGCCTTTTGGTATTCTACGCTGTATGCTGGTTCCTCTTGGTTCTCGGATGTCCAAACGTTGAAGCCAATATGTGTGGAGGCTTTTTAGTAGGTAGCTTCTAAGGTCATGGGATATACTCATGGATAATAAAGTGATATGCAGAACCATTGCCAATATATGAAATCTGTGTGAACCACATACCACTAGGAGAGACTGCCATGAAAAGAATGTACTACATTGCGAACTGCATTGCCTATATGATGGTTCCAGTTGCAGTGGGTTGGTTAACGGGTTGGCTGGTTGGTTCAAGTCAGTCCCCTGTTGTCGCAACGATTATTCCTCTGATTTTCGGATTGCTTACAGCGATCGGCTTTGGAGTCGTTGGCTCTATTCTGCGAAAGAGTTCAATTTTTGGTGCTATACGTGCTATAGATATGTCGGAAGACATCAAGAAAAGGATTGAATGCGAAATACGTGCAGGCGTCTCACACGGCACGGCCCTTTTTGTATCTGTGGGCGTTATCGTGTTTTGCATCACTTTCTACGTCGGTGCTCTCCAAGGCATTGCTCGGCGGGTTCCAACGTATCCACCATTGATGGAAACCTTTCACAACATTTCGCTCGAACCGCAAGAGACTGCCTTACTTTATAAACTGCGAATGTCCCTCGCAGCAAAAGGTGTTACCATCGACAACTACCTTGCTATAATGAATGATGTGCTCAAGCCGATTCTTAACAAGAAATACAATGAAGAGTACGGAAGACAAAACGATCTGAGGTCAGCACTCAATATTTTGTTGAATAAAAATGGCACCGCGGCGGCGGCTTTTCCAGCGCCAGCAGAGTGAGCCAATGCTCAACGACAAATAGACAAAGTCGGCCCAGGACATTGAGAACACGGTCCAGAGCTTCCGGGGACTGTTCGACATGATGCCCGGCGATCAAAAGGAACTGCTCAAGCCTGGCTTGTTCGCACCAGGCCCGCTCTCGCACCTTTCGCCGGTAGACGCTCGATTCAAATCGCCACTCACAGTTGTGCGAGATCTCTCAGAGGATCTCCAGAAAAGAACCCGCGCTATCGTGTGTACCACGAAGAACACCACCGGCACGATTGTGGTGCAGCAGGATGGATCAGCAGACTACTCGCGCATGGTGGGGGGAGACGGCACGGTGCCGGCGAGAAGCGCATTAAACAACAGCATGCTTCTGCCGCAGAGTGTTGAGGTGGATGAAAGACACATGACGCTGCCGCTCGACGGGCATGCGATCAAGCATACCATTAATTGGATTGGCCGGCAGTTTGGCGTAACGGCCAGCAAGTCCTCATTGCGTGCTTGGCCTGCCGCTGCCGGAAATACGCCTTCCCAGCAGCCGCGAGGACTTAGTGCGGCGTTTGGAAGCCGAAGATGAACTAACCCTTGGTGATTTCGTAGCGTTGATCAGCCTGATGTAGACGGACAAGCCGGCATGAACGGCCTCGTTGGTTCGGCAAATGGAAAGGACAAGGAGAAATGATAAGATAAGGGCTAACAAAGGGCTCAACCTGGTGCCTCTTCCGGGATTTCCGTGGGAAATTTCATTGACTGCCAAGAAGTGGAAAAGCGCAGGTGGGGCAAAGACGAAGATTGGGCATGGGGTGTGGCAGCCGGGGTACGCGAAATCCCCCGGCGCTGGTGCGCCCGCCCCCTTTACGAAAGGGGGACCAGAGCGCCGCATGAGTGCCAAACCCCTATTGGCGCGCTTTTTGTTCTGCTGGTCGTGTTGCGCATTTGGAGTGGGGTTTCGGGTTCGCTCTCGTCATCCCGCTACATTTTCCCACGGAAATCCCGGAAGAACCAACCTGGTAAATGGTAATGGCAATTCCAAGTTCAGCCCGTAAAAAGATGCTCCGGTTTTGGTTGAATTATTCAACTCATTGCTTGGAAACGACATCCACCAGCGCGACGTTGGTTATCCGTCGATTTGGCAATAAGTTGAAACGAAAGTCAATGACCTAAACGCACCACAGGCCATCCGCTAGATCATTTGACAAGGCTGTAGCAATATGATATACTTTCCACAGTTTTATTTTTGGATTAGGTAAAATATAGAACGCCTATTTATGCCGTTCAATCAAGGAGATAGAAAATGGCCGATCCGCGAGCATTTATCAGTTTTGATTTTGACCACAATGAGACAGAGAAGAATCTGTTAGTAGGCCAATCTAAGAACTCGAAAACCCCGTTCTCCATTCAAGATTGGTCGGCCAAGTCTTCTTTGCCGCAATCTCAATGGGAAGCAATCATTAAAGATAAGATAAACAATAGCAACATGCTGATTGTCTTAGTTGGCAAAACAATGGCTAGTGCAACTGGTGTAGCCAAAGAAATAAAGATGGCAAAAGACCTGAACGTTCCCCTGTTTGGTGTTTACGTTGGCGGTGCGGACTCTACGAGCAACCTGCCTGACGGACTAGCGAGAAACAGAACGATTACATGGGACTGGGATGCTATTGCGGCAGCTGTCAAGCAAATGATGGGCGAAGGCAAGAATAAGTAGGAGTGAGTCATGAAGAAGGCACTTATTGTCGGTATCAATGATTATCCATCGGCACCATTAAATGGATGTGTGAATGATGCCAATGCTATTGCAAGTATTCTTGAATCTCATGGTGATGGCTCTCCAAATTTTGATGCAAAGATGATGACATCGCCTAGTTCAAACATCACCAGATCAGTCTTGCGGCAGGCGATAGAGCAACTATTTACTGGCGACCCGGATATGGCTTTGCTCTATTTCTCAGGGCATGGTTACATAAAAAGCACTGGTGGATATCTTGTAACTACGGACGCAAAAAAATACGACGAAGGCGTCTCGATGGATGATGTGCTTGCCTTAGCAAATCAGTCCAAAGCAAAGAACAAGGTGATTATTCTTGACTGCTGTCATTCAGGCGCGCTTGGCTCACCGAGCATCACGGGAAATAACATCGCACAGTTGTCAGAAGGCCTATCGGTCTTAACCGCCAGCCGAGATTTTGAACATGCCATCGAGATTAATGGTTCGGGCGTGTTTACCTCGCTAGTAGTGGATGCCTTGAAAGGAGGTGCGGCCGATCTAAGAGGCAACATCACTCCGGGTTCTTTGTATGCCTATGTTGATGAGGCATTAGGTGCGTGGGATCAAAGACCAATATTCAAGACTAACGTCACAAGCTTTGCGCCCTTGAGAAAGATACCGCCAAAGATCCCGTTCGAGACAATGCGCAAGATAACCAGCTACTTCGCCACGCCAGAGTCAGAGCATCGGTTAAATCCCAGCTATGAAGACACTGAGGCCAGCGCAATAAAAGACAACGTGGCTATATTTAAAGACTTGCAGAAATTTCAAAGCGTCGGTCTAGTCGTTCCTGTTGACGCAGAATTCATGTATTTTGCCGCCGTCAATTCAAAGTCATGCAGACTCACTGCGCTGGGTTATCAGTATTGGCGTTTAGTAAATGAAAAGAAACTGGCATAAAATGAAAAGCATCATAATTCAAACTATCGATAGCTTTCGCAAGGGTAAATCCATCTTTTTGATCTTGTTTGCCTTTGTACTCCTCTGTCTCTCCGGCTGTGACCAGAAGCCAAACCAGACACCGGGAACAAGTGCGCCTCGGCAATATCGGATCGGGTTGGGTCCGTGGGTCGGATTCGGTCCTTTATATTTGGCAAGAGACAAGGGATTCTTTGAGGAAGAAGGGATTAAAGTCGAGCTGATAGTTTTGACTGGCGTGGCTGAACGCAACAGCGCGCTTAAAGCCGGCAGGATCGACGCTCTTGCTGCACCGGTGGACTATTTTGTCTTGGCTGCTGGAAATAACTTGCCCGCGACGATTGTGATGGCGATTGATGAATCTACCGGTGGCGACGGCATAGTCGCCAAGAAATCAGTTCAGACAATTGAGGATTTGAGCGGCAAACGGGTTGCGGTACAACGCGGCCTCCCGGGAGAATTCTTTCTGCGTGCGCTGCTTCAGCAAAAGGGCGTCAATTTTAACGAACTGAAGACCGAGGACATGGAGACGGCACAAGCAGGAGCGGCTTTTTTAGCTGACAAAGTTGATGCGGCGGTTGTTTGGGAGCCATGGCTCTCCAAAGCCCGCGAAGAGGGTGGTGGCCATGTGCTGGCCTCGACGAAAGAGTTTCCCAATCTGATTGTTGATTGCTTGGCCTTTAACCAAGATGTGCTCAAGCGTTCGCCAGCAGATGTGGTGAAGATCGTCAAAGCTATTTTCAAAGCCATTGAGTTTTGGAAAGCCAATGCCGAAGAAGCCAACAAGATCATGGCACCATATTTCCAGGTAGATGCGAAGAAATACGCTATGATTCTGAGCGGAGCCACATTCTCCGATCTTGCGCGAAACCGGGAATACTTCGGGAGCCCGCAGTTACCCGGCCCCATATTTGATGTTGCAAGGCGCGCGTCAGGCGTTTGGTTGGATGCAAAAGTGATCGGAACACCGGTGAAACCGAGTGTCGTTATTTCGACAGAAATTCTAAATAAACGAAAACTCGAATGAAACCTTTTCGAATCTTTATCGCATCAAGCAGCAGAGCTCAATTTCTTGCGCAGAAGCTGTACGATGCAATTATAGACAGAGTGCAACTGATTAATAGCGCCGACTACCAAAAAAAGACAATCGTGGTAGCACCTGTCCGATGGTGGAAGGTGCCTCATCACCCTGGAAAAGCTACGCTTACAATGTTGATTGACGAATGCAAGAAGTGCGACTTTGCCGCAATTCTACTTACTCAAGATGACATCACCTTGAAGATAGAGAAAGCAACTGAATTCCTTCAGCCGCGTGACAACTGTGTTTTTGAGGCAGGTCTCTTCACCGGCGCACTAAGCCTAGACCCGCAGAGGACTTTCCTTCTAACGTCAGTAGAGGCAGAAGCACTCCCTACTGATCTTTCCGGAATTGCGCACCTCAAAATCGAGGAGTGTGGCGACAATGTAGATTCGACGATTGAGCGGGCAGCAAATAATATTGTTTACAACATGGGGGCATTGGGGCCCAATCGGCGCGGAGAGATTCCGCTTGTTGCTCAGCATGAGTTAATGGCTATCGAGCGATTGGAAGCCCACGAAGGAGGATTGATACCTGCGTCACGCATTGTCGTGCATACAAAGCAGCCGCTCGAAAACCTCGACGTTGCTTTCGCCAACAGAGTTATAAAGAATATAGTAGACGATATAAAATACCGGTATTTCTTTCAGGCCGAGGAAGGCTCACGCTCGATAATAGTACAACTGATTTGGACGTTAGCTGTGTGTGGAATTGACGGTCAGACAATCTTCGAAAAGAGATCGAAGATTGAACAAGATCCTCAAATGGTTCGTGACAATTTAAAGAGTATTTCCGGCAACTTCAATATCCACTTTGTGAACGATGAACCAAAGTTTGAAGTGTGCATTCACAATTCAGAGCTAAACCAAAAGGCGGTTTGCTATTTACGAATTCCCAATTCAAATCCCGTTCAGTTTGTTGAATTATGTCAGGGGGAGGCGGCGAAGGGAATTGCCTCGTCCTTCTTGCTGTTGCGATTAAAAGGGGTGACGAATGGTATTTTTCGGTCAACCGTGGATTTTAACTTTAATAAGCTGACTGAAAAGCAGGCCGAATACGTTCGACTTCTGCGACTAGACATAACAAAACGATTTCCAGAAAACATTGTAGCCGATGTGCTCGGCTTCTGCTTTGGGAAATAGACCCAATGTCATGCGACAATTAAGATCATTGCTAGTGGGCGTGGGCCCTTTTGTGTTTCTTTTTGCTCTGTGGTACGTTTTGACCAACTTTCAGATAGTTGATTCGGTTTTTCTACCCTCGCCTCAGAGAACTGCTCGTAGTTTTTTTGGCCTGTTGTCCATCGAGTTTCTTAGGGAAAACCTCGCTCCAAGTGTTTGGAGGGTGGCGGCTGCTTTTGCGTTGTCGGTCCTGGTTGCATTTCCGCTCGGCGTAGCGAGCGGTCAGATGCCAATCGTGGCTCGTCTTGTGCATCCGATTTGCAGTTTTACACGCTATCTTCCGGTTGCTGCGTTCGTTCCTCTTTGCATCCTTTGGTTCGGCATTGGCGACGAACAGAAAATCGCCGTAATCATATTAGGAGTGGTTTTCCAACTCGTATTACTCTTTGCGGTCAACACCGCATCGGTACCTCAAGAGTTGGTTGAGACTGGCCGAACCTTCGGTCTGACGCGTTTTGCAATCATCCGCCGGATTGTTCTGCCGTGTTCGCTGCCCGCAATGTGGGATAGTCTAAGAATCACAGCCGGCTGGGCGTGGTCGTATCTGGTACTAGCCGAGTTGGTCGCGGGAAATCGCGGTGTCGGTTATTTCATTGTGCAATCCCAGAGATACTTGGAAACTGATCGTGTATTCGCCGGCATACTCTTTATTGGAATTCTTGGTGCCATCACAGATTTTGCTTTTCGTTGGTCCGGCAGGAGACTCTTCAAATGGGCTTAAGCCGAAATGACAGCTTGGTGGTCTTTGAAAAGGTATCGAAGACTTTTGTAGATCTCAAGTTTCGGAAAGTACAAGCGCTGCAAGACATAAATCTCTATGTAAAAAGCGGAGAGTTTATCGCTGTTTTAGGACCATCCGGCTGCGGAAAATCCACTTTGTTACGCTTAGCTGCCGGCTTAGATGAGCCGACCGCCGGGAGAGTCGTTTATCAGAACGAGGTGATTACAGGACCGAGTCCAGACCGCGGTTTGGTGTTTCAAGCATACAACGCATTCCCTTGGCTGACCGTCCGGGAAAATGTGGCTTTCGGGATCAGCCAAGATGCCGAAGAAAGCCACAGTGATGAGATTTCAAAATGGTTGTCGGTCACTGGCCTAAGTGAGTTCGCCGATTGCTACCCCAAGGTACTTTCGGGTGGGATGCGTCAACGTGTGGCGCTGGCACGGACCATGATCGTGAAGCCCGGATTGCTCCTGCTCGACGAACCTTTTGGGGCGTTGGACGAACTGACCCGCGACAGCATGCAACGACTTCTGTTGCAACTAGCAAGGGATTCAGATTGCACCGTGCTTCTCGTCACGCACGACATCCGCGAAGCAGTTCTGCTCAGCGACCGAGTGATTTTGCTTTCGCCGCGGCCAGGACAAATCGTCGAGGTGTTTAATTCGCCGCTGCCCAAACCTCGGACCCGGCATCTGATGAAGAGTCCAGAGTTCGACCGGTTGCATGAGTGCATCGTTGAGCGGCTGGGAGACCAGGCTGGAAATGCCTTTTCAACCGAAGCCCGCACTGCTTAAATGGACCAGAATCACAAGCCGATTCAACAGTTATAAAACATGGGTCATCTCACATTTAGTTGAAGTTTTTGTGGCTGAAACTCCTTGACGAGAGGTTGGTGTAAGGCATGCACAATTGACATTTTGGGACGATTGAACTTGATCAGCGACAATTAATGAATTGTTATTTTCGCATTGTCATGTGCTTTGTAGTTGGCAGGATGATCTGCCACTGGTAGGTCGAGAAGATTGTCTTCAATAGTCACTTGCAATTGCGCAAGGAATATGACATAATGTCTACAGCGTAGATAAAACAAAACCGTGGCCGGGAAATTGTTGCCGGTAGACAAATAAAACGCAAGTATACCTATTGCAGACCAACTGCACGACACAGTGAATTTTTGATATGCTATATCCGGTGTCGACGTTCAAAAATGTGTACAATGTAGAATAACAAGTTGGGCACGAGGAGATGTCCATGAGGGAAAACAATGAGTGCAATAGCTGACTCGGATGCCGCACATGACATCCGCAAGATTCTGCCTCAGCACCAGTCGGCACTGACGCTCCTCAATGGCCGCCTGCAGAATCCCGCCGTCACGGCCGTACATTGGCTGGATGTCGCCTGCGGGCGAGGCCAGATTATCGCCCAGTTGAACGACAACCTATCCCCAGATCATCGCGCCATCTTGGATACGACATCAACAGCGACTTCATCCGAACGGCTGGGCGGTTGGCCGAGAACCTAGGACTCCATGCAGTGGAGTTTCTTCACGGCGATCTCGGCAACTTCAGCAAACTCGTGCCACCCGACCGGAAGTTCGACTTCATTTCATGTACCAACACCGCCCACGAAATGCATCCCGGGTGCTTCGCAAACCTGTTCCTCGATTCTCTACTCCGCCTTTCAGATTCCGGAGAGCTCTTCATTTACGACATGGAATCCCTCACGAACCCCGAGCTGGGTGCACTGCCTTGGCGAAGTCAGGAGATCGGTGAGCTTATCAATGCAGCTTTCGACAGCCTTCAGACCGCATTCCGAGCGCGACCATCCGCATGGCAACACTCCACGTGCCGAGGTTGGAGTGTGACCATACAGCGTCATTACATCGGCGTCACAAGCGAGGCGATCACAGCGAAGCGAGAGGAACTCGCCAAGAGGTTGGAGGGCATGATTGACAACTTGCTGAATAACCGGATCAGGGAATGCGGAAAGGTGCTCGAGTCATTCTGCAAGTACGGAGCCGACACTGCCGAAGACCAAAACGCGAAGATCGGTGCGCTTTATGAGTTCTGGGCACTCTATCACGCCAAGGAGATGCGGGCATGAAACAGGTCTTCATTTCCTATTCCTTCCGCGACGATCGAGTCAAGGCGCTTGCCCGGTTTTTGCACGAGCACTTACCATCATTTGGCGCAGGTCTTGCGAACGTCTACACGAACGAGAGTATTGAACCCGGAGAAGACTGGCACGATGCGACAACAGATGCAATAGATAGGTGTTCCATACTTGTATGTTTCGCAAACAAGGAGAACCCCAATGTCATGTTTGAACTCGGGTACGCCCTAGGCAAGAACAAGCCCATCATCCTTATCGGCGATTCTGACTCCATCCCCGATGATCTTCACCGAATGACGTGTCTTTCGCCCGAACTCCATCCATTTGATGTGCTCGCAGAGATCGAGAAGCACCTGTTGTCCCAGGAGGAAAGGAAGCCATATCTAGGCCTCGACCCGAACGCTCCCAGGCACAATCTGGAGACACTTAAGGGCAGTCCGGATCTGATCGACAGTCTCGACCCGAGGGAGTTTGAGGAGTTGATCAAACACTGGTTTCTCAACAAAGGATTTCGCGTTCGGCCCCAAGACGAGACCCGGGACTTCGGGTACGACTTCGCGATTCACCCATTTCGATGTGGCTATGCAGCGGTTGAGGTCAAGAAGTACAAAACGACCTCTAAGGTGCCCGTATCAATTGTTCGACAACTCGTTGGCGCACTAGTTGTCGAGCAAATACCGGTGGGCATCATTGTGTCGAGTGCGCCGTTTACAGAATCAGCCCGATACTTCGCGGAAGAGATTGAACCAAAAGTCTTGCTTTGGACCCTAGACGATCTGCTGGACATGAATGAGCTGCCGAACAATCGTATGGAGTTTACGGGTGACCCGCTGCGCGGCTCCCCCGAAACTCAGCGGTGACGTTGCGTCTTTACGAGTCTCATATGAAAATTGACGCACTAGTTATCAAACGATTGGACGAACTTCTGGCTAAAGGTGAAGAGATTCTTCAGACGCGTGAATATTCTGAGCACGGACAGTCCTTTGTAGTCTCTTCGCCAGAAATCAAAGGCTGGGGTACGAGCGTTATCAGCCTACTCCAGTGCGCTTTTGGTGAATCCAGTGCCCACTACAGAGAGTTCGACAAGCAATTCAATGGCTATGACTCTTGGGAGTATTCATTCAAAGAGCTTATGGCGATAATTTCTGCAGCCAAGGATGATTACCAAGGCGGATACCTTTTCAATTGGAAGATGTTGATCAAGGCAGATGTGTTGGACGATGCAACAGAGCAGGCACAAGAACTTCTTGATTCAGGATATAAAGATCCCGCTTGTGTTGTGGTTGGTGTCTCACTTGAACTAGCGATCAAGGCAATTGCGACGCGCCAAGGAGTCGCGTTAGCCAAGCTAGACAAGATTAATGCTGATCTATGCAAAGCAGGCGTTTACAATGTTGCCAAGCAAAAGCAGATTACTGCTTGGGCTGATCTAAGAAACAAAGCAGCCCATGGTGACTGGACGGCATACAACGACGCAGATGTTCAAGACATGCTGGCTGGCGTCAAACGCTTCATTGCGGACAACCTTTGAGTCCAAAAGCCGACTACTCGTATCAGCGGACCGCTTACGGCAGCAGTATGTTGGGCCATAAGAAGACACGCTTGCGCATAATTCCACTTTGCCATTTCGGAAACAACTGACCTATGCCGACACTGGAATGGGCTAATCGAGAACTATCGGTGCGGGTGGCGACGCGCGCGCCGTTCCGGCTGCTGGAGTATGATCCGGCGCTGTCCTGCGGCGACCCGGACAATGAAAATATGCTCATTCAGGGCGACAACCTCGATGGCGTCAAAGCGCTCATGCCCTACTACGCCGGCCGCGTCAAGTGCGTCGCCATTGATCCACCGTACAATACCAAGAGCGCGTTCGAGCATTACGACGACAATCTCGAACACTCGACCTGGCTTTCCATGATGTACCCCCGGCTGGAACTCATGCGCGACCTGCTGGCCGAGGATGGGTCTATTTGGGTGAACATTGACGACTTCGAGGCTCACTATCTCAAAGTGATGATGGACGAGATATTCGGGCGAAAAAACTTCGTTACAACTATCGTCTGGCAAATGCGCACATCACGCGAGAATCGGCGAGTCTTTTCCAACAACCACGAGTACATGCTGGTTTACGCCAAAGACCCCTCCCGATTCGCTGACATACGCCGCGACCTTGAACTTACGCAAGAAGTGAAAGCCCGTTACAAAAACCCAGACAACGATCCACGAGGCCAGTGGCAGTCAGTTTCCGCAAACGCCCAAGCTGGGCACGGCACTCCTGATCAGTTCTACACTCTCGTTGCACCAAACGGGAAAACGCACGATCCACCCAAGGGAACGTGCTGGCGGTACACGTGGAAAAAGATGCAGGAGGAAATAAAAGCAGGAAACATCTGGTTTGGGAAAGACGGCAATGGCGTGCCACGCATGAAGCGATTTCTTGCCGAGGCTAAGGCTGGCCTCACACCCGAAACACTTTGGCTTGCCGATGATGTTGGCACAAACGACTTTGCTAAGAAATCTCTTCTGAGAATGTTCCCGGACGAACAGGTTTTTGAGACTCCGAAACCGGAATCTCTCATTGGTCAGGCAATTCACATCGCCACCAATCCTGGCGACATTGTGTGCGATCCGTTTCTCGGATCCGGCACAACGGCGGCGGTGGCGCACAAGATGGGACGGCGATGGATTGGGATCGAGATGGGCGAGCACGCGGTGACGCACTGCGCGCCGCGACTGCAGAAAGTGATCGAGGGCGAGCAAGGCGGCATCTCTGAGGCGGTCAACTGGAAAGGCGGCGGCGGTTTTCGCTTTTATCGGCTCGGGCCGGCGATTACCGACGATGCAGGCCGCATCAATCCGGCTATTCGGTTTCCAACGCTGGCGGCGCATGTGTGGTTCTCTGAGACGCACACGCCGTGGCATCCCATATTGCCTCGCCACGTTTCTGAAAGCGGCAGGGATGCCGCTTCTACGAAAGCACTATCACCGCTGCTGGGCGTTCACAAGGGTACGGCGATTTACCTGCTCTACAACGGCATTCTGGGCGACAAGAAGTCAAACACGCTGACCGGCCGAGTGCTGCGCGATTTGCCGCCGCACGATGGCCCGAAAGTGATTTTTTCGGAATGCACAAGCTTGGGTGACGAGCGCTTGCGGCGCGAAAACTTAATTTTCAAACATATTCCGTATGACATCAAGGGGCGGTGACTTATGCGATCCTTGGCTGATATGATAATCACATCACGAAACTTTTTCGTGATACGATAAGGCGGTCAATGTTTACGCCGAAAGAATACCAGGAAACAACGCTGACCGTGCTGGCCAGCTATCTCGAAGCCGCCCGGTTCGACGGCGCGCGGGCCGCGTTCGATGCCACGCCGCGCGCGGTGCCCAAGCCGTGGAACAAGCTGTACGTCCCGCTCGAGCACCTGCCGGACACGCCGTATGTCTGCCTGCGCTTGCCCACCGGCGGCGGCAAAACCTTTCTTGCAACGCAAACGGTGAAGCTGGGTGCGAAATTCTTGGGGTGCGAACACAATCCGCTCGTGCTGTGGCTGGTGCCGACCGATGCGATTCGCCGGCAGACGCTCGAGACGCTCCAGATGCCAGGCCATCCGAACAAGGAGACACTCGAGGCCGACTTTGGCGAAAACCAGGTGCGGGTCTTGGACATTGAAGATTTTGCCGAATTGACTCCGCAGGATTTTCGGGACAAGGCATGCATCGTGATCAGTTCCTTTGCTGCGCTGCGCGTGGAGAAAACCGAGGGCCGCAAGTTCTACGAGCACAAGGAAACACTGGAGCCGCACTTCGCCGCCGTGCCGGCCAACACGCCGGGTCTCGAAGTTCACAGTGAAGGACCGGAAGCCGGGAAAATCAAAAAGTCGTGCGCGAACATCATGGCGCTGATCCGCCCGCTGGTGATTGTGGACGAGGCGCACAACGCGAAAACTGAGTTGAGCTATGACGTGTTGAGCCGGGTGCGGGCCGGCTGCGTGATCGAGTTCAGCGCGACGCCGGCCACAGACTCAAATGTGCTGCATCATGTTTCGGCATCCATCTTGAAGGCCGAAGCCATGATCAAGCTGCCGATCATGCTGACCGAATTTCCTTCCTGGCAGGAGGCGCTGACGGACAGCATTCTTCAGCGCAAGAAGCTGGAGGAGCTTGCCCGAAGTGAGCCGGATTTTGTCCGCCCGATCGTGCTGATTCAGGCCGAAAATAAGGACCGGGAAGTCACGGTCGAGGTAGTTGAGAAATTTCTCGTCGAGCACGGCAAGATCGAGCGCGAGCGGATCGCCATTGCGACGGGCACGCAGCGAGAGCTTGATGACGTAAAGCTGATGGATCCGGCCTGCAAGATCGAGTTTGTGATCACGGTGCAGGCACTGAAAGAGGGCTGGGATTGCCCGTTTGCCTATGTTTTTTGCTCGGTTGCCACGGTGCACAGTGCGAAAGACGTCGAGCAGCTTCTCGGACGCGTGCTGCGCATGCCCTGGGCGACGCGCCGGACAAACGAGGAACTGAACCGGGCATATGCCTTTGTGTCGAAGGCATGCTGGCCGCAGGCGGTGAACCTGCTGCACGATCGGCTGGTCAACATGGGCTTCGACGAAGTGGAGGCGGCGCAATATCTCAAGCACGAGGAAGTGCAATTGCCGCACATTGACGAGCCGGAACCGCCGCAATTGGTCTTGACACTCTGCGAGCCGCCGGCGCTGGATGGCCTGCCCTACGGGATTCGCAGTCAGGTATCTGTAAGCCGCGACGAGGCGGGCACGTACTCCGTCAGCATCGCCGGGGCGATCTCGCCCGAGGCTGAAGAGAAGATTGTTGCGGCGGCGGCCCCGGCCGAGCAAGCGGCCATCCGCAAGAGGCTCGCCGCGCGGCGTGAACAGATTCTGGCGCGACCGCCGGAAGGGGCCAAGGGCGCTCCATTCCGGGTACCGCAGTTGTGTTTGCTGATTGATGGCGAACTTGAGCTGGCGCAGCAAGAACACTTTCTCTCGCCGGATGGCTGGAACCTTCTTGACTACCCGGCCGAATTGACCGAAGCCGAGTTCCGCGTGGAAGAGCGCACGGACTGTTACGAAATTGACGTTCAAGGCAAGCGACTTGTCGAGCGGCACTTGAACACGCAGTCCGTTTTCGCCTTTGCCGAAGTGCCCACAAACTGGACTGATCTGCAGCTTTCGCGCGAACTGGATCCGCCTTTGCGCCAGAAAGACATCCGGCAGGAAGTGCTGCTTGAGTTCATTCGCCGGACGCTGCGCTACCTCGAAGAGCGCCGAAAAATCAGTTTGAACACGCTGTACCGTGTGCGCGTGCCGCTGGAACGCGCCTTGCGGGATAAGATCGCGCAGTATCGCCAAACGGCTTTCGCGAAAGGCTACCAACTGCGGCTGTTCAGCGCCGAAGCCGTTGTGGAAACCAGCTATAAATATGCGTTTGACTTTGATCCTGAAAACTACCCGGCGACGCTGCACTACAACGGCGGATTTCAGTTTCCGAAGCACTACTACAAAGGTATGGTCGGAGAATTCGATAGCAAGGAAGAACTAGAGTGTGCCAAGGTGATTGAAATGTGCCCGCATGTTACGCGCTGGGTGCGCAACGTGCCGGGCATGTTCGGCATGCCAACAGCGACCGGCAACTTTTACCCGGACTTTGTTGCGGAACTCGATGACAGCCGCATGCTCGTGGTGGAGTACAAAGGCGGACACCTTATCGAGCACGAACAGCAAAAGAAGAACATTGGCGAGAAGTGGGCGGAGAAAAGCGGCGGCAAAGCGATTTTTCTTTGGGCAGTGAAGAAAGACGCCGACGGGCGCGAGGTGTACCGGCAACTGGAAGACAAGATCGCCGGCCGGTAGGCGAGCGCAGCGTCACTAATGTAGTGTCTCTAACATTTCTTTACCTTTGACCACTACGAAAAAACCGCAAAAAATCCCCCAACCCCCTTTTCCAAAGGGGGACGGCTGCGACCCCCAACCCTCCCGCCATGTGGCGGGACGGCGTAAGCGCCGCCAAGGGGACGAGGCGCTTGCGCAGGCGCTGTATGGTCTCCCTTGTCGGGTGGCTGGCTTTGCAGTTGCTTGGAGTCCTGCCATCGACGGGAGAGGTGCAAGACGGAGTTAGGTTAAGGCGAAGGCAACCTGTTTGAACAGTTCTGATTTATCAAGCTATGTATGAGACGCTCCATTAGCGCCCCCATTTACGCTAAAGCACACCACAGGAGAGACAACCCATGAGAAAAATCTACAAAGGCATCCTCGGTGCGGCGCTGCTTGGCGCCGGCGTTGCCGTGGCTGCCGCCGCGAGCAATGCATGGAACCATGTCAAGCGCGGCGCGTTCCGCGCCGAAGTCGCGCGGGTCAACATGCAGGAGCACACCGCCACGTTCTGCAATAACGGGCGCCAAATGACCTTGGCGTTTGCCGACCTGGCCACCCAGGATCACGCGCGGCTGACGGCGGTGTGGCTTGCGCAGTTGCCGCGCTATACGCTGGAAGGGACAGTGATCTGCAAGGTTCCCGACAAGGGCAGTATGGGCTTCAACGGCAGCGGTACGATTGAGGTGGCGGTGTATGATCCGCGGCGGAGCACCGTGCTGGCAAAGGTGGCCAGCGCGCCGTGCCACCTCACGCTTAGCAACAAGGATTCGTGCAAAATCGTGGTGGCGTTTGCCTGCAGCAATGTGCCATTGGACACGACCCAAGCGGCGCAGGTGACGGTGCGGTTTTATGGGCAAATTGGCAAGCGGCCCAACAAAAATGTGGTTGCCACGGCCCTTCTGACGTCGCTCAATCCGGATGCCAAACAAAAAATTGCCGTGCGGGATTTGGCGATTGACATGCGCAAGTCAGATTTCAACTGAGGGTTGCCGCGCCCGGCGCTGAACTGTCGCGGGGGCGCGTCAATAGCGGACGCGATCGCGGCGGGACGGGCGGCGGAGCGAGACGGTATCCAGGCATTTCGTGGTCATGCCGTAGTAGTCGTACTGCGAGAAAGCCTGAAAGGGATAGAGCGAATAGCCGGGAATGTAGTAGAACAAATCGGCGGGATTGTCGTGCTGCACATACTCGACCGCACCCCAGCTGCCGCGGGCGAAGTGATCCACCTCATAGCCGCGCTGGACCAGCGCCT
>JAPLST010000109.1:0-848 GCA_026398485.1 bacterium
CTGACACTCACGCTCGACAAAGCCATGGTCATCGGCACCAGCGACGACGCGCGGCGCGGCGTGCCGGTCATTATCGCCACCGCGCTGCACGATGCCGTCGCGCGCGGCTATGATGCGGCGCTGCAGGCGCACACCGCCACCTGGCAGTCCTATTGGGATCGCTGCGACATCAAAATTGACGGCGACGAACTCGCCCAGCAATATCTGCGTTTCTGTCTGTGTCATCTAATCGCCGCCGCACCCAAGCACACGGACAGTTTGGGCGTGCCAGTCAAACTCCTCACTGGCGAATACTACCAGGGCAACACGTTTTACGACACGGATACGTACAGTGTGCCGTTCTATACGCATGTCATGCCGGAATGGACGCAGCACTGCCTGAATTGGCGTTACATCGGTTTGACACACGGCCGCGAGATTGCCCGGCAGCAGGGCTTTCGCGGCGCGAAGTTTGCCTGGCAGGCCGGGCCCGATGGCGAAGAGTGTCTGGGGGTCTGGTGGCATTTCATCCACTCGAATATTCATATCAATGGCGATCTCGTATATGCCATGATGCAATATGTTGACGTGACCGGCGACACGGCGTTCTTGCAGGACAAAGGCGTTGAACTGCTGCGCGATGCCGCGCGCTTCTACGCCTCGCGCGCCGAGTACGACAAGCAAAACGACCGCTATCATCTGCACGACGTCGCCGGCCCGGACGAAGGGCATTGCACCAGCACCGACAATTTCTACACCAACTACCTTGCGCGCGTGGTGCTAACGACCGCAGCGGACGTCTGCGAAAAAGCTGGAGCGGCTGATCCGGCCGAATGCGCCACGTGGCGCACGGTCGCCGAAAAACTGCG
>JAPLST010000109.1:856-5236 GCA_026398485.1 bacterium
TTCGACCCGCAGACCAACGTCTACGAGCAGTTCGACGGCTTCTATCAGCTTGAAGATGTCTCGGAGGATTTCTTCGCGCGCCGGCGCGACCGCAAGGAATGGTTCGCGCCCGTCCGCCCGTTTCAGGCGATTCATCAGCCGGACGTCATCATGGCCATGTTGCTGTACCGGCGCGAGTTCAGCGACGAGGTCTTCGCCGCAAACCAGCGTTTCTACTATCCGCGCACGATGAATTTTTCATCGATGAGTTACGGGCTGAACGCGATTGCCTGCAAGGAAGTTGGCGACATGGACGAAGCCTACAAGAATTTCCTGATCACGGCCGGCATGGACATTGACGAGGAATTGACCGGCCGGCGCGACACGGCCCAGGGTATGCACGGCACGGCCTGCGGCGGCGCGTGGCTGGCGGTGGTATTTGGCTTTGCAGGCGTGCAGGTGCACGACGGTGTCCTGACGCTGCGCCCGCGCCTGCCGCAAAAATGGCAGGCGCTGCGCTTCACCGTTATGGTGAGCGGCAGCGTCTGCCGCGTGGCGGTCACGCCCAAGGAAGTCAGCATTGCGGTGGATGCCGCGGCAGCGCACGCAGTGGATATGGTGGTCGACAATCAGCGAAAGACAGTGCAGCCCGGCGCGCAAGCGCGCATTGCAGTCTGATGTAGCCGCGGGCGCTGACCGCGGCAGCAAAGAAACCGCCCTCAGCGCGGGCGGCTACATGCAGCAACGACAACCAGGCCTGCAATCCGGCGACGTGAGCGCGGCACCGACAAGGTTGTTCAGATCGGTGGTTTCACACGAGTCGCAAGAATCAGTCCGCTCGTGATGGCTGCCACTAATGGAGCGCACAAAGGAATCAACACCCAGCCGTGATTGATCCAGAACGGGGACATCTGAATTTGGGATAGCAAGAGTACAACCAGCACCGCCATCAAGAATCCGACAAGGGATCGCACCAGTGCTGCCGTCAGCAAATAGCGCTGTCGGATATCAGAATAGCAGAGGCCGCCCGTAATGCCGATGGGCATTCCAATACTGTCAAATAGAGGATAGAGTGTCCACCCATTGTCCACGCCATAGCCACTGGGAAAAGCACCGCCGAAATCAAGAATGCTCCCAAGTATGACAGCAGCACTCGCCTGAGCATGCCTGAGCATATTTTTTTGAGCATATTTCTTACTAGTGTAGTGTCAAATAACCAGCTTGCCAACTCAGAACTGTCCAAGCAGGTTGCCTTCGTCATAATCTAAATCCCTCTTGCATCTCCCTTTTCCAAAGGGAGACCATGCCGCGCCTGCGCAAGCGTTCCGTCCCCCTTTACAAAAGGGGGGTGGGGGATTTTCTGCGATTTGCCGTGTGATGCAGTCGCGCGGCGCTAACGTCCCCATTAAACCGCCCAGCTAAGATAGATTCGCTGGACTGGTTTCATCACGTTTTTTGTAAATGAGGGTTAGCGTACCAATGAAAAAAGTCGTAAAAAAACAGCCGATGTAAAGAGAAGTGAAGCAGATCAGTTGCTTCGACAATCCATCGAAATATTCTTTGTAGTGTTTGATTTTTGTTTGGTTTTTGTGGCTTTGAATCCAACTTTCTTCGTCTTTGGACGTGGGCTTATAAACGGTGTATGAGCCATCCGTAGTTTCGTATGGTGAAGCAACACCATACATTACATAAATGGCGCGGGCAATGTTTGGCCGTTTTGCCTCTGAACCTGGCTCGTGCAGTTTTTGAATCAGTGTCGTCAATGCATCAATGGAAGAAATGTTCTCAAGAGAATTGCACATGCGAATTATGTTAGGCATCGCTACACCATACAATCCAATAACAAGCGCAAATAACGTGACAAATCCCAAGCACGTCAATCCTGTTTGCCTTTTCTCCTCCGCACGGCAAAAAAACGCTCGCATGGAAAAAAACATGCCTATAGATACAAAAATGGCGGATACAACAACCGAGCTATACTGGACATAAGGTGTGCCAAAAATCACTGGGAATAGCTTCTTTCCTTGCCAAGGAACAAGCAAAACAAGCCAGGTGAAAACAAGCAACTATTTTAGCGTCTTGGGTTTCATTTGAGTCTTTATGGCGTGCTGGTCGCAAGTGTTTGCGTACCCATAAACTGGCCCGCCGCTTGAGGTTCGCCCTCCTCTGCAATCAGTTCAAGCGCTTCACGCATATTCGCCGATAGTTCGTCCAGCGTCGCTGCTTGCGAATGGGCACCCGGCACACCCGGAACGTAACCCACATACAAACCCGTGTCCATGCACTTTTCGATCACCGCAGTGTACGTTCTCATGTTTGTATTATACCAAAAGGCTGGACGTGAATCAGTGTTGTTGCCCTCCCGATCCCGCCGTCGGCGGGTGAGGGCAGGCCCTGACCGCCGGTGCTGCATGCGCGCGCACGCCGGTGCTACAATGGCGCAACGACAACCGCGGCGGTCAAGGGCCTGACCGCCCTACCTTTCTGCACGCTCTACGCCGGCGGCTACCGTGGCAGGATCACCGCAATGTAATGCGGCTCCCGTGCTTATATCGGCATTTCATGCAGAGGGCGCGACCGTCGCACGCAATTCCGACTCATCCCGCGATGTAGCCGCGGAACAGCGTTCCGCGTGATGTGCTGCACGCCGCACGCCGTGCGGCGGCTACGGGCAGAAACACAAATGCGCAGCAGGAGTCTCTGCATGCAATGAACGTGGGAGCCGCCTCCGTGCGGCGAATGCAGCGTCTGCGGCAGATTCGCGGCACGGAGGCCGCTCCCACTTTGCAGCATAAAACCGGCGGATGGCACCGCGCACGGAACCGCCGACAACTTCTGCATCTCCGCAACCATAAATTATCGCGTCGCACGAGAATTTAACGGGGTTCCGCGTGATGTGCTGCGCGCCGCACGCCGTGCGGCGGCTACGGGCAGAGGGCGCGATTGGTCATGTGCAAACTGGTGATTTACGCGGGCGGCGTTTCGGGCATTGGCGGTGCAACGCCTTGTTCTCTCTACTAAAGCTTTTTGGGCGGCTTGAGAAGCACATGACAGCCTTTCCATTGCTTCACGTACCACAAGTACTCGATTGCCAACTCCTGGTCGTCGCCTTCTACTGACAAGGCCTTGAATTCCCTGTATATAGGTCGATCGATAATCGATAATCCCGCCTGACCCACCAATAACACCGCAACGCAGGCCAAAGACACCCATCCACCGAAGAGCCACAGGATGGGTGCCATGACAGCAGCGTTGCAGATTATTAGGACTCCAAGAAACAGGTTCATCTGTATAGCAGCTCTCACTTTGTCGAGATCCAGACGGCATTTTATTGTGGCACCGATTTCGTTTCTCACTGTGCGGAGCCTAAGGCTACCTATAGCTTGGATGAGGAAGTGACAGCCAACCGGAATTATAGACAAAAGCACTCGACCAAATGGCATCGTTTGCATATTGTTCAGTGATTTTTGAGAGAGATATCTATTGTGTTTCTTGTGCCTTTTCGCGGCAACCATGCCGCGGCTTATTCTGCCGGGGGCGTTTCGGGCGGCGGCGGTGCAGCGGCTGGCGGGGGTGCGGGCGCTGGCTTGCTGCCGTTGTCTTCCTTGCGGATCGCGTCGAGCAGGGCATTGATGAAATGGCCGGATTCGGCCGTGCTGTACATTTTGGCGATATCAATTGCCTCATTGATGCAGATCACGGCGGGCAGGCGCGGCTCATAATGCATTTCCACCAGGGCGATGCGCATCAGAATCCGGTCGAGGATCGCCATGCGTTGCAGCCGCCAATTTTGGGCGCGCTCGCGAATCAGCGTGTCGAGCTCGACGCTGTGCGCCATGGCAGTGTGCACCAAATGATAGGCGTAATCCTCGACGTTCTGATCGAAGCGCCGCGTATACATGGTCGGCACCAGCCGCGCAATGCCATGCGCCGCGTCACGCTGCATCTCCATCGCGTACAGCATGGACATGGCCAGAATTCTTGATTTTCGACGTGCGCGCATTGTTCCCGTTATTTCTTGGCGGGCAGTTTGGTGTCCAAGTTCGCCATTTCGATCGCCGCCAGGGCTGCCTGCCAGCCTTTGTTGCCGGCCTTGGTGCCGGCGCGCTCGATCGCCTGATCGATGTTGTCGGTGGTCAAGACGCCGAAGCTGACGGGGATCCCCGCCTGCATGCCGACCTGCGCAATGCCTTTTGACATTTCACTGGCGACATAATCAAAATGCGGCGTGCCACCGCGAATAACCGCGCCAAGGCAGACCAGCATGTCGCAGCGCCCGGTCTGCGCCAGCCGCTGGGCCGCCGCCGGCAATTCCCATGCGCCGGGCACCCAGACGAGTGTCACCGCTGCCTCGTCGCCGCCGTGCCGCCGCCAACAATCGAGGGCGCCCTCGATCAGCTT
>JAPLST010000109.1:5293-7442 GCA_026398485.1 bacterium
CAGTGATGAATTCGTTGAAACGACTGGCGACCAAGCCAAGGCGCTTGCCGCTGGCGTTGAGCATGCCTTCAAGAACAGTGTGCGTTGCCATAGGTTGAATCCGTGCCGCGGTTAATGCAGATGACCCATTTTACTGAATTTCGTATCGAGGTAACGCTGATTGTGCGGATTGGGCTCCATTTTCAGCGAGACGCGTTCGACGACTTCAAGGCCGTAGCCGTCCAGCCCGATGATCTTGCGCGGGTTGTTGGTCAGCAGGCGCAGGCGCTTGACACCCAGCGCTACCAGCATTTGCGCGCCATAGCCATAGTCGCGCAAGTCGGGCGGAAAGCCCAGTTTGGCATTGGCCTCGATCGTGTCGGCGCCTTTGTCCTGCAAATGATACGCGCGCAGTTTGGCGGGCAAGCCAATGCCGCGGCCTTCCTGGCGCATGTACAAAATGACGCCGCGGCCCTCGGCGCCGATGCGCGTCATGGCGGCCTTCAATTGCATGCCGCAATCGCAGCGCAGCGAATGCAACGCGTCACCGGTCAGGCATTCGGAATGGACGCGCACGAGCGGCGGCGCCGGGTCGGCCAAGTCGCCCATTGTCAGCGCGAGAGGAACGCGCCGAATTCCGTGGGCAGATCGATCTGGACGGCATCGTTGATCAAGCACTCGGTGCGGCGGCGATAGCGGATCAACTCCGCAATGGTGCAGATTTTCAGGTTGAATTTTTTGGCCAGTTGGAGCAATTCGGGCATGCGCGCCATGCTGCCGTCGCGGTGCAGGATTTCGCACAGGACGCCGGCGGCGACGCAGCCGGCCAGACGCGCCAAGTCGGCCGACGCCTCGGTATGGCCGGCGCGGCGCAGGACGCCGCCGGCGCTGGCGCGCAGCGGGAAGACATGGCCCGGCACGCCAAAATCATCGCGGCGCGCGGCGGGCTGGACGAAGCGGCGGATTGTTTCACAGCGGTCGTGGGCGGAAATGCCGGTGGTCGTGCCTTCGCGCGCATCAATCGAGACGGTGAACGGCGTCCCCATCAGGGCCGTGTTCTTGGCCACCATCATACCCAGGCCGACCGCATCCATTTTCTCGCCCGGGGCCGACAGGCACAGCAGGCCGCGCCCGTGGGTGATCATGAAATTGACCGCGTCGGGCGTGACATGTTCGGCCGCCATGACAAAATCGCCTTCATTTTCGCGCGTTTCGTCGTCGGTGAGAATCAGCATGCCGCCGGCGCGAATGATGGCGAACGCCTCCTCCGGCGTGGCAAAGCAGGCCGGGTCAGCGGCACACATGCTCCGGGCGGCATCCATTATTTTTTGTCGTCCTTGGTGAAGTCGCTGTAATCGCCCTTCATCATTTTGCGCAAGGTGGCGGGTTCGAGCTTCATGTTGCGAATTTGATCAACCAGTTTGTTGTTGTCAACCCGCAGCATGATGCGGCTGTTTTCGAACCAGCAATCGGTGACATTCAGGTGTTCGAGCGGCGCCTGGCCCATGACCCGGTAATTGACATATTGGCGCGCGACCGGCATGCGCCGCACATCAAAATACAGTTTGCCGTCCTTGTCCAGCACGCCGGTCACCGGGCCGACTTCACTGGAGAAGTTCTCCTCCTTCAACTTCTTGGCGTCAAAGCCCAGCATTTGCTGCAAGACGGCAACGATCAGCGTCGCCACGCAGGCATAGGTGACCTGGTCTTTCAGATAGTCGAACGGCTCGGTTGGTTGAAACACGAACGAGCGTTTGTGCGAGGTCCAGATCAGCTCGGTGAAGTGTAATTCACGCCGCAGGTTCGGCCGGCCGTCGGTGAAGCTGGCCTTGATCGTGATGCCCGTGCGGCTGATGTCCAGATCGGCGTGCTTGACGCCCGGCATGCGGGCCACATGGGTGGCGAGCAGGGCGCGGGCTTTCTTCTCCGCGACCGGCATCTTCAGGTCGCGCATCCGTTCGAGGGCTTTGTCCATCGTCACGTCCTGCGCTTTTTGTTTCAACGACGAGAAAAAATTGAGCAATCCCATGCAGCTACTCACGCGTGGGTGAAATAAAACAATTGCAATGTGAAAGTATAGCAGGCTTGGCGCGGCAAGTCAAGCCGAATGGCCGATCCTTGAAATTCCGCGATTCGTGCGTGGCCGGAGAGTGAGGTAGGGCGGTCAGGC
>JAPLST010000385.1 GCA_026398485.1 bacterium
CGATAATCGTGAAGCTTGAATCGTTAGTCGTCACTACTAACATCTCCCGAATTACGACTCGCGCTTTGTCTCCCGACTCACGCTTGGTTTCCAAACTACTCACTACTCACGACTCACTATTTGTAAAGTCTCTCATTATCCTGCATGTCCATCCACATGGCGAAGAGCAACGCTTGGAAACTGCTGATGAACAGGAACAGAAAGGACAAGAAGGTGGTGATCGCAACATGCTCGTGGCTGAACATGCAGTAGGCCACGCGATAGGCATACGGGATGTTGCACAGCGTCAGAAGAAAGGCGAAATTGTACAGCAAAAACAACGGATGGAAGTCGCGGAACAGGTATTTGACCCACAGACGCTTGAAAAACAGCTTGGTCAAGAGCCAAGATATGCGCGGGATCACCCGCAGGACTTTCATTTTCGTTGCTTCACCGACGTTGTACACCGGCTTGATCGGCACTTCCTTCAAGGTGCACATGGCGATGTTCAGCTTGACCAGCATGTCGTTGGGCATGCCGTATGACCGGTAGATGTGGTGCAAGCGAATGGCGTTCAGAGCGGCGAGCGAAATGGCGGTGTAGCCAGTCTGCGTGTCCGAGACGTGCCAGTAGCCGGACGCGATCTTGGTCAGGATCGAGAGGATCGAGTTGCCGAAGTAGCGTATTTTCGGGACGACCAGCCAGGCACTGCGATGGATCAGCCGGTTGCCTTTGACGTAATCGAGGCCGTCACAGACAACGGGCTGGCAGATGCCTTCGAGTTCGTCCGGGTCCATCTGGCCGTCGCCGGCCATGACGGCGGTGCAGTCAATACTGTGGTCTTTGCACCATTTGTAGCCGCGGGCGATGGCGGCGCCGACGCCATGGTTGCCACAATGATTGATCAGGATGATGCGTTCAGTATCCGGATTTTTATTGCCGACCACGGAGGGGGGAAACAGGTCGATCTCCTTGCTCAGCAACTCGCGCAGGACGACGTCGGCATGGTTAAAGCGGGTCTTTTCGATTTCGAAGGAGCAGCGTTCGATGGTGCCGGCGCCCTTGTTGTGGCCGTTGCCCCAGTATTCCATGACAATCTCGGCGGTACGGTCGGTCGAGGCATCGTTGACAATGACAATCCGGTCGACGAAGGCGGGCATGGTCTCGATGACCGCGCCGATCTGCGCCGCCTCGTTGAAAGCGGGGATGACGACGGCGATGGTTTTGTCATTCAGCATAGTGGAGCCGTGCTGGTCGCATTAACACAAGATCTAAGACTTGCAGGCCGGATTTAGTTTGATAGCCACAAAAGGTCACAAAAATGCACAAAAAGCAGCGCCTTGGAACACACGGTGTTTCGAGTACGAAAGCTAAGAGGGCAAATTGATTTGCACATTAGCTTTCGCACTCAAAACCGCCCTCGGAGGGCGCCTGCGGGACGCAGGGTCGTGTGTTCCTTTTCGTGGATTATCGTGTTTTTCGTGGCAATACGCAGATTCCGCGACAGAGTTTGATAGCCACAAAAGGTCACAAAAATGCACAAAAAGCAGCCATGAGACGATACACGGCGTGGTTCAAGACCGAGAGCTCATGTAAGAAACGAGTTTCTCATTCGCTCTGGTCTTTGAGCCTGGCCCTTCCAGGGCCGTTGCGCATCGCAACGCCGTGTATGCAGAGCGGCTATAGCCACTGAAAACAATCGCTTCGGTCATGAATAGCACAGGATCAGAGAAATCACGATGCGTTTCGAGAGTTATGGCTAAGCCACAACTCTATTTGAGTTAGTAACCATCGTCATCGAACCCGCCCGGGCCAGGGCGCCTGCGGGAGGCAGGGCCGTGTGTTCCTTTTCACGAATCTTCGTGTTTTTCGTGGCAATCATCTGCTCTTCATCCCATCACATACTTCCTAATGAATAATTTGGGCACGCCGAAGTTGATAAGCAGTCCATCATGTCTTTTTGCTGACACAAGATACCCAAGCAGCTGTGCCACATGTTCCTCGGTCGTACTCTTGCATGCCTTCAGTTCGATAACCAGACGATTGTCAACGAAGAGGTCAGCGTAGTACTCGCCCAGAATCGTGCCATCCTCATCGTATACTGTCAGCGGGTGCTGCTGTTCAACTGTCAAGCCGCGCTTTCTCAAGCGATGCGCCAGCGCGTTTTCATAGATCTTTTCCAAGTGACCGCTACGGTGGTACTTGTGAATGTCGAAAGAGGTTTCTCTGATCACATCACACAGTTCATTGATGGTCATAGAAAGCGTCTGCGTTTGGCCGTGGCAACCAGAGCATTGCAGCCATTAAGCGGATTGCAGAGAACAGCAATTTATCGCCACAAAAGGTCACAAAAATGCACAAATATGAGCGGCATGGAACTCACGGTGTTTCGAGTACGAAAGCTAAGAGGGCAAATTGATTTGCACATTAGCTTTCGTACTCAAAACCGCCCTCGGAGGGCGCCTGCGGGACGCAGGGTCGTGAGTTCCTTTTCGTGAATTATCGTGTTTTTCGTGGCCAAAGATCCGCGCATCGCGTATGGATTTACTGGTTACTGATCACTGGTTACTTATTTTTCCACCAGCTTGCACGTTCCATCTTTGACCTCGTACTCCAGCGCGCAGAGCGGACAGGCTGCTTGCCCGCCTTCGGCCGCGGCGAGCCGGCCGCCGCATTCGCAGATCCAGCCAACACGGCGCGCCGGCACGCCGGCCATCAAGGCGTAGGCCGGCACATCATGCGTGACAACCGCGCCGGCCGCAATGAAGGCGTGCCGGCCAATGGTGTGGCCGCAGACAATCGTGGCATTGGCGCCAATGGATGCTCCTTCGCAGACGAGCGTTTTGCGGTCAAAACCACTACCGCGTTGCGGATATTTGCAGCGCGGCACGGGCATGTTTGTAAAGACCATTGAGGGGCCGCAAAAAACATAGTCCTCCAACTCGACGCCCTCGTAGATCGAAACATTGTTCTGAATCTTGACGTAGTTGCCAATGCGGACATTATTGGCGATATTGACGTTCTGGCCAATGGTGCAGTGTTCGCCGATGACGGCGCCCGGCTGAATATGCGAGAAGTGCCAGATGCTGGTGTCCGCGCCGATCTGGGCACCGGAGTCGACGAAAGAAGAGGGGTGAATGAAGGGGGCGGGCATGCAGGGTTCAGGGTTCAGGGTTCAGGGTTCAGGTGAGCGGAGCAGAGTCCTTAGTGCTTAGTCCGTAGTCAAGTCTGTGACCAAGCACCGGACAGTTCTGGCATGGTTCTTAGTCAAGTTTTGACTTGGTGACTTTGTGGCTGTCATACCCCTGCTTTTTCTCGGCGGCAATCAGGGGCGACGTTGTTGTCGCTGCAACCTGCGTGGCGGGCATGCTGCCATGCGTTTGCTCAATCAGTTTCCTTTTCAGGTGTTCCGGTGCAAAATCCGCATCGTTTGGCCATACAATTGTGTGTAAATCCGGCGAGATGGTGAACTTCCTGAACTCCTCGACTGCGCGCAGTGGTTGGAAGACCGTGCCCCAGAGCGAATCTTCCAAGTCAACATTGCCACACGTCCCATCGCTCAATGCGATGTGGATTGTGTAACCAGATACATAGCGTGCTTCTCTCAGCTCAAGCATGATGCTATTCCAGCGGTTGGATTCTTTTCAATGGTTCATGGTGCGCCGCCAATGCCCAGTCTTCGAGCAGCGCATCCTTGCTGACCATATACCAATCTATAACAGCGCTTAACGCACGTCGCGGAAATCTTCCTTCGACAACGCCAGAGTTGATATCGACGGAAATCTTGTACTCGCCGTACTCCGCATGAAAATGCGGCGGGCTGTGGTCATTGTACAACATATAAATCACAATTCCAAGAAACCGGCAAATTTCAGGCATAGTTCTGTTTCCGGGTTGTACATTGCGTACAGATCACAACTGCTGACAGCGGGAAGAAGTCCTTAGTCCGTGGTCAAGTTTTGCCGTTTGTGGTCATTATTTGACCAAGCACGAAGGACTAAGCACTACGGACTCTGTCCCACCAACCTCACGCATGAGATGCTGCTGCAGCGCGGGATGCACGCCTTCGGACGGCCGCTCGACCTTGGCGTGGCGCATGGCATAACAGAGTTCAATCGCCGGCCGGATATCCGGTATGGTATAGCCATGGCCGTTGAGGGTTTCCTCGTAGACGCGGGTGTGCAGATCGGTGAAGCCCTGGGTGAACTCGACTTCTTTGCCGTCAATGGCGATGGAGCGATGCGTGGGCATGTTGCTGCGTACAGCCTGCTCGGGCAGGTCATGGTCATCAATGGAGAGGAACCACTGCACCTCGGCATGTTCGAGTTCGAGGAAGCCGCCGGCGCGCTGGGGCTGGTAGAGATACACGGCACTGCGCTGCACCTTGCCAAAGAGCCACAGCAGGGCATCGAAGAAATGGATGCCAATGTTGGTGCACAGGCCGCCGGAGTGGTCTTCGCGGGACTTCCATGAATAGCGATACCAGGTGCCGCGGCTGGCGACATAGGTGAGGCGGATCTGCTTCTTCGGCTGGGTGCGAGTGCGGGTGGCGCATTGTTCCTTGAGCGCGATCAAGGCGGGATGCAGGCGCAATTGCAGGACGGTATAGACGCGGCGGTCGGTCTCCTGTTCCAGTTCCTCGAGGGCGTCGAGGTTCCAAGGATTGAGGACGAGGGGTTTCTCGCAGATGGCGTCGGCGCCGAGGCGCAGGGCGAGGCGAATATGCGCGTCATGCAGGAAGTTGGGCGTGCAGATGCTGAGGTAATCAATGCCGTTGCCTTCGCGCTTGAGTTTCTCGAGGTGGCGGTCAAAGCGTTCGTACTCGGTAAAGAAGCTGGCGCGCGGGAAGTAGTTGTCGAGGATGCCGACCGAGTCATGGGGATCCAAGGCGGCGCACAGGTGGTTGCCGGTGGCTTTGATGGCTTTGAGGTGGCGCGGGGCGATATAGCCGGCGACGCCGGAGATGGCGAAGGTTTTCATATTTTTTTGCGGCAAAATAAATTAAGGTAAATTCTCGCGCGACGCGCGAATTTATGGAGCCGCCTGTGGCGGCGGAACTGTCAGAGTCAGCACAAAAATTTGCACGCGATGTCAAGATTCAAGGCGTACGGGAGGAAAAACCTTCGCAGCGAAAGTTTTTCTTGACTATTCACATCAGCCAACCAAGCACAAAGAACCAAGCACAGTTGTGACCGCTGATAGCGAATATTCGCGACTATGCATGGTTAGCTAACATTCGGTATGTACCACTCATCGACTTGTTTTGCGTTTCCGTTTTGCAGATGCAGTAAGGAATGCGAGATCTTCCATATCCTTCGGGCGACCGACTGCACGTTTGTTGCGCATCAGGCAGGTAAGCCCCACATAATGAATGAGGAACGCGCGGCCCCCGGCACTGTAAGAGACGTTACATCGCGTGCGCCATGCTTCGTCAAACGAGACACCCGAGATGGCATTGAGCAGGTCAATCCGACGCGGTGGCCGGCCAAACTGGAGAATCAAGCCCGGCTCGCTCAATTCTTCAGCCGTGTGGATACCCGGCACTGTACCGTGCCAAAACACCTGTAATGCTGCAAACAGGCGCGCGGCATTCATGCTGCGCGCATCGTAGAAAATGTCCGTGTCACCCGTCAAGCGGATATGGCCATAATAAA
>JAPLST010000441.1 GCA_026398485.1 bacterium
CCCTACTCGGCTGGATCATCATTGGGACTGGCCCGGAAAGCCGCCAACCATCATAGGGAGAGCGCCGGGCAGACCTGCAAAGGCCTGGCAGAACCGGCTAAAGTGAGCGCCGTGGATAGAGCAGCACGCCCGCCGTGTTCGCAACCAGCATCCCGCGCGTGCCCCATCCCGTGCGCGCCGCCGTCCGCCGCGTGGGCGCACTGCCCGGTTTCTGTTGCAGGGTGCCGCCGTCGGCCGGCGGCGGTTCCTTGATATGCACCAAGTGGCAGATTTCCGACGCATCCGTGCCGTATTGAATCATCAAAGTGGACTGGTCTTTCGTCAAATTATCCAAGCCTGTTTCGTAGACCGTGGTCGTGTCCGCGCCCGCCGTCCACGCCACCCGCTGGGTGGCCTGGTCAACCGCGCCTTTGATGATCTCATTGGTGCCCGTCGCCATGTTGAACTGATTGCCGCGCAGGATGCCTTGCTTGTTGACCGCCAGTTGCACGGTCAAGGAGGTATTGGTGTCGTTGGCCGGCATGATTGCAAAAACACCCAAGGGCAGCCAGTCCGCGTCGCTTGCATTCGCATCGGCCGCGCCCGCAGTGGCCACGCCAGCCGCATCGGCCGCGCCCGCAGTAGCCGCGCCACCCGCATCGACCGCACCATTGGCTGCCAGCGCTGATGCTTGCTGATAATACTGCGTCACGGTCACGGTCGGCTGATTGTTGACATAGACCGTGTCACCGTTATAGTAGATTTTTGTGCCGTAATCGTAAGGAATCGGCTGCTGCACCATCACCACGGGCCCGGGATCAAACCATTGTGAAATCGCGGCGAAGGAGCACAACGCATAGGTGCCGACCGTCAGGCCAAAACAGGTCCACGCCATGCCCGGATACGCACCCCACCAGCCAGGCGTGTACGGCCAGTAGCCGTGGTAGCGGCCATAGCCATAGAAGTTGTTCTGGACATTGTAAATCGTCGTGTTGTTGATGTAATTATTATGCCATTGGCCGGGATGGTAACCAGGACCAGGCCGTGGGCCGGGGCCGGGGCCGGGCCGCGGACCGGGACCAGGACCGGGACCAGGACCGGGACCAGGACCGGGACCAGGACCGGGACCAGGACCGACCGGGACCAGGACCGGGACCAGGGCCGGGACCAGGGCCGGGACCAGGCCGCGGGCCAGGACCGGGGCCGGGGCCGGGCCGCACTGCGGGATTAATGCCCTGACCGCCTTGGCCAGGCCGCACTGCGGGATTGATGCCTTGACCGCCTTGGCCGGGCCGCACTGCAGGATTGATACCCTGACCGCCTTGGCCGGGCCGTATCGCGGGATTGATGCCCTGCCCTCCTTGGCCAGGCCGCGCCATGCCGCCATCTGCCGGCAAACCAAGAAAATCGTGCAATTGCGAGCCCGAAGGCCGCGTGTAATTTTGCGGCCGCGAAAAGCTGCCCTGACCTCCTTGGCCGGGTCGCACCGCGGGATTAATGCCCTGTCCTCCTTGGCCAGGCCGTATCGCGGGATTGATGCCCTGTCCTCCTTGGCCGGGCCGCACCGCGGGATTAATGCCCTGTCCACCTTGGCCGGGCCGCACCGCGGGATTAATGCCCTGACCCGGGCCGCACCGCGGGATTAATGCCCTGTCCACCTTGGCCGGGCCGCACCGCGGGATTAATGCCCTGACCGCCTTGGCCGGGTCGCACCGCGGGATTAATGCCCTGACCGCCTTGGCCGGGTCGCACCGCGGGATTGATGCCCTGACCGCCTTGGCCGGGCCGCACCGCGGGATTGATGCCCTGACCGCCTTGGCCGGGCCGCGAGAAGCTGCCCTGTTGCCCTCCTATCGCGGCACTTGGTGCCCGGTTTACATTACCGGAGAATCCGCCAGGTGTTTGGCTCATAGTGCGCGGCTGACTGAAACCACTCGGTCGCGATGGCATGCTGCCACCGCCGCCGCCAGCCATGCGGGCTTCACCGCCGCCGCCAGCCATGCGGGCTTCACCTGCACCGCTGCCGCCAAAGCCGCGCGCCCACGCCGTCGGCGCCAGCATCAGCATGCTCAAAATCGCCACCAAACTTGTCAATGTCACGTTGTACATGTCAGTCTCCTTGGAACATTGTGGTTCGCAGTCAAACAAAAAAATCACCGTGTCGCTTACGGGGTTGCGGGGGTGCGCGTAAAGGTGAGTTCCGGAAATTCCGGCAGGGCAACATCCGCGACAAATCGGTTGATCGAATTGACTGTCATGGTGTTGTAGCCGGTGCGTTGCATCAGATACGTGGCGCTAAACGACGTGCCGTTGCGCAGTGCGCCGGTGGCGTTGATTTCCCAGCCTTGCTGGTCGGCCACCCATAGTCCTTTATCGCCACTGCCCAAGGCATCATACGTCCACGAGGCCAGTTGCGCCGTGGGCGCATCCCAGCCGATCAGTTGCATGCCTTGCGAAATGATGTTCGTGCCACTGCGGGTAACCCAGGTGCGCTGGAGAAACGCGCCGTCACAGACGTACTGGTAGCTGGTCTCCATGTTGAGCTGCGGCGTTGCGGCGTGCCACGTGCCGATCAGCCACGCCAGATCCTGCACGGCGTTGGCCGCGTCCTGTTGCACATCCGGCAGGTCTTCGACACTGACCATCAGCCATTTCTTATCCTTGCGCACATGCGTGGCGATATAGCGGCCCATACTGGGCTCGCCGCCCGGCGTGAGTGTCACGGCGGTGCAGCCCTGCTCGATGGCCGTAAAGGCATTGACGATGCGCACGTCTTCCACGGTGGTGACGGCCTGCACGTTGGAATGTTCCGCAAAGAAGGCGGCGTACAGTTTTTCAATGTTCTCGCGGCCCTTATATTCCGTGCCACGGTCATCAAGGTAGACGCCCTGCGGCGACCATTGCGCGGCCACCGCCTTGGCGTCATGCGCGTTGAAGGCCTGCTCAAATTGTCTGATTTCCTTGCGCACTTGCCGCGCCAGCCTGAGGCGCAGGGCGGCCACATCTAGAACCCCGGTCTGGCCTGTGCGCGCCAGCACGCGCTCCCGCACAATCTGGCGCAGGGTACCGGCGGGTGGCGGCGTGGCGTTGGTGCCGGCATTTTCGGCGAACACAAAGGCAACAAGACCAAGGCAGACAATGCTTGCAAGACGGGCGGCGGTGTTCATACAGTGTGCTCCAGTTGATGAACTTGTTCTTTCATACTATAGCATAAAGCACCTTCAAGCGGCAATTGCTGTGCCCGCACTTGATTTTCTGCGCGCGCTTTGCTACAGTATTAACTGCTACTCTTTTTTGCATATATTGGCTGTAGACATGTCATCCACTGAGGTTCACGTATGAATGCGCCTGCAACACCCCATGCCATCGGCCTGCGCCTGTTCAAGCATATGACCAGCGCTGGTCCATCACTGATCTCCAAGGATTACTGGGAAAACCAGTTGATGGAGCTGAGCATGGCCAACGAGCAATTCAAAATGCGCATGTTCCACTTTGTCGACGTCTTCCCGATGCTGCACTCGGCCAAGGACGTCGCGCGCCATTTCCACGAGTACTTTCCCACGCTCGAGGGCGTGCCGACGGTCTTCAAAGCCGGCATGGCCATGGCCAAAGTCGGGCTGGCGCCGGACTTCATCATCAATACGGCGGCCGCGCTCGGCATCAAGCAGATGGCCAAGAAGTTCATCACCGCCGAGACTGCCAAGGACGCGCTGGGCGCGGTCGAGAAATTGCGCGACCGCAATCTGGGCTTCACCCTCGACGTGCTGGGCGAAGCAACGGTCAGCGAGGCCGAGGCGGATCACTATGTCAAGACGTATCTTGCGTTGATCCCGGCCTTGGCCGAGCGCGCCGGCAAATGGAAAGCCAATCCGCGCGTGGATGGCGAGGGCGCCTTCTGCACTCCGCCGATCAATGTCTCGGTCAAGTTGACGTCGCTGTACTCGCAGATGACGCCGCTGGCGCCGGCGCACTGCGTCGCCAGGCTGAAAGACCGCCTGCGCCTGATCCTGCGCAGCGCGCGCGACAACAAGGTCGCCCTGAATGTGGACCAGGAACAGTACATGTACAAAGACATCATCCTGCGCGTCTTCATGGAATTGCTCGACGAAAGCGAATTTGCCGAGTATCCCTTCGCCGGCATCGTCGTGCAGGCCTATCTGCGCGACGCCGCGCAGGATGTGCAAACACTGCTGGCGTGGGCGCGGCCGCGTAAGCAGCCGATCTATATCCGGCTGGTCAAGGGCGCGTACTGGGATTATGAAACGGTGATTGCCGCGCAGAAGCACCTGGCCCCGCCGGTCTTCACGCGCAAGTGGCAGTCGGACGCGAACTACGAGCTGATTTCCAACGTGCTGCTCGACAACTACACGGTCTTGCGCCCGGCCTTTGCCAGTCACAACATTCGCAGCATTGCCGCCGCGCTCGCCATGGCTGAGGCGAAAAAGGTGCCGCGCGATGCCTATGAATTTCAAGTGCTGTTCGGCATGGGCGACCCGATTGCCGCGGCCGTCACCGCCGAAGGCCATCGCTGCCGCGTCTACGCGCCCTTTGGCGACATGGTGCCGGGCATGGGCTATCTCGTGCGGCGTCTGCTCGAGAACACCTCGAACGATTCATTCCTGCTGCAGACCATGGCGAAAAAGCGCGATGAGGACGCCCTGCTGCAAGACCCGCACGGCGCGCCGGAAGACCTGCCGGCGGCGCCGGCCGGGCGCTTTGTCAATGTGCCCGAACTCGACTGGGCCGATGCACGCAATCACGCCGCGATGCAGGCCGCGCTGACGGCCGTGCACGCGCAATGCGGCGCAACCTATCCGCTGATCATCAATGGCGCGCGCGTCACCACCAGCACGCTGCGCGACTCGGTCAACCCGGCCCGGACGGCGGAGCTGATTGGCCGGGTGGCGCAGGCCGACCTGGCGCAGGTGACCCAAGCCGTGGCGGCCGCCCGCGCGGCGTTTCCGGCCTGGCGCGACACGCCCGCCGCGCAGCGCGCCGAACTGCTCTTCTCCGCCGCGCGCATCGCCGAACGCCGCAAATTCGAGCTGGCCGCATGGATGATCCTTGAAGCGGCCAAGCCGTGGAACGAAGCCATGGGCGATGTCGAGGAGACCATCGATTATCTCAATTACTATGCGCATGAAATGCTGCGCTTGGCCGTGCCGCGCCGCGTCGGCAACGTGCCCGGCGAAGTCAGCAACTACGTCTATGAAGCCAAGGGCGTCGGCGTGATTATCTCACCGTGGAATTTCCCGCTGGCGATCACGACCGGCATGGCGGCCGGTGCAATTGTCACCGGCAACACGGTGGTGATCAAGCCCTCGAATTTCACGCCGGTGATCGCCTTCAAGATGGTTGAAATCCTGCAGGAAGCGGGCGTGCCGAACGGCGTGCTGAACTATCTGCCGGGCGCGGGCGCGACGATCGGCGACGCGCTGGTGCGCAGCCCGGAAGTTAATTTTGTGGCCTTCACCGGCTCGCAGGAAGTCGGCTTGCGCATTGGCCGGATGGCCGCGGAAACGCCCGGCCCGCGCCAGGGGCCCAAGCGTGTCATCGCCGAAATGGGCGGCAAAAACGCCGTGATTGTCGACAGCGACGCCGACCTCGACGAGGCGATTGTCAACATCATTCGCGCGGCCTTTGGCTATGCCGGCCAGAAGTGCTCGGCCTGCTCGCGCGTCATCGTGTTGGCGCCAGTGTACGACCTGTTCTGCGGGCGGCTGGCCGAAGCAGTCAAGGCGATTGTCGTGGGCCCGGCCGAAGAGCCGGCCACACTGGTCAATGCCGTGATTGACAAATCCGCGCAAGCCACGATTGAGGAGTATATTGCGATTGGCAAAAAAGAAGCGCGGCTGCTGGTGCAACGCGAGCTTGGCGCGCTGGCGCAGCAGGGCTATTATGTGGCGCCGACGGTCTTTGCCGATGTCGCGCCGGATGCGCGCCTCGCCCAGGAGGAAATTTTCGGCCCGGTCTTGGCGGTGCTGAAAGCCAAGGACATGGACGAGGCGCTGGCCATCGCCAACAACAGCGCCTATGCCCTCACCGGCGGCATCTTCTCGCGCAGTCCGGTTACGGTCGCGCGCGCGACGCGTGAATTTCATGTCGGCAATTTGTACATCAACCGGGCCAACACCGGGGCGATCGTCGAGCGCCATCCGTTCGGCGGCTTCCGCATGTCGGGCATCGGCTCGAAAGCCGGCGGGCCGGACTATCTGCTGCAGTTCGTCAATCCGCGCACGGTGACGGAAAACACGCTGCGGCGCGGCTTTGCGCCGCGCACCACCACTTAATCAAACGTGAAGGTCGGGCGGGCAGTCGTCCACCACGCGCGCCACTGTGCCTGTTTGGTGAACTCTTTCTCGGTGATCGTTTCAAGATTGTCCTGGGCCCCGTCGCGCACGTCGGCAAAGGTGCTGCCGCGCTGCGCCACCAGCAGGTCAATCGCCACTTTGCTCGGTGTGTCGGCAATGACATCCATCGCCGCGCTGCGCACGTCCTCGTTGGGATGCTGCAGGCAGGTGCCCAGCGCAAGCAGCAACGGTTCGCGACTGTTGGCGTCGGCCATGCCCACCGCCTCAATCGCCGCGACGCGCACCTCGACCGCGGGATGCTGCCGCAGGATGCGGTCGAACTCGGGCAGCAGTGCGGTCGGCACTTTGTCATCCACCAGCGCGTCATCCAGCGCCGCTTGCACCACCGCGTTGTTCGTCGAGCGCAACCGCTCCGTGATGGTGCCGGCCGGTTTGGGCGCCGGCACGACGATTGCCGGTGCCGGTGGCGTCGCCGGCGCATTGGTCGTGAGCGGCGCACTGCTGGTCGCCTGGCGCGTGGTGACAACCGTGCTCAGCGCCCAGCTGCTGCCCAACAGGGTCAAAAGCATGCTGGCAATGGTGAGCGGAACAATGGCGTGCTGCATATGAACTCCTTAGGTGGCATTATAAATTGTGCTCAGCACATGATACTAAAATAGTAGCTAATTGACAAATGACCGTTAACCATTGATCGTTGCGACAAGCGCTTCATCCCTTGGATCCACCCATGCTTCTGCCCACCACCATGCGCGCAATGCGCAAACTGCGCGGCCAAGCCGGCCTCGATTTTTGTACTATTCCCGTGCCGGTCTGCGGCCCGCGCGATGTGCTGATCCGCGTGCGCATCACCGGCATCTGCGGCACCGACTTGCACATTTACAACTGGGACGCCTGGTCGCAAAACCGGATCAAGCCGCCGCTGACGACCGGCCATGAATTTGTCGGCGACATTGTCGCGCTTGGCGCCGAAGTACATGGCTTGTCGCTCGGCCAGCGCGTCTCGGCCGAAGGCCACATCACCTGCGGCCAGTGCCGCTTGTGCCGCACCGGCCGCGGCCACATCTGCCGCACGTTCAAAGGTGTCGGCGTTGACCGCGAGGGCTGCTTTGCCGACTATATCGCGGTCCCCGCCCAAAATGTCTGGCCGGTGCCGGCCGGTGTGCCCGACATGTTTGCCGCCATTTATGACCCGCTTGGCAATGCCATGCACACGGTCATGTCCGCGCCCGTCTCGCTCAAAAACGTGCTGGTGATGGGCGCCGGCGCAATCGGCTTGTTCGCCGTCAGCATCGCCAAGGTGGCCGGTGCCGCGAACGTCATGGTGGTCGAGCCCAACGCCACCCGCATTGATTTGGCGCGCAAGGCCGGCGCCGATCTGGTGCTCAATCCGCGCACCGATGACGTGCCCGCCCTTGTCCGCCGCGCAACCAGCAACGAAGGCCCCGAGGTCGTCCTCGAAATGAGCGGCAACGCCAAGGCCATGCAGCAGGCCTTTAGCCTCGTCGCCACCGGCGGCACGATGTGCCTGCTCGGTATTCCCGGCACGCCGGTCGACATCAATTGGGCGGAAGACATCATGTTCAAGGGGATTACGATTCACGGCATTACCGGCCGGCGCATGTTTGAGACGTGGTTTCAAGTCGACGAATTTCTGCTGCACCACAGCGCGCGCCTGGCCGCCAGTGTGACGCACACCATGCCCTGCGCGGCCTACGAGGAGGCCTTCGCGCTGATGAACGCTGGCGCGTGCGGCAAGATCAATCTGACCTGGGCCTAGGCGCCAAAAAGCATGGTCAATGGTCAATGGTCAATGGTCAATGGTCGATGAACGATGAACGATGAACAACGACCGAACCACCGTCAACCACATGAAACCAACCGTCTTGGTTGCCCAATCCGGCGGGCCGTCGCCGGTGATCAATGCCTCGCTGCAGGGCGTCGTGGACGCGTGCTGTGCATTCCCCGAACGCTGCGGCCGCGTGCTGGCCGCCTGGCACGGCGTCGAGGGCATTCTACAGGAAGAGCTTCTGGATTTGTCACAGGAGTCGCCGGAAGAACTGCACCGGCTGAAACACACGCCGTGCGCCGGCGCAATCGGCACCTGCCGCTATAAACTGGGCGCACACCAGGAGCAGGATTTCAACCGCATCATTGACGTCTTGCGCGCGCACAATGTCGGCTGGTTTTTCTACATTGGCGGCAATGACTCCAGAACTCCTGACATACCTTTTGCTACTTCCCTTATTATATGGGCATCATAGCCTGTTGCAGCACTAACAGGGTGCGGACCCAAACCTGTCCGCTTTTTTAGAAATCTGGTGTCGTGCGGAAGCATCAGGGTGCGGACC
>JAPLST010000473.1:0-2479 GCA_026398485.1 bacterium
GAATTTTGCGGCCCGGCCCAGATGGTGCCGGCGCCGGCGCCGCCACCGATGGTCCAGCCGCTGATGCCCGCGTACCAGGTGTTGCCGGGGCTGAGCGGCGGTTGTTCAAAGCCGCCGTTGACGAGGAGGTTGCCGGCCGGCAGGGCGGACAACGTCCACAGGCTTGCGCAGCCGGCGAGGAGCAGGAGGCGAAAGAGCCCAGATCCGGCGGTGCCAACACCATGGCAAAGGCAATTCCAGTAACCATGGCGAACGCAAGCGCGCACACGGGTTGGGCGGGTGGATGTGCTGAGACCCCCACGACCTTGCGTCGTGGGTGAATGAGATTGAGAAAAAAAGCACGCCGGCGTCCTTTTCTCAATCTCTGCTTCCACCGATCCCGCCGCGGCGGGATCGGTGGAGAGCAACGATCCAAACAAACCGCCGGATTTTGGAAAAAACATGGTCATTGGTCCGTCAGGCGTACATAGTCAACGGCGATAGTGGCGCCGTTGGCATCGGTTGGGTCAAGACGCACCTGGGTCACCACGCCTTGGTAGGCCGGGCAGAGCGTACGCAGATTAAGGACATACTCATGCTGGGCGCCGTCGGCGGTAATCGGGAAGGAGAATGATTTTGCGCCATCCCAGGTGCTGTCCGTTTCGGTGATGAAAAACAATTGCGCCCACGCGCCGGCCGTCACGGACATGCGGACGCGCGCCGCGCGATACTGATGCGTGTTGGCCCAGGTGGCGCCGCTGTAGCCGTAGGGATCCGTGCCGGTGGACGTGCCATTCAAGGTGCCGCCACTAACGCTGGGGCTCCACTGGTTAAAACCGGCCCAGCCTTCGAAATTGCCGGGCGTGTTGAACTCCCAGGCGAGTTGGCGGCCGGAGACGGAGGCGTAGGTACTCTCGGCGTTGTCGGTGATCGTGTGGCCGTCCCATTTAGTGCTGAAGTAGCCAGGGGTGCCGGCATAATTGGCGGCGCCGATGTAAAGGCCGTTGCCGAGGACCCAGCCGGTGTTGTTCACGCTGCTGCACTTCATTTCGACATTGGCGTCGCTGTTCCACGGATTGCGGCAGTTGTTATAGAAGGTGTTGCTGGCGATGGTGGTGCGTTTGTTGGACGCGATGGCCGTCAAGTAGAGGATCGCCGGGCCATCATTGCTGGAGACGACATTGTTGATGAAGCGCAGGTCATCGCAATCGCCCTCAAAGTCCCAGCCGGAGCCGTCGGCGCAGTTTTGCTTGATGGTGCCGGTGAATTCGCAGTCGTCAATGACGCAGTTGGAGCAGCTTTGGGCGAAGCCGGCGGTGGTGCCGTCTTTGTAATAGCCGCCGCCATAGAGGGCGCGCGAGCGGGTCATGCGGCTTTCGGAGGAGCAGTTGAGCTGCATCAGGCCGGCCAGGCAATTGCTGGCGATGCACTCGGTGATGAGCGCATTACGCAAGCGGCGCTTGTAGACGGGCGGCCAATACCAGTTGGCGATAAACAGCTGGCCGGCGCTGGATGCGGTGCAGTTGCTGATCAGCAGGCCGTCGAGGACGGGCGCATAATTATAGGTTGGGTTCCAGACATGGCCGCCGAGGAAGATGGCGGCGGACCAGGCGTATTCATAGTCGTTGGATGCGGGAAAGACATTGGGGCTGGACATGTTGAAGAAGTCGCACGAATCAATCTGCACGTCGTTGTTGAAGTAGTCATCGTTGTAGCGGAGATAAAGGCCGAGTTTGGCGGTGCGGCAGTCGAGGTTGCGGATGCGCCAATAGGATGCGCCGTTGATCACAATGCAGCGGTCCAAGTCCAAGTCACTGCGCTGGATGCGCGGCTTGGCGCCCGTGCCATAGTCGGCGAGGACAATCGGCATGGCGGGCGCGCCGCTGCCGTTGAGGTTGAGTTCCTGGTTCCAGGTGTCGCCGCGTTTGAGGAGCAGGGATTCGTTGGGCAGGAAGGTGCGCGCGTTGGCGTTGGTGAAGGACTTCCAGGCGGTGCCGGGCGCCAAGCCGTCATTCCAATCGCTGCCGCTGGACGAACTGACATAGTACGAACGGGCGTAACTGCCGGTGGTGAGAGATGCGTTGTCAATCGCGCAGAGGTAACTGTTGACCGTGGCCTTCAAGGAACGGCCGACGCGCGCGGGATCCGTGGCCGCGCTGAATTCAACGGTGACGCGCGTCCATTGATCGGTCAGAAAGTCAAAATCTTTTTTGGAGGGTTGATAGGTGGGCTGATACTCCTTGACGGCGAGATAGCCGCCCATTGTGCCGTCCACCAAGCCGACTTGGACGCTGTTGCCGGCGCCCTGGGGCGCCAGGCGATACAGGTCGACCGTGAAGGTGTAGACCATATTGCTCTGGATGACGACCGGCGCCTGCTCAAGGTAGAGCTGGTTGGCGCTGCCCCAGACATGCTGGTTGCCTTCCGGGCAGGGCGTGGCGGCGTTCCATGGCAGGGCCCACGTGGTGCCGCAGCCGGCACCGCCGCCGACCGTCCAGCC
>JAPLST010000473.1:2520-16976 GCA_026398485.1 bacterium
CTGATGCCGCTGTACCAACAGCTGTTCTGGTTCAGCACCGGCTGTTCAAAGCCGGGGTTTACCAGCAGATTGCCCGCGCCAAATGCCAGCATGGCCGTGGCGGCCACAACGGATACTGCCGTGAAAAGAGCGCATGAACAGCGCATGTCGTCCTCGCCGGTGAGATGAAAATGCGCTTGAACAAATATGTCACACCGCGCATTATATAAAGTTGTAGTATCCCCATGAATCAAGGATAAGATAACTTTACTATAGCATAGTTTGGCATAATTGTCAAACTCGCCGCTTTACTTTTTATGGTTGTTCTGGTATAGTTAGCCTGCTTTTGGCCCGAATGTTAACCGCAGACGCGAGACGAGATGCGCATGCCTGAATGCAACCAGCAACACCATGGACGACGGCTGCCGGCGCAGGTGCGCCGCGCGTGGCTGTGGCTGCCCTGGGTGTGGTTGCTGCTGGTGTGCCCCGGCGTGGCCGCCCCCACGACGGCGCGCGCGCTGCGCGGCATGGGGCAGCCAACTTCCCATGACGACCCGGCGCGCGGCGCGGTGACGCGTTGGGCAAGCACCAATGGCGGCGATTGGGTCTGCACCCTTGGCCAGCCCGTCCGGGTAAAACCCCTGCGCGTGTTGCGCTATGCCACCGATCTGAACTTGCGCGCGTTGCATCCCGACAGCCACATTTTCCTGGGCCTGCGCGTGCTGGACGACAACGGCCAGCCCATCGAAGAAATGTATGCGCCGCGCATGCCCGCCTATTCCAATGGCGTCTGGCAGACGCTGGCCGGCGTCTGCGCGGTGCCGCCGCGCGGGCATTCCGTGCAACTGTGCCTGACCGGCAACCAGGCGTGCGACCTGCTGATTGACGCACCCGTGCTGCAGCCGGACGCGGGCCATGTCGCCCGCGGCACTGCATCCGCCGCGCGGCCGTTCACCCTCGAAAACCAAGTGCTGGCCGTCACGTTCGACCCCGTTGAATGGTCGTTCACCGCGACCGACAAGCGCACCCAGCGCGTCTGGCGCACCTTCCCCGCCGGCCGCCAGTTCGTCGTCACCGACGTGCGCATGAAAGGACCGCGCCACGCCGATGTGGCGGCCGTGTATCTGCCGGCGAATGCCCCGCTGCAGTTGCAGGTGCAGTTGGCAGAAGATGCGCCGGAGTTTTCGCTGCGCGCCACGTTGCCGCCCGAGACACCCATGCCGCTCTGGGCGACGCAACTCGATGTCATGCCCGCCTTGTGTGATGGCGCGCCGGAGAGCGGCCTGGTAGTGCCGCTGGGCGAGGGGTTTTTCTTTCCGACCGCGGTGCGCGAGCAGCCGGTCTTGGTCCTGCAATTGGGCGACGGGTCGGGCTTGACCATGCCGTGGGCGGGCGTGGCCAATCTGCGCACGGGCGCCGCCGCCATGTGGTTTACACGCGATGAAGATGATGCGGTGGCGCGCGTCTACTGGCACGAGGCGCCGGCGCAAGATGGCGTGCCGCGCGCCGCCAACGCGGTCGACCTCTCATGGATGTCACAGAAAGGGCGCTGGGGCTATGACCGCACGGTGCGCTTCTGGTTTGCTGACCGCGGCGGCTATGTCGCGCTGGCCAAGCGCTATCGGCGCGAGGCGGCGGCGAACGGCAAACTGGTGACGCTGGCGGAAAAGCAAAAGCGGCTGCCGCAGTTGGCGCGTTTCCGCGGCGCGCCGATCGGCTGGTTCAACTCTCTGTACCACATGGAAGGCCAGCGCGCGCGGATGGACGCCCTGCGCTGGCTGTACCAGCGTGGTGTGCAGCGCATGCTGTTTTCATCGGGCGAGGCAATTGACGATCTACGGCCAGTCCAGCGCTGGGGCTGGCTGACCACCACGTACGACTTGTACAGCGACATGTGGCCGGCCAGCGAACGCGTCGTGGCGGGCGTGTCGCCCAACCAGATTTACCAAGGGCGCGCTGACATCATGCTGCGGTACAACGGCAGCATGGCGCGCGGCTGGGTGCAGCGCACGGGCAGCGGCGAGTTTCCCGGTTACGTCCTGTGCCCGCAACTGCAACTCGCCTATGCGCGGCGCCTGATCCCGCCCGCGTTGAAGTTGCGTTCCTTTGACGGACGCTTCATCGACACGACGACGGCGCTGCCGTTCTACGAGTGCTACAGCCCGCGGCATCCGATGACGCGCAGCGACGACAAGGCGGCCCGGCGCGCATTATTGAAGTACATCGGCGATCTGGGGCTCATCTGCGGCAGCGAGATCGGCTGCGATTGGGCCGTGCCGGAAACGTGCTACGGCGAAGGCATGCTCAGCCCCGTGCCGTTCCGCCATCCGCGCGCCGGCGATTTGCCGCCCGGCCTGACGCCGACGCCGGAAACGTCCGCCTATCAGCTTAATCCCGCCGTGCGGATTCCCTTGTGGGAGCTGGTCTATCACGATTGCCACGTCGCGTACTGGTATTGGGGTGACACCAACAACACCTTTCCCGAACTATGGGGCCGGCGCAATTTGTTCAACGCGTTGTACGCCGTACCGGCCATGTACATGGTGCAGCAGACGCAGCAATGGGTCGCGTGCCGCGAAGGCATTGTCGCCACCGAGGCGCAGCTCAAGCCGGTCTTCGCCGCCGTGGGCTGGGAGGCGATGACCGACCATAAATTTTTGTCATCAGACCGGTTGCTGCAACAGACCGAATTTGCCGGCGGCGCGCGCATCGTGGTGAATTTCTCATCTGAACCGCGCCAGCACGAAGGCCAGGTCATCGCCGCGACGAATTTCATGGTTATCACCAATGCGGCGCCGCGCGCCGTTGCTGCGCCGGAAAAAGCGGTCGGCGCCGCGCCGGCCGACAGCATCATGTGCAATGGCACGGGCACGGCATGGACGATCAATCTTGGCGTGCCGGTTGCCGTGGCGCCCTTTGATGTTCTGCGCTATGGGGCCATGCTCAACGTCCAGTCATTTCGCGCCGACAATTTCACGTTTCTGTGCCTGCGCGTGCTGGATGCCGACCGGCGCGAGCTGCGCAACCTGTACGCGCCGCTGCTGCCGGCGTTTGCGCCAACGGCGGCATGGCAGCGCGTGGCCGGCATGGGTGTTGCGCCGGCCGCGGCGCGTTTTGTGCAAGTGCAATTATGGGGCCAAAACCCGGCCATGCTGCTGGCGCGCGCGCCGACCGTGAAGCGCAGCGGCACGTGCGTTGCGCCGGGGATTTCCACCGCGCCCGCGCCGGTACTGCTTTCCAACGCAATGCTTGCGGTCGTGCTCGATCCGCGCACCTGGTCATTCGCGGCGACGGACAAGCGCAACGGCCGCGTCTGGGGCACGTTCCCGGCCAATGAGCAGATTCTGGTGACGAATGTGTGGGTGACAGAGGCGCGGGAGGCGCTGTGCGCCGGCATCTACTTGCCCGCCAATGCGCCATGCCGCCTGACGGTGCGCCTGGCGGACGATGCGCCGGAATTCAGCATCAATGCACAGTTGCCGCGCGCGACCCGCATGCCGTTGTGGGCCGCGCCGCTCGAAGTCGTGCCGGCATTGTGCGAGACCTCCGCCACAACCGAGCTGGTTGTGCCGCTGGGCGAAGGATTTCTTTTTCCCACTACCGACCCGGCGCTGCCGCCAATGCTGCTGCAATTGGCCAGTGGTGACGGTTTGTGCATGCCGTGGTTTGGCGTGGCGGACAGGGCATCCGGCGCGGCGGCGATGTGTTTCACGCGCGACGAAGACGATGCCTTGGCGCGCATGCTCTACCACCGCGGCCCGCCGGCGGATGCCGGTACCATCACGCTGGAATGGTTGTCACAGACCAATCAATGGGGCTATGATCGCAGTGCCTCGTTCTGGTTCACGGACACGGGCGGTTATGTCGCGTTGGCCAAACGCTATCGGCGCGAGGCGGCGGCGACCGGCAAACTGGTGACGCTGGCGGAGAAACAGAAGCGGCTGCCGCAGATTGCGCGGCTGCGCGGCGCGCCGGTGGCGTGGCTGCAGCACGGCAATCAATACACCAACATGGCCGCGCGTATGGCCGATTTGCGCTGGCTGTACGAGCAGGGCATCACCAACCTGGTTCTGCCGTATGCCCTCGGCACGCTCGACACCAACGAAGTGCAACGCTGGGACTGGCTCTTCTCGCGCTATGATTTGTATACCGACGTCTGGCCCGCCGACCAAGCGGAGCTGGCGCACGTGCCCAACCGCGTCTTTGGCTATCCGGACGATATTCAAGTGCTGGCCAACGGCGTGTTCAAGCACGGCTGGGTGCGCAAAACGGAGCACGGCGAATTTCCCGGCTATGTGCTCTGCCCGCAGCGGCATCTGTCGTGGGCGCAACGGCGCATTCCGCCCACACTGGCCGACGGGCCGTACCGCGCGCGTTTCATTGACACGACGGCCGCGCTGCCCTTGGGCGAGTGTTACAGTACCAATCATCCCATGACGCGCAGCGACGACAAAGCCGCCCGCCTTGCGTTGCTGAATTATGTCGGCGAGCTGGGGCTGGTCTGCGGCTCGGAAATTGGCTGCGACTGGGCCGTGCCGGCATTGTGCTATGGCGAGGGCATGCTCAGCCCCGTGGCGTTTCGCCATCCCGACGCCGGCTATCTGCCGCCCGACATGCAGCCCGTCACGAACACCTATCGTTACATGCTCAATCCGGCCGTGCGCGTGCCGTTGTGGGAGCTGGTCTACCATGATTGTTGCGTGGCCTCCTGGTATTGGGGCGATGCCAACAACACGTTTCCTGCGTTGTGGCCGCAGCGCAATTTGTTCAATGCATTGTACGCCGTGCCACCCCTGTACAAAATCTCCACGACGACGGAATGGCACGCGGCGCGCGCCCAAATCATTGCGACCGGGCAATTGCTCACACCGGTCTTCGCGCAGATCGGCTTTGAGGAAATGACCGACCACCGGTTTCTGACATCTGATCGCACCCTGCAACTGAGCACGTTTGCCGGCGGCACGCGCGTAGTCGTCAATTTTGCCACGACGCCGCAAACATTTGAGCAAGCAATCATCGCGGCGACAAACATCCTCGTCGTGCCCACGCAGCCGTTACTTTCACCTTGACATCAACAACGAGCATGAAAAACCCGATTTGGCAAGTACACCTTGATGAGCGCAACCAATTGCACTGCGCCAGTGCGCTGGGCAGCCTTGTCGCCGGCCGGCCGGCCGTGGAAACGGACGGCGAACAGGCCGGCGTGCTGCACACGCGGCGCGATGATGCCACGCACATCTGGCGCTGTGGCGACAATCTTGAGTTGACCCTCGCCGTCCGCCCACTGGCGACGCGCCCGGCGTGGCTCGAGCTGCGCGCCCATTTGCGCAACACGGGCACGGCCGCGGTGGCATTGCAGAAGGTCATGCCGCTCGTGGCGGAGCTTGCGGACGGCGCCACGCCCTTCGACGCCTGCTTTGTCCAAGGCCCGACCATGTGCGAGGTCGCCGCGGTGCAGCCGCTGGCCGGCATGCCGCCGGCCGCATCGCACATGGTCGCCGGCCTTACCAACCAGGCTGGCGATGCCGCGCTGCTGGTTGGTTTTGCAGCGCACGATGCATCGTTCAACAGCGTTGCGATTGCGCGCGATGAGACCAGCGGGCGGGTCACGCTGCGCGCCATGGTCGCGCGCGAAGGCATCACGCTGGCCGCCGGCGCGACCCTCGAACTGTCTGCTTTGCTGATCGGCGCGGGCGCATCTTTGCAGACGCTCTTGGCCGATTATGCCGCCATGGTCGCCGCCACCATGCAGGCGCGCCCGGGCTGCTTCCAGTCCGGCTGGTGCAGTTGGTATGGCTACTACGGCACGGAAACGGCGGCGGACATTGCCGCCAATGTCGCGCTGCTGGCGCAGCCGCCGTGGCGCGATCATGTCCGCGTCATTCAAATTGATGACGGCTGGAACATCACCGCGCCGGGCGCGCCGCGCAATTGGGGCGACTGGCACGCCGGCTACAAATTTCCGGATGGCATGCGCGCCGTGGCGGACATGATCAAGGCGCACGGCATGGTGCCCGGGTTGTGGCTCGCGCCGTTTTCGGTCGAGCGCGCCAGCCGCCTTTTTCACGAGCATCCCGACTGGCTGATCCATGACGAGCAGGGCGCACCCAAGGAATTCTGGACGGTGTACGCGCTCGATTTGACGCATCCCGCCGTACTCGCGTTTGTCCACGAAACATTCCGGCGCGTCTTCGATGACTGGGGCTTTGACTATGTCAAAATTGATTTTCTGGTGCATGCAATCCAGCCCGGCGTGCGCCACGATCCGCAGCAGACAACCGCCGAACTGTTTCGCAACGGCCTGCGGCAAATCCGGCGCGCGGCGGGCGAACGCTTCATTCTCAACTGCGGCTCGCCACTCGGCCCGGCCATCGGCTTGTGCGATGCCATGCGCATCGGCTATGATGTTTCCAGCCGCTGGACTGCGATGGTCAATGCGGCGGGCTGGGTGGTTGGCAATTGCGCCGTCAAACCGGCCGCCGTGCAAACCATTGGCCGGCAGTGGATGCACGGTGTGTTCTGGCAGAACGACCCGGACTGCATCGTGGTGCGCGACTATGGCACGCCCGGCGAGATAAAGATTTTTGGCGAGGGAGCCTATGGTTTGAATGATGAAGAGGCGGCCATGTGGGTGCGGCTGGTGTGGCTGAGCGGGAACATGACGCTGTTGAGCGAGATCATGCCGGAATTGTGCGGGCCGCGGGCCGCATTGATGCAGCGCGTGTTTCCGCCCAATCCCGCGCCGGCCCGCGTCGTCGACTGGTACACGCAGCCGGAAGTGCATCTGCTGGCCGCGCCAGCCGCGCCGGGCATACCTGCGCGCATCGGCATGTTTAATTTGAGCGACAGTGCGGTGCAGGTCGCGCTGCCGGCGGCGCGCGTGGGGTTGCCGGCCATGTGGCGCATGCAAGAGTGGCTGACTGGCGAAAAATTACAGGGAAAAGAAATGATCGCATATCAGTTGCCGCCGCACGCGGGGCGCGTCTGGGAAGTGGGCTGAAAGCTGAAATTTGAAATTTGAAATTTGAGATTTGAAAGCGGACCGAAGACCGAAGACCGAAGACCGAAGACCGATGACCGATGAACGCTTGGGAGAGAAGAATATGATGACCTCGAAAGAACGCGTGCTGACCGTGTTTGCACAACAGGTGCCGGATCGCGTGCCGGTTGATTATGCCGCCAACAGCGGGATTGACCAACGCCTCAAGCAGCACTTTGGCTTGCAGCCCGATGACTATGTCGGCTTGTGCGCCGCACTCGGCGTGGATTTCATGGCGGTGAACGCGCCGTATTGCGGCCCCAAACGCCATGCCGATGATCCCGCCCGCGGCGTCGTGGCCAACGAGTGGGGCATCCGCCAGCGCTGGATTGAGCACGAGAGCGGCGGCTACTGGGATTTTTGCGATTTCCCGCTGCAAGAAGCCAGCGAAGAGGACGTTGCCGCATGGCCGCTGCCGTCGCCGGATGACTATGATTACAGCCACATTGGCGAACTCTGCCGGCAGTACCGTGACAAAGCCCTCTATGTCGGCAATCCCGGCGTCGCCGACGTGATCAATGCCAACGGCATGCTGCGCGGCATGGAGCAAACCTTGATTGACCTCATCAGTGACGAGCCCGCCGGCCTGCTGCTCGCGCGCCGCCGTGTCGAAATTCAATTGCAGGTGCTTGAGCGCATGCTCGAGGCGGCACAAGGGCAGATGGCGTTTCTTTGGATGGGCGAGGACTTGGGCACGCAGATCGCCCCAATTGTCGGCTTGGATTTGTATCGGCGGAATATCCGCCCGCTGCACGAACGGGTTGTCGCCTTGGCCAAGGCATATAATTTGCCGGTCATGATTCACAGTTGCGGCTCGAGCAGTTGGGCGTTTGAAGACTTTATCGAGATGGGCATTGCGGCGGTCGACACGCTCCAGCCGGAAGCCGCCCACATGGCGCCGGCGTATTTGAAAAAAACGTTTGGTGGACGCCTGGCGTTTCATGGCTGCATCTCGACGGCCGGGCCGGTCGCGACCGGCACGGTGGCCGAGGTCGTCGCCGATTGTCGGCGCACGCTCGACATCATGATGCCCGGCGGTGGTTATTGCTTCGCGCCCACCCACTGCCTGCAAGACAATTCGCCCACCGAAAATGTAGTGGCGATGTATGAAACCGCCCGGCGGCACGGAACATATTAACCAACCACCTTGGGTGTGGCAATGATCAACGAAAACGTGACATGGCAAACTTCCTGGATTTGGGATGCCGGCACGCCCGCCCCGCGCAATTATTATCTGGCCGCCCGCCGTGAATTCACGCTGACCGACATGGACACGCGCGCACCCTGGCGCCTGCACCTCACCGCCGACACGCGCTACCGCGTCTACCTCAACGGCGGGTGGCTTGGTGACGGGCCGGCGCGTGGCTTTGCCCACAATTGGCAGTTCGACACCTATGATCTTACCGGCTTGCTGATGCCGGGCGCCAATGTGTTGGCCGTGATTGCGCAGCATTGGGGCGAGGGCACCATGCAATATGCGGCCAGTGGTCGCGCCGGTCTGCTGGCCCAGCTTGAGCGCGGTGACGGCACGCACTGGACGTATGTGCTCGGCACGGATGCGACTTGGCAGGTGTGTGCCCACACTGGTTTTATGCGGCCAATGCCGCGCATGTCGCTGCAAATGGCGTTTGTCGAAGCCTTTGATGCGCGTCCTTTTGCTGATGCGTGGCTGGCTGCGGGCGCCACGCCCGCGGGATTTCAGCCGGCGTCCGTCATTGGCCCGGTCGGCACGCCACCCTGGACGCAGCTCAGCCCGCGCCCGACACTGCCACTGACGCGCACGCCGCACCTGCCGCGGCGCATGTCGCGCACCCGCCTGGCGCGCCCCGCCAATCTGCATTTTGGTTTCAATTTGACGCCTTACCTGATGCACAAAAACGAGGGCGGCATACGCGAGTTGCCCGGCTTTGTGGCTTGCATCATTGCGTCGCCGGTGGCGCAGGCGTTGCGTATCTGGGCCCTCGATTATTTTGACTGGCAGGAGCCGCCGTATTTGAACGGGGTCCAAGTCGAAAGTGGCACGCCGGCGCAATTGCAGGCGGGCGAAAATCTGCTCGTCTGCGCTTGTGCCGCCGGGCAGCGCCATGTCTTCGACCGGTCCTATGCGGCGATGACGGAACAACCGGTGACCGTGCATGGCGTGTTTCAGGACGCGAGTCCGTTCACCGTGTTCGGCCCGATCGCGGAGTGGGCGACCGTGCGGCCGCAAGTAATCGCGGCGCGTATACCGCATGATCTGGAACCATGGCGCGCGCAGGCCCGCCCGATTGCCGCTGACGATGTGTACAGTCATGGCGCGCCGTGGGCCGAGACCACCGTGAGTGACACGCAGCTCGGCGCGCGGCATATTGAGAATGCCGCCGCATTAGTCAGCGACGGCGGCGGGTGCGCGATCATTCAACCGAGCGACAATGGCGATCCGGAGCTCACCCTCGATTTTGGCCAGGTGCTCGTTGGTTGGCTTGAATTCGAAGTTGACGCGCCGGCCGGGACGATCCTTGATTTCAACGGCTATGAGGCGATTGAAGACGGCCGCATCCATTACACGCAGGGCAACCAAAACGGCTTCCGCTACATCACGCGCGCCGGCCGCCAGCGTTATACCTCGATGATGCGGCGCGGCTGCCGCTACGTGCAACTCACGGTGCGCAATCTGCGCGCGCCACTGCGGCTGCATGGCGTGCGCCTGCTCTTTGCCACGCATCCCGCGCCGGAACGCGGCGCGTTTGCCTGCAGCGATCCGCTGCTCACCCGCATTTGGGACGTGGGCCGCCATACCCTGCGCTGCTGCAGTGAAGACACCTACACCGACTGCCCCACCTACGAACAAGGCTTCTGGGTCGGCGATGCGCGCAACGAATCCCTGGTTGATTACGCTGCGTTTGGCAACATCCAATTGCCGCGCCGCGGCATTGCGCTGGCGGCCGAATCGTTGCAGCGCGCGTCTTTGCCCGAATGCTGCATTCCACAAACCGACGTCAGCATTCTCACGGCCTGGAGCCTGCTCTGGGTGTCCATGGTCGAGGAACACTGGCAGTTCACCGGCGCGCGCGACTGGCTGGCGCACATCTATCCGGCCGTCAAGACGACGTTGCACAACTGTCGCGCGCAATTCACCGACGCGCGCGGCCTGCTCTCCATCGCCGCCTGGAACATGTTCGACTGGGCCGGCATGGACAGTGGCCACAAGTGCGTTGCGCACAATTCGATGTTTCTAGTCGAGGCCTATCGGCGCGCCGCCAGCCTCGCCGCCGCCCTTGCCTTGCCCGATGATGTCGCGTGGTATCAGGCGCAGCGCGCGGCGCTGATCGCCGCAATCAACACGCATCTGTGGCATGAACAACGCCAGGCGTACGTTGACGCTTTGCACGAAGACGGCACGCCCAGCCCGGTCGTCAGCCAGCAAAACAACGCGCTGGCCTTGTTGTATGATGTGGCGTCCGGCGCGCGCCGCGAGGCCGTGCGTGCGCTAGGCGCCGCGCCGCCCGAGGGCGTCGGGCGCGTGGGCAGTCCGTTTGCGCTCTTTTATGTGCTGGAAGCGCTGGCGCATGACCAGCGTCACGAACAGATGCTGCGCATCGTGCGCCAACGTTGGGACGAAATGTTGCGCAAGGGCGCCACGACGTTTTGGGAGGTCTTTCCCGGCTTTGAAAAAGACTGGTGGACGCGCAGCCATTGCCATGCCTGGTCGGCCGCGCCGGTGTACTTCCTGACCCGCTACCAACTCGGCGTGTGGTGGGCGGCGCCCGGCTATGCGCATGCCCGCATCGCGCCCGTGCCGCTCGACCTGACCTGGGCCGAAGGCCGCGTGCCGACGCCGCACGGCGAAATCAGTGTTGCCTGGGAACAGACGCCGGAGCAGTTTGCCATCACGATCGCCTTGCCCGCGGCCGTCGCCGCCACGGTCGTGCTGCCCGTCAGTGCGACCACGTTCCCGCAACTTATGCCGGCCGATGTTGCGGCAACGCAGGTGGACGATCGCTGGCACATCGCGCTGCCCGCCGGCGCAGCCGTGCGGCTGGCGGCCCATGCCCGTGATACAATAAAGCCCGCATGATTGACGTTTCTGGCGACCCCCAAAACCTCGCCGCTGGCGGGATGCAGCAGAAATGATGAGTGATGAGTGATGAATGTCCGGCATGCAGCACTTGAGCGGCGGTGAATTTCCTCCGGCCGGCTGCCGAAAGGAACGCAGCACGCCGGTGGCAGGCTGGGTAGCCTGCCCTACCTCAGATGCGTAACAATGTGGTGTGCAAGCAAACCCGGCATTAAAGCCCCCGCACACACCGAAACCCAAGGCTGCCGTCCGGGTTGCCCGGTGAGTAGGAGTTGCGCTCCGCGCCGCGACAGCCGTCCGCGCCGTTGACCCAACCGCCGCCGCGCAGCACGCGAGACGTGCCACTCAATGGGCCACGTGGATCGCTGCTCGGCGAACTCGCATAATAGGCATTCCCATACCAGTCCCAGCACCATTCCCAGACATTGCCGGCCATGTCGTAGAGTCCATACCCGTTCGCCGCGAAATACCCGACCGGGCTGGTGTAGGGCGTTGGCGCGAACAACGGATTATAACCGTTCGGGCCTAAGTCGTATGCATAACCAGTATTACCATTGTAATTCGCCCGTGAATTTGTGATCGTGTTCGCATCGGCCCACGGGAAGCGCATGCCAACGGCGCCGCCGCGCGCGGCCTTCTCCCATTCGGCCTCGGTCGGCAGGCGATAGCCATTTGCAGCCCATTTCACCCAGGCGTTTTGCACATCCACAGTCCCGCCCCGGTACACCAGCGTCTGCGCCGCGTTGGTATAGTAGCACGGCGTCAGCCCCTCCATCTCGCTGCGCGCATTGCACCATTTCACGCAATCGAACCAGATCACCGTCTGCACTGGGTGATTCGCCGCTTTGCCGGCGCCCACACCAATCGAGTAGCCATTGGCAAGCGCCCAAGCACGCACTTCGTCCCACTTTGCCTTGGTCACTTCATATTTGTCCAGGTAGAACGAACTGATGAAGTTGGTATGCACCGGCAACTCGCCAGTACCACCATCAGCGAACGTAGTGCCCATGGCGAAATAGCCGGCCGGGATCAATGCCATCTCATTCAACCGCTGCATAAGGCCGTCCACATAGGCCTTGATGACGGCATCATTGGCCGCAACCGGTGGCGCGACGTTGGTGATGGCGTGGCCGTGCATATTCACCGTTTGAGTGAACGTGAGCGCCTGCGCGGTTGCCGCGGCGGCAGCCACGACCAGCACGGCGGCTGTGATTATACGCGTGGCGTGGCGATGCATATTCATGGAGGTGCCTTGGATGAGGTTACGGAAATTGAACATTCAGGATCGTGACATAGCGCTGCGTGCGCGGCCGATGACGGCGCACAGGAGCAACAAGAGCGACTGCAGCACTGGCTCGGGCACCAGCACATGGAGATACGGGCGGTACGCGGCGACCGGCGACTTGCTGGTGAAGAAATAGGGGCTCGCGCCGCTGGCATCGAGCAGCATCAGCCCATGGCGCTGGGCGGGCGCGTCGCCCAGCTCGGCATTCATGGCGGCGGTGACATCAATGCCGACATTGGTATTCAGCGCCTGCGCGCCGACAAAACCGGGGGCTGCCACACCGCTGCCGGGCGCAGTGTTCCATGTGACGCTGTCCTCCGCCCACGCGCCCAGCGCGCGCGCAACGGACACAGTCAGCACCGGCAGCGTGTCCGCCGCGCCGAACAGATAGAGCTGCAGCGTGGCGCTGGCATAGGCATCGCTGACGACCGCATAGACATTGCTGATATTGAACAACAGGCGCGCGGCCCCGCGACTGGCGCTCTCATGCTCAGCGTGGCCGGCTTCGTCAAGGCCAAAGGCAAACGCGGGCGCATTGCTGTCAACCTGGGCATCCGCCCAGCCCGCGAGGGCGATGTTGGTCGAGTCTTCGGCGAGGGCGGGCAGGCCCGCCGGCGGAACGCCGGGTGGATAAAAGTACCATTGCTGAATTGCCCCCGAACCGGCAAGTGCCCCGCTGCACAGGCACGCAAGCATGAAGCGCTGACAGGCTGTCATAGTCCTCTCCTTGGGGCATCTGCAATTAAACAGCAACGGTGCCGTCGGCCTCGCATACGCGCATAACACGGCATTTTGGCCATGCCATGCGCATTGATGTTACCACGCAAGTATTGTAACAAAAGCTGGAATGTTTTGTCAATTTTCCCGATTTTCCCGATTTCTCTGAAATTCCGAATCCAACCGTCTTTCTTATGCTGGCATTTCACCGCCGTGTTCGGGCGCGTCAGGCGAACAGGCCGAGTGCGGACATGTCGACATACTGGCTGAAGAGCGTGGCGATGGTCGTGCGTTTTTCCGGATTGTCCGGCTGGATTTTGGCCGCCATCGTGGAAATGCGGCTGGTGGCCTGAAAGGCGGGCAGCTCACTGAGGATGACCGGCACCTGCACCTGGCGCAGCATCTTGACGATGTGCGGCTTGGGCTCGACGCCGTCAGTCAAGACAATCCCGGCCACATGCGTGCGCAAGATTTGCAGGTGCTGCTCATCACTGGCGCAGGCGACCAGCAAATCCGACTGCTCGCCACTGGTGACCAGCAACGTTTGCGGCGCAACCCGCTGGGCCATTTCATTGCTGAAATGCGTGACCAGCACCACGTCCGCAATCAATTGCGCCGCATGCGCATCGCCGCTGAGAAATGCGCCGTCAACCAGTGCCGCAATCTCGCGCACGGTCGGCTGGCTGAGCAAGGGCATGTACGGCACGACGCCCACCACGCGAATATCATGCCATGCCAGTGCCCGCCGCACATAATCGTTGACTTCGGCCAGCTTGTTGGGCGCGACCTTGTTCAACAGCACGCCGGCAATCGGCACGTTGTGTGCGCGGAACAGCGCCACGTTCAACAAAATCTCATCGACCGGCTTGCCAATGCCACCGCCCGCCACCAGCACGACCGGGCTTTCCAATAATTGCGCCACGCGCGCATTCGACAGGTCGAACACCGCGCCGACGCCGGCGTGGCCGGTGCCTTCCAGCAGCACAAACGCCTTGTCCTGGGACAATTGCTCAAACGCGTCGCACACCCGCCGGGCCAGCGTCTCAGGCGCGCGCTGGTCGATATAGCTGCGCGTGAAATCGCGTGGCACCGTGATCGGGCTCATCAGCGCCGGCGCATCATGCAGCGGAAAGCACGAACGAATCAGCCAGACATCCTTGTCAACTTTCGTGCCGTCCTCGAGCTGCACATAGCGCTGCCCGACCGGCTTCATGAAGCCGACGCGATCGGTGTGCTGTAACGCATGCATCAACAAACCCAGTGATGCGGTCGTCTTGCCATCATCCTGGCGGGTGGCGGCGATGAACAGGCGCGGCGGTTTCATACAATGACCTTTGGGTGCGGGTGCTCACGCAGAAAACGCGCCACGGTCTTGCCGG
>JAPLST010000355.1:0-12954 GCA_026398485.1 bacterium
CGGAATTTCAGACAAAACACGGGCCGTTTTACAGAACATGACAAATCTGCTATACTATCCGCCCATGAAAGCAACGAAACGCCAGCGTGCTGTCGCAGTACTGCAATGTCTCTGATACTGCGGGATAGTGTTGTGCTTACGGTGATCATCTGCGTGCTTGCGGGCGTGTATATTGCCTGCGCCCTGACCCTGTCCCTGTACGCGGTGAATTGCTATCTGATGCTGTATTTTTTCCGCCGGCGCCGGGTGCGCGAGGCGCATGAGACCAGCGCGTTTCTCACCCAGTTTTGGGCGACGCACACCGATGCCGCCCTGCCGATGGTCACGACCCAATTGCCGATCTACAACGAGCGCCACGTCATCGCCCGCCTGCTCGACGCCGTCGTGGCGATGACCTATCCGCGCGCCAAACACGAAATCCAGGTGCTGGACGATTCGACCGATGACACCAGTGCGCTGGTCGCGTCACTGGTGGCCGGCTACCGCGCGCGCGGCGTCTGGATCGAGCATGTCCGGCGCGGCTCGCGCCAGGGCTTCAAGGCTGGCGCGTTGCGCCATGGCATGGCGCAGTGTGCCGGTGAATTCATCGCCATTTTCGACGCCGATTTTGTGCCGCCCGTGCAGTTTCTGCGCGACACCGTGCCGTTCTTGATGGCCACGCCCGACTATGCCGCCGTCCAAACGCGCTGGAGCCATTTGAACACCAGCCACAATATGCTGACCCGTGCCCAAGCCATCGGGCTCGACGCCCATTTCGCCATCGAGCAAAGCGCGCGCGCTTGGAATGGCTATTACATGAATTTCAACGGCACGGCCGGCATCTGGCGCAAAACCGCCATTGAACACGCCGGCGGCTGGCACGATGACACGCTGACCGAAGACATGGACTTGTCGTATCGCGCGCAACTGGCCGGCTGGCGCATGAAATTCCTGTTCGGGCTGGCAACCCCCAGTGAGTTGCCCACCACGATCACGGCCTACAAATGCCAGCAATTTCGCTGGACCAAGGGCTCGATGCAGACCGCCTTGAAATTGCTGCCGCAGGTGTTGCGCTCGCACGACAGCGTCATGAAAAAAATCCAGGCGGTGTTGCATTTGACCCACCATGCGATTGATCCGCTGATCCTGATCATGGCCATGTTTGCCGTGCCGGCCCTGGCCTTTTTTACGCGCTATGTGCATAGTCCGTGGCTGTGGATTGCGTTGCTGGCCTTGTTCGTGGTCAGCAGCAGCGCGCCCGCCTCGCTGCACCTGTTTGCGCAACGCACCTTGCATCGCCAGTGGTGGAAGAAAATACCGCTGGTGCCGTGGGTCTCGTGCGTCTACTCCGGCCTGGCGATCAACAATACCAAGGCGGTCATTGAGGCCTTGCGCGGCGTCAAGAGTTCGTTTGTGCGGACGCCCAAGCATGGCGACGCAGCCCGCAACGTCACTGGCAACTACAAGGCGCCCCACACGTCGCATATCTGGCTCGAGCTCGGTTTTGGCGTGTACTGCGCCGCCTGCTGCGCCCTGTGCATCGTGTTGCACAACGGCCTGCTGGCCTATTTTATTTTGTTGTACACGATTGGGTTCTTGTATGTCGGCGGCATGTCCGTGCTCGATCATTGGCGCCAACGCAGCTGGCAGCCGGAGTCGCTGGCCTAGCCTGCCCGCCTACGCGCCGCGCACAGCGCCGGCCAACACGTATGCCCCACCCGCTACCACCACCCCGCGCCGCCTCAAGCATCTGGCCGATGCTGCGCTTGCTGCGCCCGCATTGGGCCGCCGTACTGATCGGCGTGTGCGGCCTGCTGGGCGTGGATATCCTGCAAGTGCTGGTGCCGCGCATCATGCAGCACGTGATCGACGCGCTCGGGCGCGGGGCCGCCACCACGCGCTTGCTGATGCTGGCCGGCGCGGGCATTGCCGGCGTCGCGCTGGGCATGGGCGTCTGCCGTTTTGTCTGGCGTTATTTCCTGATCGGCGCCAGCCACCGGATTGAGCGCGACCTGCGCGGGCATTTTTACCAGCACCTGCAAACCCTTTCCATCGCCTATTTCGACCATCAAAAAGTCGGCGACCTGATGGCGCACGCCACCAACGACACCTATGCCGTGCGGCGCGCCCTCGGGTTTGCGACCCTGGCGGCGATTGACGCCGTCGTCATGGCCGTGATTGTCCTGGTCATGATGTTGAGCATGAGCCCGCGCCTGACGCTGATCACGCTGACGCCCCTGCCCTTGCTGGCGTTTATCATCGCGAAATTCGGCGCGATCATCCATGCGCGCTACGACCGGGTGCAAGCCTGCTTTTCGCGCATGAGCGAGCGCGCCACCGAGACGTTCAGCGGCGTGCGCGTGGTCAAGGCCTATGGCGCCGACGCCGTTGAATATGATTGTTTCCACGACACCTCGCAGACGTATGTGCGCGAAAACCTCGACCTGGCGCGCGTCTGGGCCTGGTTCGATCCGCTGATCGCCGCGCTGGCCACCTGCAGCATTGCCCTGCTGATCTACTTCGGCGGCCGCGCCGTGGTTCGCGCCGACATCACCCTCGGCCAGTTTGTCGCCTTCGCCAGCTACCTGGGCATGTTTGCCTGGCCGATGATCGCGGTCGGCATTGTCGTCAACACGATGCAGCGCGGCGCAGCCAGCATGCAACGCCTGCTCACCATTTTGCAGACGCCGGCCGCGATTGTCAGCGGCGCGCACAATGCCGCCGTGCAGCCGCGGTTGGAATGTCGCGGGCTCTCTTTCCGCTACGCCGGCGTGGCGACCGATGTCCTGCACGATCTTTCGTTCGCATTGCCGCCCGGCCAGGTGCTGGGCATTGTCGGCCGCACCGGCGCGGGCAAGACCACCCTGGTCGAGCTGCTGATGCGCCTGTACGAACCGCCGCCGGCCTCGATCTTCATTGACGGGCATGATCTGCGCACGCTGCAGCTTGAGCGTGTGCGCGGCTTGTTCGGCTATGTGGCCCAGGAGCCGTTTCTTTTTTCAATGAGCGTGGCCGACAACATTCGCTTTGGCTGTCCGGACTTGGCGCGCGCGGCGGTGATTGAACTCGCGACGGCCGTGCGCCTGCACGATGAAATCGAGGCGTTTCCGCAGGGCTACGACACGCTGGTCGGCGAGCGCGGCATCACCTTGTCCGGTGGCCAAAAGCAGCGGGTCGCGATTGCGCGCGCACTGGCGCTGCGGCCAGCCGTGCTGATTCTCGACGACGCCCTGTCCAGTGTCGACGCCGAAACCGAGGCCGCCATCCTGGCCTATTTGCGCGCGCCCGGCCAGTGCGCCACGATGATTGTCATTGCCCATCGGATCAGCGCGGTGCGCGACGCCGACATGATCCTGGTGCTGGACGACGGCCGGATTGTCGACCGTGGCACGCATGCGGCGCTGGTGCAGCGCGAGGGCTTTTACAGTGAATTGTACCGCCTGCAAACACTCGAAGCCATGCTGGGCACCGCCACCACTCCACGCACCTGATGCACGACGAGCATACGGAAGACCAATTGGGCAAGGCCTACGATGCGCGCCTGGTGCGCCGCCTGCTGACCTACGTCCTGCCGCAGCGCCGCTTCCTCTTGCTGGCGTGCCTGTTTTTGCTGGTCGCGACCGGGCTCGAACTGCTGATGCCGTTCATGTTCAAGAGCGGCATTGACCGCTTTCTGACACGGCCGCGCGCAACCCGCACGGCCACGGCCGGCGCGTGGACCAACACCGGGCCGGTGTATGTGTTTGCCACCAATCTGTATCGCGCTGACGTCGGCGTGCTGGTCTCCAATCGCTGGGAAGTGCCGCAAACAGAGCTGCACCGGCTCTCGCCCCGCGTGCTGCTGGACCTGCGGGCCGACGACGTGCGCGGGCTGGGCTGGCTGGCCCTGGGCGTGCTGGCCATCATTGTGCTGCGGGTGCTGGCCGAATACGGCCATGCGCTCGCGCTGCAAATCGTCGGCCAGCGCGCGATGCACGACTTGCGCATGGTGTTGTTCCGCCATCTGCAAACCCTGGCGCTGCGCTTTTATGATCGCAATCCGGTCGGGCGCTTGGTCACGCGCGTGACCAATGACATTGATGCCATCAGCGAAGTGTTCACCTCGGTGCTGGTGAACCTTGTGCGCGATGTGCTGTATTTCTTCGGTGCGGCCGCGATTTTGTTCGTGCTCAATGCGCGCTTGGCGGCGCTCAGCCTGGCGTTGTTGCCGCTGTTTGTCGTGGTCTCGATTGTCTTCCGCACCCAGGCCCGCAACGTCTATCGGCACATTCGCCGCCTGCTGTCGCAGTTGAACGCGACCTTGGCTGAGGACATTTCCGGCGTGAAAATCATCCAGGCTTTTTTGCAGGAGCGCCGCCGCCAGCGCGAATTCGCCGAGAAAAACAGCGCCTATTTTCAGGCCAACATGCGCGAGCTGGTCGTCTTCGGCGTGTTTCGCCCGCTGGTCGACACCTTGCGCAGTCTCGGCACGGCGCTGGTGCTGGTCTTCGGCGGGCTGTGTGTCATCCGCGGGAATTTCACGCTGGGCGCGCTGGTCGCGTTCTTGCAGTATCTCTCGGAAATGTACCGGCCGATCATTGAGATCAGCCAGCAGTACACCGTCATGCAAAGCGCCATGGCGGCTGCCGAACGCATTTTCGGCATCCTCGATGAAGTGCCCGACGTACGTGAACAGGCCGCGCCGATTATGCCAGCCACGCCCGCCGGTTTGGTCGAATTTGACGCGGTCTCGTTCGCGTATGTGGACGGCACGCCGGTGTTGAATAACGTCAGCTTCAGCGTGGCGCCCGGCCGCAGCGTTGCGATTGTCGGCCCGACCGGCGCCGGCAAGACCAGCATCATCAACCTGGTCTGCCGCTTCTACGATCCGCAGCAAGGGCAGATCCGCCTGGATGGCGTGGACGTGCGCGCCTGGCCGCTGGCGGCCCTGCGCCGGCATATTGCAATCGTGTTGCAAGACGCCTTCATCTTCAGCCGCGCGGTGTGCGACAATGTGCAACTGGGCCGGGCCGACATCACCCGCGCGACGATTGTCGCCGCTGCCGCCACCGTCCAAGCGCGTGATTTTGTCGAGCAATTGCCCGGCGGCTTTGACGAGCAAATGATGGAGCGCGGCGCCACCTTGTCGGCCGGGCAAAAGCAACTGTTATGTTTTGCGCGCGCCCTGGCGCACGATCCCAAAGTCCTGATCCTCGACGAGGCCACCAGCAATGTCGACCCGGCCACGGAAGCCCTGATACAGGCCGCAATCGAGCGCCTGATCCACGGCCGCACCAGCATCATCGTGGCGCACCGCCTCAGCACGATCAAGAAAGCCAACGAGATTCTGGTGCTCGATGCCGGCCGGATTGTCGAGCGCGGCACGCACGCGGCGTTGTTCGCCCAGCGCGGCGTGTACTACAATCTGTGTCTGCTGCAGTTCGGCCAAAACGACCCGCCCGGCGCCAGCTAATCCGGCAGATCGGACGGATCCGACGGATCGGACGGATCAGCCACAGGAAAATCACATGAACACAAATCCATGCGGGAAACGGCTGCGACCCAGCGGGGGTTATCGGCACTTGCGCTCGTTTCAGGTGACGACGATCATCTACGACGGCACGGTGTTTTTCTGCGAACGGTTTATGGACCGGCGCTCACGCACCGTGGACCAGATGGAGCAGGCCGCGCGAAGCGGGCGGCAGAACATCGCGGAAGCCAGCCGCGCCGCAGCCACGTCAAGCCAGACAGAACTGCGGCTGACCAATGTCGCGCGCGCCAGCCTCGACGAACTCTTGCTGGACTTCGAGGATTTCCTGCGCCAACACCACTTGCTGCAGTGGAGCAAAAATGACCCCGCGGCACAGCAGGTGCGGGCACTGGGGCGGCAGCAGCAGGCAGATCGGACGGATTCGACGGATCGGACGGATCAGGCAGATGTTTTTGGTTCTTATGCAGAATGGCTGAACAGCAATGATCCTGCCATCGTGGCCAACACCATCATTTGCCTGATCCACCAGGCGAACTATCTGCTGGACCAGCAAATCGCCGGGCTTGAGCGCGAGTTCATCGCAGTTTTGGGGTTGCACGGGCTATCCGCAGTGCAAGGGCACGCGCCCTCTGGATAGTCCGGGCAGATCGGACGGATCAGCCACAGAAAAATTATGATCTTGCAGCAAGTTGCTTATTTGCTACAATACTTGGCGTAACCATCCCGGAAGCTGCATGGACTATGCGACGATCTTAGGTGTCCGCCTGGCGGTGACCGACTACGCCGGCCTGTTGGCGCAGGTGCGCGCGGCGGTCGGCGGCGCCGGGCAGCGCTGCGTGAATTTTTGCAATGTGCATGTCACGATGGAGGCGCAACGCCATGCCGCCTTGCGTGCGGCGCTGAATGCGCCCAACGCCATGACCGTGCCCGACGGCATGCCGCTCGTCTGGGCCATGCGCATGTGGGGCGCGCCGATCCGCACGCGCGTCTATGGTCCCGACTTCTTCGACCTATGCTTCACCCGTGCCGCCGAACTGGGCTGGCGCCATTTCCTCTATGGCAGCACGGACGCCACCCTTGCCCTGCTACAACAGCGTCTCCACGCGCGCTTTCCCGCGGCACGCATCGTGGGCGCGCACGCCCCGCCCTTTCGCCCGCTCACTGCAGATGAAGAGCGCGCCGACGCCGACCGCATCAACGCGAGCGGTGCCGATATTGTCTGGGTCGGCCTCGGTGCACCCAAACAAGAATTATGGGTGCAACGCATGGCCCCGGCATTGACCGCGCCAGTGCTGGTCGCCATTGGCGCTGCGTTTGATTTTCATGCCGGCACGGTAAAGCAAGCGCCCGATTGGATGCAGGATCACGGCTTGGAATGGCTGTACCGCTTCATCCAGGAGCCGCGCCGCTTGTGGAAACGCTATTGCTACAATAATCCGCGATTCATTGCCGGCGTGCTGTGCGAACGCCTGCGCGGCCGGCGCACTGCATGATCCGCATCGCGCACATCACCGACTTCCATCTGCGGCATCATCTGCCGGGAACCAGCACTGCAACCAAAATTCTCAGCCGGCACATGCCGGACATTCTGGCGCGCGTGGTCGAGCGGCTGCGCCTGCAGAAGCCGGATCTGCTGGTCGTCAGCGGCGACGTGGTGGATGTCCCGCCGCACGGGCTGCACACGCGCGCGGTGCAGCGCGCCACCGAGCAAGACTTGCGACTGGTCCGCCGCCTGCTGGTGCGCGTGGGGTGCCGCTTGTGCGTCGTGCCCGGCAATCACGATCATTACCGCGCCATGGCGCGCGTCTTTGGCGATCTGCCGCGCACATTCGTGTGCGCCGGCCATCGCGTGCTTTCTTTTTGGGATGAAGAAACGGACTTTCATGTGCCGCGGCGGTTGCTCGGCGAACGTGAGCGCTATCTCGCCGCACTCGAACAACGTGACCTTCCGCAGATTCATGTCCAGCATTTTCTGATCAAGCCGCACATCGGTGGCTATCCGCATAATTATGCCGAGGCCGATAGTATCGCCGCGCAACTGGCCGCGCACGGCGCAGTGCGCCTGGCATTGTGCGGGCATGTGCATGCCGGCACGGCGCTGTTGCGCGCCGGCGGGGTGTGCTATTCCGCCGTGCCGTCGTTGTGCGAGGCGCCGCATGCATATGGCCTCTACGAGGTGGACGGGCGGCGGGTGCGGCGCGACATTCACTCACTTGGTGCGGCCTTTCCCGTGGCGCGTCCGGCCGTGTTTTTCGATCGCGACGGGACCTTGAGCGTCTTGCCGGCCTATTGGTTTGGCCCGCGACGCATGCGCCTGATTCCGGGCGTGGCGCGCGCGCTGCGGCGCCTGAAAGACGCGGGCTTCGCGCTGGTGCTGGTCTCGAAGCAATCGGCGGTCGGCCGCGGGTTTGTCACGCCGGAGATTGTCGGCGCGGTCAATGACCGGCTGGCTGAACTGCTCTGGTGCACGGCGCGGGTCGACCTTGACGGGGTGTATTGTTCGTATCACAGCCCGGACGCTGTGTTGCCGGCCCTGCGCGCCGAGGAGCATCCGGATGCCAAGCCGAATCCGGGCCTGCTGTTGCGCGCCGCGCGCGAACTGCAACTCGACTTGGCGCAGTCATGGATGGTGGGTGATCGCCCGTATGACATGGAAGCCGGCCTGCGCGCGGGCCTGCGCACGCTGCTGGTCAAGACGGGTTTTGGCCGCGCGCTGGCACACGCACTGCCGGCCGGTGCTGCGGACGCCCAACTGGCGGATGTGCCGGCCGCCGCCGCGCATATCCTAACCGCCACCCGCGCATAGCGGCGCGTCAGGCTTTTTTGCTGAGCTTGTCCAGCGCGCGCAGCGTTTTCACCAACCCTTCCAATTGGTCGAGCGGCCAACTGTTCGGCCCGTCGCACAGCGCCTTGTCCGGGCACGGATGCACTTCCATGAAGACGGCATCCACCCCGGCCGCCACTGCCGCGCGCGCAGCTGGCGCTGCCCTGCCCGCCGGGCAGTTGCACGGCGTGGGTCGCGTCAAACACGACCGGCACACCCAGCTCGCGCATGATCGCCAGGCTGCGCATATCGACCACCAGATTGTTGTAGCCGAAGGTGCTGCCGCGCTCCGTCAGCATGATGCGATCATTGCCCGTGGCGCGCACTTTGTCGACTGCCTGGCGCATATCGCGCGGCGCCATGAACTGGCCTTTCTTGATGTTGACCACTTTGCCGGTGTTGCCGGCGGCCAGCAGCAGATCGGTCTGGCGGCAGAGAAAGGCCGGAATTTGCAGGACATCCACCACGGCGGCGGCGATGCGCGCCTGTTGCGGCAAATGAATGTCGGTCAGCAAGGGCAGGCCGGTTGCGCGCCGGACCTCCGCCAGAATCTCCAGGCCTTTCTTGGGGCCCGGTCCGCGAAAGCCCTTGGCCGACGTGCGGTTGGCCTTGTCAAAGCTGGCCTTGAAGATGATGCCGATGCCGAGTTTGTCGCGCAGGGCGGCGAGGGTGCGTGCGATCTGCAGCGTGATGTGCGCTTCTTCAATCACGCACGGGCCGGCGATCAGCACCAGCGGTGCGCCGGCGCCAATCCTAAGTTTGCCAATATTGACGGGGGGCATGGAGATAGGGTTCAGGGTTCAGGGTTCAGGGGATGAGAATATCGAATATCGAACAAGGAATGACCAATGATGATCCCGCCGACGGCGGGACTCCAAGCAGAGTTCTGCGCAGATACTTCGACCTTCGATATTCCTTGTTCGATATTCGATATTCCGGCGGCAGCCGCCGGTTCAGCCTTCGCGTTTGCCCAGCTGGGCGTTGAGCATGAACAGGCCATGCACCGAATTCTTGATCAGGTCGAGCATGCGCACGATTTCATCGGCGTGCTTTTCTTCCTCAATCTGCTCGGTCACGAACCATTGCAGGAAAATCTGGCTGGCAGTGTCGTTCTCCTTGGTGGCCAGTGCGCTCAGTTTGAGGATCCGGGCGGTGATGTACGCTTCATGTTTGGCCACGGCCTTGAACGCGTCGAGCGGGTCTTTCCACTCGTTCTGCGGGGCTTTGATGGCGTCAAAGGTCACATGCGCGCCGCGATCGTTGAGATACTTGTAAAACTTCAGGGCGTGGCCCATCTCTTCCTTGGCCTGCGCGCTGAGCCATTTGGCGAAGCCGCCCCAATTGGCGTTTTCAAACCAGGATGCCATGGCCAGATACAGATAGGCCGAATACAGCTCGGCATTGATCTGGGCCGTTATTTCCTTCAGCATGGTGTTGCTAATCATCACGGGTCTCCTTGTGCGGTTATAGTGTTGTTGTTGATTATACCAAATTTTTGACGACGACGAGGGCGGCGGCATAATCCGGCTCGCTGGTTATTTCCGGCACGAGCTGGCGATAGCGAATGACGCTGTCCGGCCCGACCACCAGGACGGCGCGCGCCAGCAGGCGCAGCTCTTTGATCAGCACGCCATAGGCGAGGCCGAAGGACGTGTCACGATGATCCGAGAGGGTCTTGACGGCGCTGACGCCGGCCGCGCCGCACCAGCGTGCCTGGGCAAACGGCAAGTCCGTGCTGATGCACAAGATTTGCACTTTGGGGCCCAGCGCGGCGGCTTCCTTGTTGAAGCGCCGGGCTTCAAGATCACAGACCGGCGTGTCGAGCGAGGGCACGCTGAGGATTACGCTGACCGTGCCGGCCAAGCAGGCGGCGGTGACGGGCGTGAGATCGTTGGCCAGAACCGTGAAGGCCGGCGCGTTGTCGCCCACCGCCACGTGGGCGCCGAGCAAGTGCAAGGGATTGCCCTGAAAAGTAATGCTGTCGGTCGTGCTGCTCATGACTGGCTCCTGGTGTGAAGATGAGAACAAAGGTGCTGCTGCGCGGCGGCGCGCACGGCGGCAATGGCGCGCGCGTTGGTGCTGACGCAGCGGAAACCCAATTCGATCAACCGGGCGGTATAGCGTGGATCGCCGGCCATCTCACCGCAGACGGACAATGGCTTGGCCGCGGCCCGGGCGGCCTTGGCGGTCATGTCGAGCAGCGCCCAGAAGGCCGGGCGGTCCGGCTGATACTCACCCGCGACGGCGTCGTTGTTGCGATCCACCGCGCACAAGTATTGTAGCAAATCGTTCGTGCCGATGCTGCCAAAGTCGGCGATGCGCAGCAGGTCGGGCGCTTCAAGGCAGGCGGCCGGGATTTCAAACAGGACGCCATGTTGCAGCGCGCCGGCGGGCAGATCGGCGACGGCATCGCAGAAGAGTTGCTTGAGCTGCGCGAATTGCGTGGCACTCGAAATCATCGGATAGAGCACACCGAGCGGGCCGTGCCGGGCGGCCCGCTGCAAGGCGCGGGCCTGCACCGCCAGCAACTCCGGATGCGCCAGCAGAAAGCGCGCGCCACGGCAGCCCAAGTAGGGATTGACTTCCTTGGGCACCTGCAGAAAGGCCAGCTCCTTGTCGCCGCCAATATCGAGCAGGCGCATATAGACGGGCTGGCCGCGCATCTGGCTGACGACCTGGGCATAGCGTTCGTATTGGGCGTCTTCATCCAGCAAGGCGCCGGCCGTCAGAAATTCGTATTCCGTGCGATACAGCCCGATGCCCTCGGCATCGTTGGCCAGCACCTCGGGCAGGTCGTGGACCGTGCTGATATTGGCATAGACGGCGAACTCCGGCGGGTGGCGCTGTCTGCGCGCGGCTTGCCGCACCGGGCCAAATAATCACATCGCCGGTCGTGCCGTTCACCAGCACGTCGGTGCCGCAGGTGATCAGCGCCAACAGGTCGTGGATGCCTGACACCATAGGCACGCCGAGTGCGCGCGCCAAAATGGCGGCATGGGTGGTCGCGCCACCGTGTTCAGTGACAATGCCGCGCACCTGTGCGAGATCGAGCGTGACCATCTGGGTCGGCGACAGTGCGCGCGCAATAATAATGCGCTGACGCCCGCGCTCGCACTGGGCCACGCCATGACAGCGCACCAGCATGCCGGCCCCGGTGAGTTCTTCGAGCAGGTGCGTCTTGAGGCCATGCATGTCAACGGCACGTTCACGAATGTACTCATTACTGAGTGCCTGCAATTGAGCGGCACACGCATCAAAGGCTTGCACCACCGCGGCTTCCGCCGTGCAGTTGCAGGTTGCCAGCGTGTTGTCCAGTTTCTGGCGCAGGGCCGGGTCTTCGACAATCATGCGCAGGGCCACAAAGATATCGCCCTCGGCGCGGCCGATGCGCTCGCTGACATCCGCCGCCATCTGTTTGAGTTTACGCGCCACGGCGGCAAGCGCGGCATGCAGGCGGGTCGTCTCGGCCGCTGCATCGGCGGTCGTCGCGTGGTCGTAGCGCACCCGCGTGTGCTGCGCATCATTGAGCACACACACGGGCGCACAGGCAATGCCGGCACTGACCGGCAAGCCCTTGAGCTGGGTTTCAACAAAGGCGTCAGGCATGGCAGGTCTCGCGGGTGCAGCAGCTATGCACAGGTGCAGCAACCGGCTGGACAATTTTCAACGGCCCTTGCAGCAACGCAGCAAGGGTGCCCAACAGCGCACAATGATTGGTCGGCGCCGCACGCAGTTCGGCATGCGCCGTGCGCACGACCCGTTCCGCCATGTGTTGATACGCTGCGTGTTTGGTGAGTCTGCCCAAGGTAAAAAGCGCCTGGGCAGCCAGGGCATTAGCGGACGGCACGGCGTGATCATCCATGGGGCGCGGGCGCGCCAGCAAGTGCGTGTGCTCTGCGGCACTCAAGAAGAAACAGCCGTGGGCGTCGTCCCAGAACTCGTGCAGGAGCGTTTGCGCCAACGGCTCAGCGTGCGCGAGCCAATGACTGTCCCGCGTGGCTTGGTGCACATCGAGCAACGCCAGGATCAGGCCGGCATAGTCATCGGCAAAAGCGGGCCCGCTCAGGCGGCCGGCGCAGACACTGTGGTGCAAGCGGCCCTTCACCTGCACGTGCGTCAGCACAAAGGTCGCGGCCCGTTCGGCGGCGGCGCGGTAGCGCGCATCTTTGGTAATGGACCATGCGCGGGCCATGGCCGAGATCATCAAGCCATTCCACGCCACGATGATTTTGTCATCCGTGGCGGGGCGCGGGCGCGCGGCGCGCGCGGCCAGCAAGGCTGCGCGCCACTGGCTGCAGCGCGCGTGCAATTGCGCTTCGGTCAGGCCGTGCTGTGCGGCAAACGTTGCCGGCGCGACGGCCACATGCGGAATGGTCGCGCCCTCAAAATTGCCGTCATCCGTGATGCCAAACCAGGCGCAACACAACGCGACCTGGTCGGCCGGCAGACACGCGCGCACCGTGGCCGGCGTCCACACGTAATAGGCGCCTTCGCGCCCCTCGCTGTCGGCGTCTTCCGCACTGTAAAAACCGCCGGCGGGATCGGTCAGGTCGCGCAGCACATAATCGCAGACGGCGCCGGCGACGGCGCGGTAGTGTTCATTCTGCGTGGCTTGGTAGGCGGTGAGATAGAGCGCGGCAAGCTGCGCATTGTCGTATAACATTTTTTCAAAATGCGGCAC
>JAPLST010000355.1:12968-14048 GCA_026398485.1 bacterium
GATCTGGTCATGAATACCGCCGGCCGCCATGGCATCCAGCGTGCGCGTGACGCCGGCCAGCGCCGCCGCGTCGCCGGTGCGCTCGTACTGGCACAGCAGCAATTGCAGGAGCGCAGGATTGGGGAATTTCGGCGCGCGGCCAAAACCGCCATGCTGCCGGTCGGCGCTGGCCAACAAGGCTTGCACCGCGGCAGTGATCGGCGCGTCTGACAGTGGCGCGGTTACGGGTGGCTGCGACGCAGGCTGGGTTTGCAGCGCGCGGGTGAGCGCATCTGCATCGGCGAGCAGGTCGGCGCGGCGTTCGCGCCACAGCCGCGCAATTTCCTGCACCAGCCGCGCGAAGCCCGGCATGCCGTGCAGTTCTTCGGGCGGGAAATACGTGCCGCCAAAAAACGGCGCACCCGTTGGTGTCAGAAAAACCGAAAGCGGCCAGCCGCCAGTGCCGGTCAGCATCTGCACCGCGGTCATGTAAAGGTCATCAACATCCGGCCGCTCCTCGCGATCCACCTTGATCGCGATAAAATGCACATTCAACAGCATGGCGATGCGCGGGTCCATGAATGACTCGTGCGCCATGACGTGGCACCAATGGCAGGCAGCATAGCCAATTGAGAGAAAGATTGGTTTGTCTTCGGCGCGGGCGCGGGCAAAGGCGGCATCACCCCACGGCAGCCAGTCCACGGGATTGCGGGCGTGCTGGCGCAGGTAGGGGCTGGCCTCGCGGGCGAGGGCGTTGACCGGGCCGGTCTCGTTGTCCGCTGTGCGCGGTTTTGCATTCATATTGGTACCACTATACCAATTATGTTGCGCGTTGTCAAGTCATCTGCTGCATATGCCGCATTGCAGTCGCCCGTTCTGGTCGTCTGCTGGAGGGCCACGCGCCGTCGTGGCCGATGCAGTTTGTCTGTCGTCTGTTGGAGGGCCACGCGCCGTCGTGGCCGTGCAGATTGTCTGTCGTCTGTTGGAGGGCCACGCGCCGTCGTGGCCGTGCAGATTGTCTGTCGTCTGTTGGAGGGCCACGCGCCGTCGTGGCCGATGCAGCAAGGACGCGACAGTGCGCGTCCCTCCGGCAGAACAACG
>JAPLST010000185.1 GCA_026398485.1 bacterium
CGCCAATTGTTCGGCCGGCACTTGCACGCCGCAAAAGGCATGGAAGGCATTCAACAAGCCGACGGTCAGGCTGCTGGACGAGCCCAAGCCCGAGCCCTCGGACGGGATGTCGGCCATGATCGCGATTTCAATCCCCTGCCGCACACCCGCCATGCGCAACGCCTCGCGCACAAGTTCATGTTGAATATCGTCAAGCCGGTCGACAATTTCCTTCTTTGAGTAGCTGAGATAAATTTTATCGTCGAAGCGCTGGTTGACAATCACATAAATGAATTTGTCGATGGCGGCACTGACGACGGCGCCCGGCGCGCGCGTGTAAAATGCGGCGATGTCCGTGCCGCCGCCAGCCAGGCTGATACGCAACGGGGTTTGAGTGATGATCATGTTGGGAGCGCCGGGGGATGAGAGACATGCGGCCATTCGCGCGTGGCGCGCGCCAGCCGTTCATGATTGCCAATATCGAGCAGATAATCATTGATCACCACGCCGTACATGCGCCCGACCAGGCGCGGCAGGACGTGCAGTCCAAAATCCACCGGCGGCGCCTGGGTGGGAATCACGTCAAACACGGCAGGTGTGGCGAGGTAAATGCCGGCATTTGCCAGGTCGCTGCGCGGTTGCGCCGGCTTTTCCTCAAACGAGGTCACGCGCGCCTCGGCGTTCAGCCCGGCAATGCCGCAGGCGCGCGGCTCGGGCGCATGCCACAGGCCCATCGTGAACGTGGACTGGTGTGCGCGATGAAATGTGTGCATGGCGGTTAAATCCACATTCGTGAGATTGTCGGCATACAGCACAAAAAACTCGCGGGCATGTTCGACAAATGCGCGCTGGGCCAGCACCGTGCCGGCACTGCCCAGCAAGGTCGGCTCATGCACCACCTCAACCCGCAGACCCGCCGGCGTGTGCGCCGCAACGTACGCGCGCACTTGATCCGCAAAGTGATGCACATTGACCAGCACTTCATCAATGCCGTGCGCGCGCAGCAAGCGGAACCAGATCGCCAGCAGCGGCTCGCCGCAAATCGGCACCAGGCACTTCGGCAGCGTATCCGTCAACGGGCGCAAGCGCGTGCCCAGCCCGGCCGCCAGCAGGAATGCTTTCATGCACAGCTCACGCGGCTAACGGCCGCTTTATAAATTCTCACGCTGCGCGAGAATTTAACTGAAAACCGAAAACTGAAAACTGAAAACTCGGAATTCTTTCTCATTTTCTCGCATCCCGCACAACGTTTAGCGACTGCATCATTTTTTGCGCATAGGCCAGAATGTCTTCAATGTCCGTCTGATGCCGCAAATACTCAAGGTATTCCCGCACACTTTCTTCCGGGGTGTGGCGCGGCGCCCAGCCGAGGGCCTGCAGCGCGCTGATGTCCGAGACAATATGGCGGGTGTCGCCGAAGCGGAACTTGCCCGGCATGCTGGGCGTGATCTGCTTGTCAAAGACGCGCCGCACGATCTCGGCAAATTCGGACACCGTGTAGCCGCGCCCGCCGCCGACATTATACACGTGATACTCCGCGCGCGGATCGTCGAGCACGCGCAAATTCGCGGCCACCACATCATGAATATTGACATAGTCGCGCAACTGTTGCCCGTCTTCATACACGACCGGCGCTTTGTCGAAATACAGGCTCAGGCAAAAAATGCGGCAGGCGCCTGAATAGGCATTGTAAAACGACTGGCGCGGCCCCTGCACAATCGAGTAGCGCATGGCCACGCTGGGAATGCCGTAGCGCTGGCCCAGCCGGATGGCCACCATCTCCTCGGCCAGTTTGCTCATGCCGTAGGCATTCCACGGATTTGCCACGGTTTCCGGGGTTGGCACGGCGACCGCCGCGCAGCCGTCTGCGTCACCGATTTCCCATGTGCCGCGCTCCAGTTGTTCGATGGCGCGCGTGTTGGGGCAAAACGTGCGGCCGTCACCGGCCCGATACAGCCCTTCGCCCGCCACCGCTTGCGAGGACGCCACCACCACCTTCTTAATTGGCAATTTGTCGGCCACAATCAATTCATACAGCAGCGCCGTGGCCGTCACATTCACGTCGAAGAAGGTGTGAAAATCCGGCAGGTAATCCTGGTAGGCGGCCAAATGAAAGACGGCGTCAACGCCCGCAAGGCATGCGCGCAGCGTGGCCCGGTCGCGCACGTCGCCCTCGACGAACTCGGCCGCCGCCGGCAAATAGGCTGGTTTGCCTTTTTGATGCACCGGCTTCTGCAAATTGTCCAGGATGCGCACGGTATCGCCGCGCGCCAAGAGTGCATCCACAGTATGCGAACCGATAAAACCGGCGCCACCGGTCACCAGACATTTCATAATTTCCTCATTTTCTTCAACGGTTCATGCGCGCATTAGTGTTCAACCTGATAGATGCGAACATGCTGATTTGAAAAGAACAAGCTGAAATTGTCACTCTGCGCGAACTTTTCCAATCCCTGCAACGGCTGCTTGAATTTTGCCAGTTCTTTGCGCTCATGCGGGCCGACGATAATGTGCGTCACGCCCAACTGCGCGAAGATGGCATGGGCTTGGCGCGCGTCCGGCATGGCAAACGCCGTCACGATAGCGCGGTACAGTTGTTCGAGTTCGCGCTGGCTCTTGCTGCCCTGCAGCGCGCCCCACAGATCATGTAACGCACCCGGTCGCAGATAATAATGCGCGTTGCGGTAGACGCCATCATATGATGGAATCCCCTGCACAATCGCGTCAGCCGGCAAGCGGCCATTGACCGCCATGGCGGCATCGCGCATGATCAGTTTGTCGGCGTCCGCGGTCGCCGGCGTGAGCATGCGCACATATTCCGCGGCGGCTTGCGACAACGACAACAGGAGTGCCAGTGACAAAACCGCCCATTGCCAGCCGCGCAGACCGCGCGGCCACATGTCCGCAGCCCATGCCGCAGCGAAGAAGAGCAATGCCAACTGCGTCTGGTTCGCGCCATTGAAAGCCACATTATTGCAGGCCGATTTGTCCATCACAAAGACAATACTAAGGAACGACCCGGCCGCCAGCCACCACCAGAATTGTTGCGGCAGCGACAGCGGCACATGCGCGCGCCGGCGGCGATACAGCCACGCCAGCGCGCCAATGCCCAGCAACCCGAATTCCATGAAATAATGCACGGGCACATCCAGCAACTTGGTCAGCGCCGTCATGCCCCACACGCGTTCGGCGATGGCCATGTCCCACACAATGCCCGGCTCAGGCCGCATGGACTGGACAATGCCCAGGCGCACGCCCGACGCCGCTTCGCCCGACGGTGCAGCCAGCTCGTTCAGATAGGGCAACGCCAACACGACCATAATCGCACCCGCCTGCAACGCGCGGTACAGCAATTGGCGATTGCCGCACCGCCATTGCCACACAAAAAACAACGCAATGGCGGGGAAAATCGGCACGCACGTCCACATGGACGAACCGATCATGGCGTAGAGCATCAGCGGCACGACATACCACCAGCCCACGCGCCCGATCGGCAGGAAGATCAGCAAAGCCAAGGCTAACTCGATGTTTATCGCGAACTGGTGATGCGCCCCGCCGGCCGCGCGCGCAAAGAGCGCGTGGGCCATCGAGCCGTACCACGGCGCCCAGCCGTCGCTGGCCAACAGCCATTGCCGCCAGGTCACAATGCCGTTGCCCGCCAATGCCTGCATGCTGCGCAGCGCACAGTCCGGCAGCCAGTCAAAGCCGCCCACCAGCGTATAGGCCACCACCGCAATGCCGGCCGCACGCACGGAGAACAAAAAGCGCGCGACCATGAAAATAAGATACGTTGCCAGCAAGCGGGCGACAATCGCCATGAGCAGGAAGGCGGTTTCAATTGTGAGTGCGCCGTGCGTCAGACGCACCGTCATGCCCCACACCAAATGTGCAAAATAATAATAGCGCAACGGGCGATGCTCCTGCGGCAGCACTTGCACATCCAACGGCGGCACGGTCGCGGCACATTCACGAATCAAGGTCAGGTACATGCCGGTATCGTTGGCTTTGTACGGCCACGTCTGCGGGGTCACATGATGCTGATAGTACGCGTACATGGCTCCCATGAGCGCGCAGACGGCGAGCAGCACATGCAAACGCCGCGGCAGCCGCGTTCGTACCGCAGGCAGTTCAGTCACCGCGCGGCGTTGAAACAGGCACGGCACCACACTTGTCCCTGCCAGCGCGACACCCACCAGCGTCGTGTGGTAGCCCGTAATCAAGGCCGTCAAGTAGCCCACACACGCCGAGATCGCGCCGCTGATGACCATTGCCAGCACCGCGCGCTCCCAGCGTTCGAATGGCAATGCCAACAAACGCACTACCGACCAGCCCGGCAACAAAAGCACTAATGCCAGCACGGCCGGCACGCGCACTGCGCTCCACGGCAGAAACGCACCGACGGCCACCAGCACAACCACTAGCAACGCCCGCACATCCGGCGCAAAACGAATCGGCGCCAATTGCACTGGCAGCTCAGTCACACTCACAGATGATTGGCGTGGGCGTTTCATAGATGGGAGGAAATTCGTTCGTGCCGAACGAATTTAAGGTTCAGCACTGCCGCACCGGCACACCGATTACTGATTACCGACCACCAGTTCTGCCTTCGTGCCTTCGTGCCTACGTGGCAACTTGTCTGCGCCCGCGTTAGCTTCATCGCCGCTCCTTGATCCAACCCACCAGCCACGTCAGCGCGGCTGCCAGCGCAATTACGCCGCCCGCGCCCGACAACGCCGCGCCGACATAAAACTCGCGCGGATGATACGCCAGCGTGATTGTGTGCGTCCCCGCCGCCACCGGTACGGCGCGCAAGACCACATCTGCGCGCAGGATCGGCGCCGCCGTGCCGTCCACCGTCGCACGCCAGCCCTTGAAATACCATTCGCTGAACACGACATAACCAGGGCCGTCTGCCGTGCTGTCCGCCGTCATGCGCGTGTGATCATACGCGGTCAATGCGGCGCTGCCGCGGGTGGCAAGATTGGTGGCGAGCGGCGAGCCTGTGGCACTGTCTGGCGCAAGCACAATCTCCGCACGCGGATCAAAGTGCGGGCTCAGCACCCGTTCAATGGCGTTGCTGTCCGCCATCAGCACGGCGGCCGGCACGAACCACACGCGCGGCAGAGCATTACTGCGCTGCTCGACGGCCATGCCGAACTGCTGCGCAAACGGCCGCGCCCAGGCAGGTATCACCAGCCCCATCCGCCGCATTTGTTCTTGATTTTGTAATTGGTGCAGTCGGTAGCGCACATTCAACAAATCGCGATAGCGCTCGGGATTTTTGCCCTGCGCCATCCGCAATTGCTCAAGATACAGCGGCTGATTCATGCAGTAGCCGTTGTAAGAATCAACCTCCCATGCGACGCTGCGCAGGTTGGCCTGCGCATAAGGATCCCACTCGAACCGAAAGCGTTCGGCCGCCGGGCGCGTATCCTGCAACTCCTTCAATTTCGCGCTGATCGGATTGTGCGCGTTGAACTCGACCGGCGATTGCACACTGGTATTGAACTTGTGCCCAAAAAGGAACAAATCGAGAAAAACGAGCGCCACGACAAACCACTTGCCCGTTTCACCGCGCAGTTTGCCGAAGCCACAGGCAATGTACACGGCCACCAGCGCGCCGACCAGCGCCAATTGCGTCAGCATACCACTGTGCAGCACGGCATGCGCGGCGTCCTCGGCGGCCGCACGGTCCAATTGCAGCAATTGCGCCAGCCATTGCTCATCCGGCGCATAACGGCTGCCGATCATTGCCGCAACCACAATTAGCCCGGCCATGAGCGCGCCGAAACCGAGCCCGCGCCGCAGCACCTGCCGCCGGTCACCCGTTGCCATTGGCCAGATATAATCGAACACCTGCGCACTCAGCACCGCCAGGGCAAATGCCAACAGAAATGACACGCGCACCGGATTGCGAAACCCTTTCAGGATCGGCACAAGCTGGACAACGGCATACTGGAATGGCGAGGCAATGCCGTACATGAACAAGATGACAAACAGTGCGACGCAGAAGAAGAAGATGCCGCGCGCATTGCGCGTTTTGATCAGCCAGAACGGCGCCAGCAAGAACGCCATGACCGCCGCGATGCCGGCATAACTGGTGCGTTCCCAATACGCCCAGAAATCGGCCGGCGTATTACCGCCCCAATACAAGTTCCACAGCGGACCACTGCCCGGCCCATCCACCCGGCCGAACGAGGTCGGGATGATGTTGGTCAGCAGCATGCGCCACGGCACATGATTCTGCACGTCGCGATAGGTGTCGGACGCCGCCCGGCTCGATTCCGCCGCGTACGCCAAACCTGGCAGATACAGGACAAGACAGATCATTACTCCTATTGCAGCAGTTGCAAAGCAATATGCTATATAAATAAATAATGCGTGTATTCCCGATTCACGGATGATAAGAATCATGACTAGTACACTATATGCGCCGAGGAGCAATGTAATCCACACTTGCCATTGTATCAGCCCTACCAACCACGATAATCCTAATGCGGCACCGCCTAGAATAGCTGATTGCATACCCGCCCAAGACAGTTTGGCACAGTTAAGACGATTATACTCTAGTGCCAATACAATAAGGGGTAGCCAGCTCACGCCGTCGCAGGGGCTTGCTGATGGAAAGCGGAGGATAATCCCGGCACTAAATGCATATATGATGCCACCCACAATAGCGCTAGTAGAGCTCATTCGCCATACTCTCAGCAGGAGAAACATTCCGATAGCCGCTATACATACATGAGATATCTCTACTAGTGATAATACATACTGAAACGAATTTGCATTGCGGACAAAAGCAACCGCTAAAAGGTAACCGGGGTAAAACACGGAGTGCGCCACATCGTTTCCAATCGGTCTTCCACAATCATGATAAGAGCACCACGCCGGTGATGACAATGTAGCAAGTCGGCCACAAAAATATCTCATTTTCGGGAAGAGTGCATTGCTATAATCGTCCCACAAATAACTTTTGGCTGAGATGACTGGCATGAAATAGATGGCCGTCAAAAACAGTATGAGCGTCACGATGGCAGGCGTCGGCAATCGTTTGACAGGCGGCGGCGTATGCTTAGTAGTCGGCGGCATTTTTGTTTTCATCGGCGGCATCCGTTTGAAAGTCATAGTTCATATTTGATCGGTTTGTGCTTGTGCATATGCAGCAATCACGCTGGAGCGACGACAAATGATATCGAGTGCCATTTGTAAAGGGAAAAGCAGTACCGCCATCGCACCGGGCGCCGGTGAATGCATCCCCAATAAATGGTATAACGAAGTCTTCATCCCCGGAAAATGTCCGTGCTGCAATTTCTTAACTTCAAAACCAGATCTTTGCAGTACAGCGCTCAGGGAGCAAGGTGCATAGTGAAACAGATGGCGCGGCAGGTACAGCATTGACCAATTAGGCCCAAAGATCGTTCTCCAGATTGATTGAAAGTTAGGCACTTCAACAAATATCCATGCATTGGCATTCATATGCTCGCGTAACAAGCCGAGAGTTGCGACGGGGTCATGCACATGCTCCAACACTTGGCGGCACAATATAAGGTCATATCTTGCAGAACTTTTAACAAAATCATGGTGCGGTATATAACTGATGTTCGCTCCCGATTGTGCGATATAGAGAGGGGCCGCGGGGTGAAAATCTGCCGCGGTAACATGTGCGCAACGCGGATGCTGTGAAAGTAATAGCGAAAGCAAACCATCACCACAACCATAATCAAGAACGCTCAGTTTGTCGCCGGCAATATATTTCAGAATCTTGTTGATGTAGCGTCTGAAAATATACTGGCGCAATGTCGTGATATTATTTAACGAAGGAGCAAAATCCTTGGAATCTCTTTCGTCATATAATTTCCAAATGTCTTCCGGATGAGGTTGTGGACTTGTAATATAAACATAACATTGTGGACATTGTACGATTGAATACTTCAGGCTGAGACTTTCGCTATCCTTACCGCGCATTATAAATTCTAATTTGTCTGATGAGCAGACTGGACATGAGTCGATTTCTATGAACCTTATATCCACATTTCTCTTTTTGTACATTTCGCTAATTGTTGTATTCATGGCTTAGATAAAGTGTACTGTATCCGCCAGCCGAAAAACAAGAATCGCGGCGTGCAGTGAAAAAACGGATTCATTGTGGTACTTAAGAATGCAAGCATTAATTGCTGAGTTGATTGAATGATATGATTAGGAATGCTGAGCAGCGGCAGGTGTCAATACGAGGGCGATTTCATCACCACGATTTGTGCGGTTCATTTCATCCGCCTGCACTTGGTAGGCGCGAATTTGTCGCCAGGCAAACGCCGACCGCAGTGGGTTTGTCATGCAGGATACTGGTGCCATTAAACTGATACCGCGCTGGTACTGCTCGCTCGCCCAGAATTGAAATGCACTTGATTCTTGAACAATGGCATTTACGTGGAAACCAGCCTGCGCCGCAACAAGATTAATGCTCTTGTGCGAATGCAGGAAATAGTGGCGCGGCGCATCCATGTTTACCCAGTCCGTACGATAGTGTTCCCAAGCAAACGAAGAAGCCGTCGGGATTCGCACGAAACACACGCCGCCGGGTGCCAGCAACCGGCATGCATGCCGCAATGTCTCGACCTGTGCCGAAATGTGTTCCAAAGAATGATTGAACATGATGACATCCCAATCGCCGGTCATAGTATCCAAAGCGCGTTTCTCTATGCGCAACGTTGACGAAACTGTGATGTCTTGTGCGAGGTAAGGATCAATGCCATGCAGGTATTGGTAGCCATGTCGCGCCAAAACGCGCAAGATCGCTCCCGTTCCGCAGCCCACATCCAGAATGCGTGCCGATTGCGGCCATTGTTGCTGTTTTATCGTCTGTAACCCAAATTTGGGAAACAACGCAAAGACCATGCGGCCAAGGATGCCGGTTTTGGTATAGGCATACTCATCGCGCAGCCAGTTGGCAACGCGGGCCATCTTGCTGCCCGACAAACTGTAATACGACGGCGGATAATAGCAGCCCATGTCCGCAGGCGGCGTTGCAAGCTGCAAGCAGCCACATGCACCGCATTCGAAATAGGTGAAATCGTCATACATACCAAACATCATCTCGCGGGCTTTATAGCGAACATTGGCTGTAACGTTGTCGCATATTTCGCACCTGTAGATATTTGTGGCATTGCCCATCGTCGCTTAGTATTTATAAATGAGTGAATGGTTCGGTGCAGAAATGTTTGGCCAGTTCTATGAAGAAACAACCTCTTTTGCGCAATAAGAGAAACAACCTGTATTTATCTTTGTAGTCTTGCACGACACAAGTGCCTTATTGCCAAATACCCATAGAACACCATTCGCAAAATATTATTGAGGCCGGCCATGAGTGCGGCGCGTATGAAATCTATCCTGCTGATCAACGTTGGCGATGTGCGCGCCAGCGAGCGCGCAAAGGCAATGAACTCGCGCGCTTGACGGTGCATCATATGTACACTGGTCGAGTCGCCACTGACGCGAAACATACACAACGGCTCATGCAAGGCGCACAAACCGCCATATTGCAGAAGTCGGCAATAATACTGCAGATCAATCACGTATAAAAGTGTCCCTTCAAACGAACCGCACCGCTCCGCATGTGCATGTCGGAACAGTACGGAACCCGGCTCGCCAATCGGATTGGTACCCGATCGAACGACAGCACGCACCGCCTCAGCACCTGAAAGTATTTGTGTGACATGACTGAATCCCCGCTTTGCCACAATGGCGCCACTATTGTCTATGATATGCCGCGCACACGATACCAATGCTATCTCTGGTTGTGCTACCATCACCGATACTTGACGCTCAAGACACGTAGGGTAGAGAATATCATCATGCGGCAGGATCTTTAAGTATGTCCCACTTGCTTCAGACAAAAGTCGATTCCAGCTTGCTGCTAAGCCCTTATTTGTCTGATGCTTAATCCTTTTTATGCGTGTGTCTGAGTACTTTGCGATGATTTCCCAGCTTCCATCTGTGGAGCAGTCGTCCAGAATGACAAGCTCATAGTCATTGAACGTCTGCCCCAACACTGATTCAATTGCCTGCGCAACGAAACGCACACAGTTGTAGACTGGAATGCAGACTGTTACCTGTGGTTTCTTCACAGCGCAGTGCGGGTCACTTGTTTTACCACATACAACGGCCGGCCCTTCACTTCATCGAATATTCTCCCGACGTACTCGCCGATCATGCCCAGGAAAAAGAGTTGAACTCCGCCGAGAAACAGCATCGCGACGAACTGCGACGTCCAGCCCGGCAGCAAGCCCGGCAACTGCAGCAAGCGCGCAACCACACTCCAGGCCATTACCGCCACACTTAGCAGGGCCACGCCAAAGCCAACCCAGGTCGCCACCTTGAGCGGCAGTGTTGAGAACGACGTGATTGCATCCCACGCGAATTTGATCATCTTGCGATACGGATACTTGGTCTCGCCATGTGCGCGACTGGCGCGTTCATACAACACGCCGGTTTGCTTGAAGCCGACCCAGCTCACCATCCCACGCAGGAAGCGCGCGTGCTCCGGCATGCGTTTGACCGCCTCGACCACCGGGCGCGTCATCAAGCGAAAATCGCCGGTGTCGAGTGGAATTTCGATGCTGGTCATGGCGCGCAGCATGCGGTAGGACAGTTTCGCGGTCGTTTTTTTCATGAAGGTCTCGCCGACACGCATGCCATACACCACGTCAAAGCCCTGCTCCCACACTTTCAGCATTTCGGCGATCACTTCCGGCGGATCCTGCAGATCGGCGTCAATCAACACAACAGCATCGCCGGTAGCTTGGTCGAGTCCCGCGGTCGTCGCCGCCTGATGCCCGAAATTGCGCGACAACATCACGCCGACCACGCGCGCATCCGTGTGCGCCAATGCGGTGATCGCCGCCTCGGTTCCGTCACGACTGCCGTCGTTGACCAGCACCAGTTCGAGCGTGTACGGCAGCGCCGCAAACACCGCACTCACCCGCGCGTGCAGCAACGGCACATTGGCTTCCTCGTTGAAGCACGGAACCACAACACTGACCGTCTTTACATTCATGGCATGATTTTACCCAATCTGCCGTGGATATGCAACAGCTGGGCGGTAAATTGTCGTGCGGCACGACAATTGATTAAGCGGCCGTTGGCCGCATGCAGCCATTTGTTTGCTGAGCATGGAAGCGTCATTCCATTGCAGGACTGCCATGCGCCCTTATGACGGTTGATGGCTTTTGGGGCC
>JAPLST010000436.1 GCA_026398485.1 bacterium
ACGGTTCCACCGGCATCACTGATGGCCAGGCGTTCGCCGTCATTGCTCAGTTTGGTTCCATTGGCAAACGGGCCGTACACGTTGGTCACCTGCGGATACGCCGCGCCAAATGCGGCGGGATCCAGCGCCAAAACGAGGAAGCCGCCCGCCGGCACCACTGCCTGCGGCGGGAACACGAACTCAATGCCATCGCTCATGTGCCAGCCGTTCAGGCTCTGCGGCGCGGCGTCCGTATTCCAAAACTCGATGAACTCAGTGGTGTCGCCCGCGCCCGCCGGATTGTAATGCACTTCGTTGATGACCAGTGCGGCGCGCGTGCCACCAGCCCACAGGCCCGCCGCGATGCCTGCCGCAGTTAACCAGCGCATCGCGTGCCGTTTATTCCTTCTTAACACCCCGCCCAAAAAAATAGCCATGGAATTTATCATATCGTTTTTTTGACCCGCTTGCGGCGGAAGAAGTCTTCGCGTTCGCCCTCTTCCAGTACGTCGCGGATATATTTGATGGTGTCACTCGTGTTCGGAATAAACATGTTTTCAAGCGCGTTCACCCGCCGCTGCGTTTTCTGCAGCTCGGTCGCCAGCCGCGTCAAGGTCATGTTCGCCTCGCAGTACTGGAGCAGCAGCGGAATTGCCTGCGCGAATTCGCCAATAGCCGCGTCAAACGACAGCGACGTGTCCATCAGCCCGATTTGCACCGAGCGCGGCGCGCGCACGGCACTGACGCTTGGCACCGGCACGCCCATCACGCTGCGCTCTTTCACGACAATCTCCAGCGGCTCCAGATAGGCATAGTTCGCGCGCTCGATCGCGTCCGAACCCATTTCCGTGTAGGCCATGCGAAAGGTGGCATAGGCCTGCTCGATCTGCTCCGCCAAGCGCCGTTGGATGTTTTTGATCGTGTGCACAATCTGCATCAGCTCCATCACCAGCACCTCGCGCTTGCGATCCAGCAAGTCATGGCCCTCCCGCGCAAAACGCAGGTCTTGCTCGAGCTTGAACATGTTGCTCTTCGTCGGGGGCAGTTTCAGAATCATGGCAGCATCTGCATACAATTTACAATTGACAATGTACAATTGACAATTTTAGATTGGATTGTCATTCGTTCATCGATTACTGATTACTGATTACTGATTACTGATTACTGATCACCGGATCACCGGCGCGGCATTCGTGCTGGCCGCGGGTTCCGTGACATCAATCAAATCAGTGGCGCTGACTTCCACCGTATTGGTGTCGCTCGTTTCATCGGCGCTTTCCACCACCGGCGGAGCATTGGTCGTCATGCCGCGCGGCATCGGCATCGTCATAGCCGGCGCATTGGTGTCAACCACGATCACTTCCGTCTTGAGCATTTCGATCTCGATCGGCTCCATGTCCGCCGGATCGTCATACATCTCGACGCTGATCGTTTGGGCCACATCATAGCCGTCGGCCGTCACCGTCACGGAATACTTGTTGCCGTCCAGCAGCTCGTCGCTGGTGATGCGGAACTTGCCGCCGGCATCCGTGGTGGCACTCAATGTTTTGCCGAACACGGCCACTTTCGCGCCAGACAGCGCGGCGCCGCCGTCACCTTTGACCGTGCCCGTCAAGACGCCGGCCGGCACCAAGCTGGCGCCCAACACGGCTGCGAGACTGACACTCCAGATGCGCTTGCTCATACTGCTCCTTATCGTTGTGTTATCGGGGTAAATACTGTGCGATTTCTTCCTGGGAGACGCGCGTCAATTCGTGCTCCGGCAGAATTTTCAGAAGTTCCCAGCCAATGCGCAGCGTGTCGCGAATGCTGCGCTCCTCATGCATGCCCTGCTGGATCATCTTGCTCTCAAAGCCCTCGCCAAAGCGCAGGTAGGCCTTGTCCGTGTCGGTCAACTCGTCCTCGCCAATAATCGAGGCCAGGCTGCGGACATATTCAACCCGGCTGTACGCGGCATACAGCTGGCTGGCCCAGTCTGGGTGATCTTCGCGCGTAAAGCCCTTGCCGATCCCGTCTTTCATGATGCGCGACAGCGACGGCAGCACATTGATCGGCGGATAATTCCCCTTGGCGTTCAATTCGCGGCTGACGACAATCTGGCCCTCGGTGATGTAGCCGGTCAAGTCCGGCACCGGATGGGTGATGTCATCATTGGGCATCGTCAAAATCGGGATCTGGGTAATCGAGCCCTTGGCGCCCTGCACCCGGCCGGTGCGCTCGTACAGCGAGGCCAGGTCGGAATACAAATAGCCCGGATAGCCTTTGCGGCTGGGCACTTCGCCGCGCGCACTGGCCACTTCGCGCAACGATTCGCAATAATTGGTCATGTCGGTCAGCACGACCAGCACATGGTGGCCGCAGTCAAAGGCGAGGTATTCGGCCAAGGTCAGCGCCAGGCGCGGCGTCACCACGCGCGTCTCCGGCGGGTCATTGGCCAGATTCAGGAACATGGTCACATTGGCCAGCGCGCCTGATTCCTCGAACTCGCGTTTGAAGAATTGGGCGACATCGTACTTGACGCCCATCGCCCCGAAAATAATCGAAAAGCGGTCGTCGCTGGGCTTACCCTCGGCATCCACAATTTTGGCCTGGCGCACAATCTGCGCCGCAATCTGGTTGTGCGGCAAGCCATTGCCCGAGAATATCGGCAGCTTCTGCCCGCGAATCAAGGTGTTCAAGCCGTCGATCGCGGAAATGCCGGTCTGGATGAATTCGCGCGGATAGGTGCGCGCCACCGGATTGATCGGCACCCCGTTGACATCGCGCTTCTCGCCGCCAAACGGCATCGGCCCGCCATCAATCGGATTGCCCAGCCCGTCGAACACGCGCCCCAGCATTTCTTCCGACACGCGCCCCAGCAACGGCCGGCCCAGGAACCGCACCTTGGTCGTCTGCGTCGAAAGACCATACGTCCCTTGGAACGACTGCACCACCGCGTACTTCTCCGCCACGTCCAGCACGCGGCCCTGGCGCACCTCGCCATTGGCCATCTCGATGTCAACAACTTCGGCATAGCTGACATCCGTGATATTTTCAATCACAATGATCGGGCCGGCCAAGCGGCTCAAGCCGGAATACGTGCGCGGAATCGGTTGCGTGGTTGTCATAAATTCGAGTGGTGTCAAGTCGCGGCGTCGGCCGCGTCAACGATGATGCGATTGCTGTCGGTGCTGATCACCCGCACGCGCGCACCGCATTCAATATACCCGCCCTCGGTGATCACATCAAGGAGTTTGCCGTCAATGGTAACTTTGCCGGCCGGCCGCAAGTCGGTGCGCGCAATGCCAGTCTGGCCCAGCAGCGCGGCGCCGGTCACGCTCAGCCCGCTGGGATCATACCCGTTCTTTTTATTCATGGTCATTGCCAGAAACATGCGGCTCACCCCGGGCGTGTGCGGCATGACTTTGGCCACCAGCGCAAGGGCCACCAATGAACCGATGATGCCGGCCGCCACGACCGCGACGGGCCGGAACAATTGCTCGGTGCCCGGCAGCCCGTGGCCCGGCTGCCAATCCAGCATGGCAAACAAGAGCGCCACGACGATGCAAATAATGCCGGAGACGCCGGTCAAGCCAAAGCCCGGAATCAAGAATATTTCAATCATCAGCAGAATGACGCCGACCAGAAACAGCGCGATCTCGAACCAGCCGCTCTGCCCGGCAATCGTGTAGCCCCAGAAGAACAATGCCAGGCAGACGATGCCGATAATGCCCGGTATCCCAAAGCCCGGCGTGCGCAGTTCGATGAACAGCCCGCCCAAGCCCAGCAGCAGCAGCAGCCCCGACATCACCGAGCCGGTCAGAAAGCGCGCCACGTTCTCGCGCGACTTCGGCGTGACCCGCTCGACCCGCGCATCTTTCACGCCCAGCAGCGCCAGCACATCCGGCAGCGTGCCCGCATGCGCCACTGCCAAACCGTTCGAGACCGCCTCGCGCGCCGTCAACGTCAGCAGCTTGCCCGGCGTCACAATGTTCGTGTGCCCGGCCTGCTCGTCCATCATCGCCTCGAACAACCGGTAGTCGTGCCCGTTGCGTTCGCAGGCCGAGCGCACAATCGCGCGCACCGCACTGTACACTTTTTCCTTGACGCCCGCGTCAATCTCCTTCGCGCCGCCCAGCAGCGGCAGCGGCGACATTTCCATCAACTTTGCATCACCAATCTGGCTCTGCGGCGCCATCACGATCTGGCGCGTCGCCGCGGCAATCAGCGCGCCGGCCGAAATCGCTTTCGTGTCGACAAACGTGACCGTCGGCACGCTGCAGCGCGACAACGCCTGCATGATGTCCTCCGCCGCCTTGACTTTGCCGCCATACGTGTCCATCTGCAAAATCAAATACGCGGCCTGACTGCGCTCGGCTTCGCGGATCCCGCGCCGCACGACGTAGGTCAAGCCCTCCTCAATCTCGCCCTGCACCGGAATGATCACGACCGTTGGCTGCGCCATGGCGCCACCCGCCAGCAACGCCAGCAGCAGCGCCAGCCAGCCGGCACACCGACCGTTGCATCGCCACCGTATATCGCGCGTTGTCTTCATCATCCATAATTATAGCGCAATTTCGTTCAATACACAACTTGCAGCAGAAAATCCTGAAATTTCGATATAAGAACCAGGAGCCGCATTCCCTTGCGGTGATCCTGCCACAGTAGCCGCCGGCGTAGAGCGCGCAGACAGGTAGGGCGGTCAGGCCCT
>JAPLST010000101.1 GCA_026398485.1 bacterium
TGGAGAGCCGTCTAACCCCGCGCGCGGTGTGCGAAACGCATCTCCAAATTGCGCGCGGCGCGCAATTTACTGCCCTGAAGCTTATTGGCGTGCATTGGCGTGCATTGGCGGTTCGTTTTCTTTTCCTTGGTGCGTTCCGCCGGGCGATCGGCGGCATCGGTGGCATCGGTGGATAAAATCGCTGCGGGCGCCGGAAGCGGGTCAGTGCGCGCCCGTCTTGTAGCTTGCGCAAGTATCTGCGGCAATGGCTTTGCGCGGCGCCGGCGCGGCCTGCGTGGCGCCGCCAAAACGGCCTTCAATAATCCCCTGCAGCGACAGATCCTCATCAAGTTCAGGCCAGTGCAAACCCGTGCCGTTGCAGATCAACTCGACCTTTGCCAGTGCCGACGCCGTTGCGTTGGCCAGCCGGCGACTTTTGCTGGCGGGGAAGTGGATCTCACGTGCATCGCTCAAGGTGACCCACACGATCCCGTCTGCAACCCGAACACTGGTTGCGCGTGTCGCCGTGTCATGCGCCATGTATTTCATGCCATTTCTCCAAGATCATCCGTTGGTTTGCGAGAAGCAACTGTTTTGCGCGTGATACCTCATTCGTTTTCATCCCTTCGGAATAATCAAGCGCAATAGGTTCCATCCAAAACTTCGCGTGGCCACCGGCGTGGCGCACATGCACATGCAACGGCTCATGCCCTTCGTTGGTGTAGAAGAAGAACACGAAACCCGCTGTCCGAAATATTTCCGGCATGAGCTTAGTGTAGCATCAAACACAGATTTTGTCAAAGGAGCGTGGCGTGGGGGGACGGAGGAAAGCAGAAAGCTGAAAGCAGAAAGCTGAAAGTAGAAAGCTGAAATGGTCGGATTGGACTTCGGATTGGGGTCTCGGATTGGGGTCGAACCTCGGCAACTAACACGGAGGCAATGCATTATGCATCGCAGTAGGTCACTTTCAGGCCTTAAAAGGGTGATTTGCACAGTAAAAAAGCAGGTTTAAGGGGGAGCAGACAGCGGCAGGCTGAAAGCTGAAAGCTGAAAGCTGAAAGCTGAAAGCTGAAAGCTGAAAGTTGAAAGCGGAAAGCTGAAATTTAGGCGTGGTCGAGTCGTGAGTTGTGAGTCGTGAGTCGTTGCGAACGGGGGAAAAGCTGAAAGCTAAAAAGCTAAAAAGCTGAAATTAAGAAACAGAAAGCTGGTCCAGAGAGGCAGGGCGGCGGGCGTTTTGGCTTCCGGGAAAAATGGTTATTGAAAGCCATTTTGTGCAAAATGAATTGCCGCAATTCATTTTTAAAGCCAGGGACTAAATATCGCGCAGAAATTCCGCCGGGCTGCACACGCGCACGATCCTGCGGCTGGCCGCGGGGTAATGCTTCAAATTGCCCGTGATGAGCGCCTGCGCGCGGCCAGCCAGTGCCGTTTCAAGGAACGGCAGGTCATCCGCATCCGGCAGAATACATGCCACGGGTTTCGCCACAAGCATCTCGCAATGCCGCCGCAAAAAGCAGCACACGTGCGCGGCAAGGTCTGCCGCAATACCGAGCCGCGAGCGGGCCACCACTTCCTCATATTCCAGCAGGATGCGTTCATCCGCAAGCAACAACAGCTCGCCGGCGAGCACCAAACGAACCACGCTGGCGGGCGGCCCGTGTGGCCGGAGCAATCCGGATATCAGGACATTCGTATCCAGCACGATTCTCACCGGCGTGACCGTCGCGCCGCCCGAATCTCGCGCGCAATGGCCGCGTCGCTCAGGTTGGCAGTACCCTGCGCAACGGCCTGACGATGGATGGCCTCCAGGGCGCGCAGGGCGCGCACCCGCTGCAAACTCGTCAACAGTTCGTCCACTGAATCCGCGGTCACGCTGGTCATCACCGCCACCGGCTTGCCATTATTGGTGACCACGACATCGTTGTGCTGGGCAACCCGGCGCCATACTTCCGCCGACCGGCTGCGGAAATCTTTAATCGGTATCAACGTCATAAGGCCTGCATTGTGTATTTTATTTGTTACATTATAGTGTACCCAATAGTGGGGGGCTTGTCAAATGACGTAAATTTCTTTCGCAGCGAAAAAAAATATGGTGCAGCGCAGATTCGCGGCGCGGAGGCGGCTCCCACTGAGAGGTGCGTCAGTAGTCGGTACGTCGGTGCGCCGGTGCAGCGCGGCGGCGGCATGCTCCGCGCGTGGTGCCTTCCGCCAAGTGATGCGATCGGGAGATCGCACCTACCTTCAGTCCCGCCAACGGCGGGACGATCGGCGTTCCCTTCGCTGCGCACAGCGCAGATTCGCGGCGCGGAGGCGGCTCCCACTGAAAGGTGCGTCAGTAGTCGGTACGTCGGTGCGCCGGTGCAGCGCGGCGGCGGCATGCCCCGCGCGCGGTGCCTTCCGCCAAGTGATGCGATCGGGAGATCGCACCTACCTTCAGTCCCGCCAACGGCGGGACGATCGGCGTTCCCTTCGCTGCGCAAGCGCAGATTCGCGGCGCGGACGGGCGATCAGCGATTCAGCGCGGCGCGCGGATCGAACTGTGATGCTTTGGCCAATTCCTCGAAGAGTTGTTTTTCGCGCGCCGTCAGCGTTGGCGGCACCGCGATCTGGATGATGGCCAGCAAGTCCCCTGCCGGCGTCTTGCCGAACGCCGGCAGGCCTTTGCCGCGCAGCCGCATTTTCATGCCGCCCTGCGCGCCGGCCGGCACGGCCAGCATGGCGGCGCCCTCCACGGTTGGCACGCGGACTTTTGCGCCCAGCGCCGCTTCCCACGGGGTGATCGGCACGTCAACCTCGAGGTCCGCGTCATGCACGCGGAACACGCGGTGCGGCGCGAGCGTCACGCGCAGATACAAATCACCAGCGGGCACGTCGGGTGCGACGGGTGGCGCTTGCCCGCGCAAGCGAATTTTGCTGCCGTCACGCACGCCTTTGGGAATATGCACTTCGAGCGTTTTGGCATCAGGCTGCGCCGCGCGGCTGCGCCGCCCGGCCGGTGCGGACTGCAAGGTCAAATGCTTGGTTGCGCCATGGTAGGCGTCTTCGAGGGAGATGGTGATGGCCGCCTCCTGGTCTTCGGCATGCTGCGGCGCCTGGGCGAAGCCCTGGTCGAACATGGCCGAGCGCGGATGGCGTTGCTGGTGTTGCTGGTGCTGCGCGCCGCCGAAGAGTGACTCGAAGAAATCGCTGAAGGCGTTGCCGCCGCCGCCGCCACCGCCGTACATCTGCTCGGCATATTCGGCGTTGGGCTGCTGCTGGCGGAACTGGCGGAAGTCCCAGTTTCATCCTGGGTGGCGGTGCGCGGCACGCCCAAGCTCTCGTAATAATCTTTATAGTGCAAACGCATACTCCTCGCGGTTATGACGCCTAGTATAGCAAAAAGGGTATTATTTTTGCACTGAGGAAATTCGTTGCCGGGCCAACGAATTTATGGAATGGGAGAGGGCAGGCCGGGTAGCCTGTCCTACTAGAGTCTCTAACACTACTTTACCATTGACCACTGCGGCACAATCGCAAGAAATCCCCCAACCACCTTTTCCAATGGGGGACGGCTGCGACCCCCAACCCTCCCGCCATGTGGCGGGACGGCGCAAGCGCCGCC
>JAPLST010000507.1 GCA_026398485.1 bacterium
CTTTTACTCCTTGTTCATTGAATTACGCGCAGCGCGGCAATGTCAGATCGTGCCCGGATCCGGTGGTGCCAACACCACAACAAAGGCAACACCAGTAAACACAACGAAGGCAAGCATGCACACGGATTGGGCGGGTAGGTGCGCTGAGACCCCCACGACCTCGCGTCGTGGGTGAATGAGATTGAGTAAAATGGCGCGCCAGCGCCTTTTTCTCAATCTTTGCTTCCACCGAGGCAAGCTCGGTGGGGAGCAACAGCACAAGCAAACCGCTGGATCTGGGATCGTGCCGCGCTTGACGTGCCGCGGCGGTTGTGACATAATGCTGGGGCATTCGCCGGTGCAGTGCGTGCGGACTGCGGCGCGGACTGCAACAGCAACAACACCCGGCCCCGGGTACGAAGGAGAAGACGATGGTGAAGTATAGTGCCAGTCTGCTTGTGGTTGTCTCGCTGGGATTGAGCATCCTGATCGGCGTGGCCGTGTCGCGGCGCGGCGCGCTGAGTGCCGGGCGCGCAGCCGGGGAGCCGCGCCCGCTGGTGATCGGCCTCTCCCTGGACACGCTCAAGGAAGCCCGCTGGCAGCGCGACCGCGATTATTTCACGGCCCGGGCGAACGCGCTTGGCGCGCGCGTCAGTGTCCAGTCGGCCAACAGCGATGACACGCGCCAGATCCAGGACGTGAAGGCGCTGCTGGCCAACAAAGTTGATGCGCTGGTCATCGTGCCGCACAACGGCGCGGCCATGGCGGCCGGCGTGCGCGAGGCCCAGCGCGCCGGCGTGCCGGTCATCGCCTATGACCGCCTGATCGAGGAGTGCGATCTCGACCTGTATCTGAGCTTTGACAATGTGCGCGTCGGCGAGCTCCAGGCGCGCTACCTCGTCGCGCATCTGCCGGGCGGGCGCGGCAACATCGTGCGCATCTACGGCGCGCCGACGGATCACAATGCCGCGTTGTTCAAGGAAGGCCAGGACTTGGTGCTGCAGCCGCTGATTGCGCGCGGCGACATCACGGTCGTGCACGAAGACTGGGCGGCCGACTGGGACCCGGCCAACGCCAAGAAAATCATGAATGCAGCCTTGACCAAAGGCGCGGCCTTTGATGCCGTGCTGGTCTCGAATGACGGTACGGCCGGCGGCGCGATCCAAGCACCGGCCAGGATGCCGAGGTGGTGGCGTGCCAGCGGATCGCCAACGGGACGCAGGCGATGACGATTTACAAGCCCATCAAGAAACTCGCCGAGCGCGCGGCGGAACTGGCGTACGCCATGGCGTGCGGCAAGCCGGTCGTCGCCAACGGCAGCGTCAGCAACGGGTTCAAAGCCGTTCCGGCCGTGCTGCTCGATGTCGTTGCGGTCGACCGGGACAACTTGCGGCAGACCGTCGTCGCCGACGAATTTCACACCGCGGCCGATATCTACGGCACCGCCGCAAAATAACGCATGACCGAGCCCGTTCCACTGCTGCAGGTGCAGAACCTGAGCAAGCACTTTGCCGGCGTGGCCGCGCTGGAGCGCGTGGGCTTTGACCTGCGGGCGGGCGAAGTGCATGCGCTGTGCGGCGAGAATGGCGCGGGCAAATCAACGCTGATCAAGGTGCTGTCCGGCGTCTGGCCGCACGGCACGTATGCCGGCACGGTGACGCTCGCCGGCCGGGAGGTGCGCTTTCGCTCGACCGCCGAGGCCGCGCGGGCCGGCATTGCGGCAATCCACCAGGAACTGGCGCTGGTGCCCGACATGACCGTGGCGGAGAACATTTATCTGGGCGCGGAGCCGCGCACGTGGGGCGGGACGATCAACTGGAACAAAGTGTACGCCGACACGGAAGGGCTGCTGCGCGAATATGGAATCGCCGTTGATTCCGGCGCGCGCGTCGGCGAGCTGGGCGTCGGCCAGCAACAACTGGTCGAGATTGTGAAGGCGCTGTCCAAACGATCGCGCATCCTCCTGCTCGACGAGCCCACCGCGGCGCTGACGGACAGCGATGTCGAGACGCTGCTGGGCATTGTGCAGCAGCTGCGCAGTCGCGGGATCACCTGCGTCTACATCTCGCACAAACTCGGCGAAGTGTTTCGCGTGGCCGACCGCATCACGGTGTTGCGCGACGGGCGCAGCATCGTCACGGTGGCGTCGGCCGGCAGCACGCGCCAGGACATCATCCGCCACATGGTCGGCCGTGAGATCACGGATTTTTTCCCGCGCGTGCGGTCGGCGCCCGGCCCCGTGCTGATGGAGCTGTCCGGCGTGAGCGTGGCGGATCCGCGCAGCGGGCGCATGGTCTTGCGCGACGTGTCCTGCAACATCCGCGCGGGCGAAGTGCTGGGGATCGGCGGGCTGATGGGCGCGGGCCGCACGGAGTTGCTGCTGCATTTGTTCGGCGCCTTTGGCCGGCGCGTGGCGGGCAATGTCACACTCACAGGCGTGCCGTACCAGCCGCACACGCCGGCGGACGCCATGGCGCGCGGCGTCGCATTGGTCTCCGAAGACCGCAAACGCTATGGGCTGGTGCTCGACCAGAGCGTCGGCTTCAATCTCTCGCTCGCGTCCCTGCGTCAGGTGGCGCGCGCCGGCTTGACCGGCTTGGACAGTGCCGTTGCGGCGCTCTCCGGCGGCAATCAGCAGAAAGTGGTGCTGGGCAAAACGCTGCTGTGTGCGCCCGGCGTAGTGCTGCTCGATGAACCCACGCGTGGCATCGACGTGGGTGCGAAAGTGGAGGTGTACGAACTGGTCAACCGCCTGACCGGCGCGGGCAAAGCCGTCGTGCTGGTCTCGAGCGAAATGCCCGAACTGCTGGGCATGAGCGACCGGATCATGATGTTGAGCGCCGGGCAGGTTGGCGGTTGCTTCACGCACGCCGAGGCAACGCCGGAGCGGCTGTTGACGGCTGCTATGGCCTTTCACAGCGGATTCCCAAAGGACACGCCGCATGAAGAAAAGCATTGAGGTTCGTTTTCTGGCACTGGGCATTGCGCTGCTGGGCATCGCCGCGTTTTTCACTCGCAATCACCGCCGTGCTCGCGCTGGGCATGCTGCTCGTGCTGCTGCCCGGCATGATCGACTTGTCGGTCGGCAGCGGCGTGGGCATGCTGGGCGGATTGGCCGCGGTGCTGATCGTCAAGCCCGACTTCATCTGGCCGGGCATGCCGGGCTGGCCGCCCGCCCTGGCGCTGCTGGCAACCCTGCTGCTGGCCATGGCAATCTGGGCGCTGATGGGCGCGCTGATCAGCCGCTGGCGCATTCCCGCCTTCATCATCACCTTGGGCGGCTTACTGATCTTCAAAGGATTGCATTGGGCTATCATTCACAACGCCACCATTCCCGTCGCGGTGGGCGGGCAGGAGAACATCTACTCCCTGCTGACGACGTACTACTTGCCGGAGTGGGCGAGTTATGTTCTTGGCGGCTTGGTGGCGCTCGGCATCAGCGTCAGTCGCGTGCGGGCGCGGCGGCTGCGGCGGGCGCACGGCCTGCCAGTGGACGAGGCGCAGACCGCGTTCATCGGCACATTCATCGGCCTGCAAGCGTTGTTGCTGCTCATCGTGGTGCTGAATTTATACAAAGGCGTGCCGTTGGCGCTGGTCATACTCGGCGTGGTCGCGTGGGCCACGCAAGTGATCACGCAGCACACCTCGTTTGGCCGCTATCTGTACGCCATCGGTGGCAACGAGGATGCGGCCGTGTTGTCGGGCATCAATGTGAACGCGGTGGTGATCTGCGCCTATGTGGCCTTGGGCGCCATCGTGGCCGTGGCCGGGTTCATGCAGACGGCGTATGGCGGCTATTCCACCACGACGGTCGGCAATTTGATGGAACTGGATGCGATTGCCGCCTGTGTCATTGGCGGCACCAGTCTGAAGGGCGGGCGCGGCACCGTGCTGGGCGTGCTGTTCGGCGCGCTGATCATGGCCACGCTGCTCAACGGCATGACCTTGCTGGCCGTGACGCCGGAACTGAAAACCATTGCGCGCGGCACCGTGCTGGTGCTGGCCGTGTGGATGGATGTCTGGCTCTCCCGCCGCTATGGCACCGGGGGCGGGTCAAGGTAAATTTGGCAGTGGTCATTGTTCATTGATCAATGAACATGTGAAGGCATGACAGAAACTGACAAGTGACCGCTTACTAACTTGTAAGCCGCCCGCGGTGAGGGCGGCGCTGCCTGCCGCGGTCCGCGCCCGCGGCCACACCAGACGCGCATCGTGTAGCCGCCCGCGGTGAGGGCGGCGCTGCCTGCCGCGGTCCGCGCCCGCGGCTACAATTGGAATGCAATTAAGCAAGCGCACTCATTATTAACGTCGATACTTGACGACATACTTGGCCAACATCGCACGACAAATCTCAAATCACATACTCGATCGCGGTGTCCGGGTCGTCCCGGAACTGCTTCTGCAAACGCCACAGTTTGTCGAGGGTGATCGCCGCCAGTTCGCGCCGGATCGCGCGACTGACGCGCTGCCAGACATGCTGGTTGACACAGCGCGCCGAGGCGCGCGTCGCGTCCGGCCGCCGCGGCCGCTCGGCCAGCGCAATCACGCCTTCGCCATGTAACGCTCGACCGCCTCGACGATGTCCTCCACCGAAATCTCGCGCGGCTCTTTCGCCAGGGCATACCCGCCGTGCGCGCCGCGCCCGGCCCGCAACAGACCGCGCCGCCGCAGCGGCATCACGATCTGCCCGAGAAACTTTTCGGAAATATGTTCCGCACGCGCAATCTCGCGCAGCAACACATACTTCTGGCTGTGCGTCCCGGCCAGATGCAGCATCAAGCGCACCGCGTATTGCGCTTTGCACGATATTTTCATAAATATACTACAAATATGGTCATGTATAGCAGTGTACAGTATTTTCCGTAAATTGTCAATGAGATTTGACAATTTACGGAAAATATGGTATCATGGCAGCATTGAAAGTAATAGAAGCTATAATATTAGTAGTAAATATAACCGCGATCGAAAAGGAAACCCAATGAGCACTGCCCACCATCTCGAAACCCTCGCCTTGCACGCCGGCCAGCAGCCCGACCCGACTACCGGCGCGCGCGCCGTCCCGATTTACCAGACCTCCTCGTATGTCTTCAAGAGCACCGAGCATGCCGCCAATCTCTTTGCCCTCAAGGAATTCGGCAATATTTACACGCGCATGATGAACCCGACCTCGGACGTTTTCGAGCAACGCGTGGCCGCGCTCGAGGGCGGCACGGGCGCGCTGGCAGTCGCGTCCGGCTCGGCGGCCGTATTCTATGCCGTGCTGGCCATCACGCAATTGGGCGACAACATTGTCTCGGGCAACAATCTGTACGGCGGCACGTACCAGTTGTTTCACAACACGCTGCCGAAGCTGGGCCGCACGGTGACATTCGTCGACTCGCAGGATCTGGCGGGCTTCACGAAGGCGATTGATGCGCGCACTCGCGCAATTTATATTGAGACGATCGGCAATCCCAAACTGGACGTGCCCGACTTCACGGCAATCGCCAAGATCGCGCATGACGCGGGCATTCCGCTGATCGTCGACAACACGGTCGGCGTCGGCCTGGTGCGCCCGTTCGAGTTTGGCGCGGACATCATTGTCGCATCGGCCACGAAATACATTGGCGGGCACGGCACTTCGATTGGCGGCGTGATTGTGGATGCCGGCACATTCAATTGGAGCAACGGCAAATTCCCAGAGTTCACCGAGCCGGATCCGAGCTATCACGGCCTGAAATATTGGGATGCGTTCGGCAATATTCCGGGCGCGGGCAATCTGGCCTTCATCTTGAAAGTGCGCGTAACCTTGCTGCGTGACACGGGCGCGGCGCTCAGTCCGTTCAATTCCTTCTTGTTTCTGCAGGGGCTCGAGACGCTGCCATTGCGGCAGGAGCGCCATTCACAAAACGCACTGGCGCTGGCCCAATGGCTCAAGACACAGCCGACCGTCAGTTGGGTCAATTATCCCGGCTTGGCGGAGCATCCCAGCCACGCAGTGGCGAAGAAGTACTTGCAGCGCGGCTTCGGCGGCCTGCTCGGTTTCGGCATCAAAGGCGGGCTCGCGGCCGGCAAGAAATTCATCAACAATGTCAAACTGCTGTCGCATCTGGCCAATATCGGCGACGCCAAAACGCTGGTGCTCCATCCGGCCTCGACCACGCATCAGCAATTGACCGTGGCAGAGCAGGCCGCGACGGGCGTCACGCCGGATTACATTCGCGTCTCGGTCGGCCTCGAACACATTGAGGATATCAAGGCCGACATTGACCAGGCCCTGCGCCTCGCGACCGCCTAACTAAATTTTGTTGCTGAACAAAATTCCTCCATTGTAAAGGCACTGAAATGAACATGCATCCAGACATCACTGCCACGATCGGCAACACGCCGCTGGTGCGCCTGAACAAGTTGACCAAAGGCTTGCACGCGACGATCGCCGTCAAACTCGAAATGCGCAATCCGCTGGCCAGCGTCAAGGACCGCATCGGCCTGGCCATGATCGAGGCGGCTGAGCACGCCGGCAAGATCACCGCCAAGACCGTGATCATCGAGCCGACCAGCGGCAACACCGGCATCGCGCTGGCCTTTGTCTGTGCCGCGCGCGGCTACAAATTGATCCTGACCATGCCCGAGACGATGAGCATCGAACGGCGCAAATTGCTGAAAGTGCTGGGCGCCGAATTGGTGCTGACGCCCGGCGACAAAGGCATGCGCGGCGCGGTCGAGAAAGCCGAACAACTGGCGGCCGGAACGCCGCACGCGTTCATTCCGCAGCAATTCAAGAATCCTGCCAACGCGGACGTGCATCGCCGCACCACCGCCGAGGAAATTTGGCGCGACACCGACGGCACGGTCGATATTTTCATTGCCGGCGTCGGCACGGGCGGGACGATCACCGGTGTGGCCGAGGCGCTCAAGGCGCGCAAGCCGGGCTTTAAGGCGATTGCGGTCGAGCCGGTCGACTCGCCCGTGCTGTCGGGCGGCAAAGCCGGGCCGCATAAGCTGCAAGGCATTGGCGCGGGCTTTGTCCCGGACGTGCTGCGGCGCGAATTGATTGATGAAATCATCCAGGTGCGGCACGAGGATGCCGGCGACATCGCGCGCCGGCTGGCGCGGGAAGAGGGGATTCTGGCCGGCATCTCGAGTGGCGCGAATGTCTGGGCCGCGCTGCAAGTCGCGCGCCGCCCGGAGAACAAGGGCAAGCTGATCGTCACGGTCCTGCCATCGAGCGGTGAACGGTACCTCTCGACCTGGCTGTATGAAAATGTGCCGGCATGAACGCTGAACGATGAACGCTGAACGCAAAAGTGCAAAACGCAGCATCTGCGCTGACTTCGGCGTTCCGGCTTCATACTTTTCTGAACCGTGAACCGTGATTGCTGATGAATATCCAATATCGAACACTCAATGACTCTGTAGCCCTGAACCCTGAACCCTGAACCCTGAATCCACGCCTATGGCGGGACTCCAAGCAGCCCTGAACCCTGAACCCTTTAGCATGCGCCTTGCTTTGGCACAACTGAACAGCAGCCCGGACACCGCGGCAAATCTTGCGCAGTGCGCCGCGCACATGCGCGCGGCGGCGCAGGCCGGTGCCGCGCTGATCGTCTTTCCCGAAAACGCCCTGTTTCGCGGCACGGATGACGGCTATCGCGCCCACGCCCAGCGCGTGCCCGGCCCGCTGACCGAGCGGCTCGCGGCGCTGTCGGCCGAATTGCGCATCGGCGCGGTGTGGGGCAGCATCATTGAAGCGGCCGACGGCGGGCTGTACAACACGACGGTCGCGTTCGACGCGCAGGGCGGCTTGCGCGCGACCTACCGCAAAATGCACTTGTTCGAGTTTTACCGCGACGGCGCGCTGCTCTACCGCGAAAGCGATTTGTTCCTCTTTGGCAAGACGCCGGTGGTAATGCCGCAGCCGCCGTTCGTGCTGGGCTTTTCCATTTGCTATGACGTCCGCTTTCCCGAACTGTTTCGCGCGCTGGTCGAGCGCGGCGCGAACGTTTTGATTGTCGCCGCCGATTTTGTGCAGACGACCGGGCGGACGCACTGGCTGCCGCTGCTGCAGGCGCGCGCGATCGAAAATCTTGCGTATGTCGTCGCGGTGGACCAATGCGGCCCGATTCCCGACAGCGACTGCCACAGTCACGGCAACTCGTGCGTGATCAGTCCGTGGGGCGAGGTGCTCGCGCAGATGGATGGCGAGACGCCGGGCTTGTGCATCGCCGAACTGACGGACGAAGCCATTCGCGCGGCGCGGTCGCGCATCCACTCGCTCGAGCATCGCCAGTTGTACCCGGAGTACGCCGTCGACATCTAACAGAATGGATGGATGGAAGGTTGGAAGATTGGAGGAATGGCAGGCGGCACGACATGTTGGAAAGCGGCACGCGGTGCGATTGACTTTCATCTGTTGTCTGGGTATACTTTCGCCATAACGTTATTGTAAGCAATGAATATCTGGCATCGAAAGGCAGCACGCGGTTCTGAATATCATCCTTCGGTTGTTAAGGATCTTTTAACAACTGCGACCGACGGTAAGAACTATCAGATGATATTCTGCAAACACGATATTATCATTGGCAAAGAGGCGTTGTGAAAGTGACCTACGATCCCAAACACAACATCGCCTATCTTCGGTTGCACGAGAAGACGGCGCACGTGGATACCATCCGGGTGAGTGATGAATTGAACGTGGACATCGCGCCCGACGGAACCGTGTATGGCATCGAATTGCTGAACGCCAATGCGCAACTGACTGCGGAAGACGACGGCAACTTGGTAGTGGTCAACGAGGCGCTTGGGCAGAAACAGAAACTGCCACTGGCTGTGCATGAGGCACAAGCCGCATACAAAGTTTCAAAGAAGCCTCGGAAATGAACCGGATACCCGATGCCAGCGCGCGCGCACTTCGTGGTTGGTTCGCTGTTTCTGTCCGGCCTGAGGCGGCAATTTTACCGGCGCCGTGGACGATTGAAAAGCACGAACCTTCCTCGGCTCCGCTAACGAACGGCAGACACAAACTGCAAACTTATGCTTGCCCCCGCTTCTTTTCTTAATTGAATAAGATTAATGGTGTCCTAATGTTCACGCGAATATCAGCGGCTTTAGTTTTCGTCAACGTGATTGTCTTTGGCTTTTGCACCTATATTTCAATATCCATTTACAGGGACATTTGTGTTGATCGCTGCAGTTTCTCTGATAAGGCAATAATGGAGCACAGCAACA
>JAPLST010000085.1 GCA_026398485.1 bacterium
ATTTGAAATTTGAGATTTGAAATTTGAGATTTGAAATTTGAAATTGAACGATGAACGATGAACGATGAACTGTGATCCCTATTCCCGGCACAGAACGCATGCGCATAATGCGGCCATCGTCATGGCTGCTGGCGGCGCTGATTCCGGCGCTGATCGTCGGCGCCACATGGCTGGCCGCGCGGTGGGCCGACCGGGAGTTGCGCGCCGAACTGCTGCAGCAGGCGCGCATGGTGGCCATGGCGGTCAACGTGCAGCAGGTGGCCGCGTTGCACGGCACGGCGGCCGACGTGGCGTTGCCTTATTACCTGCGGCTTAAAGAGCAATTGTCGCTGATCCGCGATGCCAATCCGCGTTGCCGCTTCTTGTACCTGATGCAGCGCCGGCCCAACGGCCTTATTTTTATCAATGCGGATTCGGAACCCGCCGGCTCATCGGATTATTCGCCACCCGGGCAGGCCTATGCCGATGCGCCCCGCGCCCTGTATGCCGTGTTCGCCACCGGGCGGGAAACGGTGCGCGGCCCATATAATGATCGCAGGGGCACATGGGTCAGCGCGTTCGTGCCGCTGCACGCCGGCGTAACGGGCACGGTGTTAGGCATGGACATCGACGCGGCGGGCTGGCGCTGGAACGTGGCCGCGCGCGCGGCGCTGCCGGCGGCCCTGGCCACGCTCGCGGTCATGCTCGGCCTGCTCGCGGCATTGCTCCAGCGCAGCCGGCGGGCCATTCGCACGCGCGACACAAACCTGCGGGAGAGCGAGGCGCGTTTTTGCCAATTGGCCGAGCAGTTGCCGGTCATCAGTTATATCGTGGAGCTCCTGCCGGTCCCGCACACGGTCTATATCAGCCCCCAAGTGCAGGCGTTGCTGGGCTTCACGCCGGCGGAATGGCTGGCCGATCCCGCGCTGTGGGTTCGGCAAGTGGCTGCCGAGGATCGCGACCTGATGGTGGCGGAGGTTGCCCGCCACAACCACACCGGCCAGTCATTTTTCCTGGAGTACCGGGTGCTGACGCGCGACGGGCGGATCGTCTGGCTGCGCAACAGCGCCAACTACCAGGCGGACAGCGCCGGCCGGCTAGTCGCCGTGCATGGGGTGATGCAGGACATCAGCGAGCGCAAGCAGGCGGATCGCATCTTGAACGACATCATCGATGAAAATCCCATGTCGATCCAAATAATAGACCGGGGCGGTTTTACCCTTAAAGTAAATCCCGCCCACACCCGCCTTTTTGGCGCAGTGCCACCCCCGGGCTATTCTGTGTTTACTGATTTTCAATTGCTGCAACAAGGATTTGGCGACTTGCTTGAACAGGTTAAAAACGGCGCCGTCGTTGATTTTCCTGATATCTATTACAATGCGCATGCCTTGGTCGCCGCATTTCCGGATGTGCCGGTGTGGCTCCACATGCTGGTGTTCCCCATCTTTGACAGCCAAGGGCAGCCTGACCGATTTGTCTTGATGCATGAGAACATCACGGCGCGCAAGCAGGCGGAAGAGCAGATCCGCACGCTGCTGGCCGAGAGCAACCAGGCCCGGATCGACCTGCTGGGCATCCTTGAGGATCACACCCGGGCCGAGGCCGATCTCAAACGCCTGGCGACGGTGATTGAGCAGGCGGCCGAGATCATCGTGGTGACGGATGCGCAGGGGCTGATTCAGTACGTCAATCCGGCCTTTGAAGCGGTGACGGGCTACACCCGCGCGGAAGCCATTGGTCAAAACCCGCGCCTGCTCAAGAGCGGGCAGCAGGACGCGGCGTATTACCACGCGCTGTGGCAGGCCATCTGCAGCGGGAATACCTGGCAGGGGCGCTTCGTCAACCGCAAGAAGAACGGCGCGCTGTACACCGAAGAGGCGACCATCTCGCCCGTGCGCGACGCGGCCGGCACGATCGCCAACTATGTCGCGGTCAAGCGCGACATCAGCGCGGATTTGAATCTGGAGGCGCAGTTGAGCCAGGCCCGCAAGATGGAATCCGTGGGGCGCCTGGCGGGCGGCGTGGCCCACGATTTCAACAACATTCTGCAGGCCATCCTGGGTGGCACGGAGCTGGTCATCAGACAGACCGACCCGGCGGATCCGCGCTGTGCCGAGCTGGCGGAGATTCAAAGCGCGGCCCGGCGCGCGGCCGACCTGACCCGCCAATTGCTGGCCTTCGCCAGCAAGCAGACGATCGCGCCCCGGATCCTCGACCTGAACGACACCGTCGAAGGCATGCTCAAAATGTTGCGCCGCCTGATCGCCGAGAACATCGAGCTGGTCTGGGCGCCGCACGCGGGCATGTGGCCGATCCGCATGGACCCCAGCCAGGTTGACCAGATCATGGCCAACCTGTGCGTCAACGCGCGCGACGCCATTGACGCCATTGACGGCATTGGCGCCATCCACATCGCGACCGGCAACGTCCATGTCGACGAGATGCAAGCGGCGCACCATGACGGGTTGCAGCCGGGCGACTATGTCGTGCTGACGGTCAGCGACACCGGCTGCGGCATGGACAAGGCCACCCTGAGCAACATTTTCGAGCCGTTTTACACCACCAAGGC
>JAPLST010000501.1 GCA_026398485.1 bacterium
GCGCTGGTGGTCCTGCGCGAGACGCGCCAGATCATCGCGCAGACGCAGGTCAGCACGCGCGCGCTGGCGACCAATGCAGCCATGGCCGTGCTGACGCCGGCGTTGCTGGCACTGGGGCTGTTCCTGCGGTAATGGTGGCGTGCGTTACTGCACGTCAATCACCAAGCGCGCCGTGCCCACCGTGCCGGCCACTACATTCAGCATGTACTTGCCGGGCGTCAACGCTTTCTTGTCGAGGGTATCACTCAACTTTGCCGACGTCGTTTTTTGCATGACAATGATGGAGGGTTGCGCACCGCTGTCGACACTGCCGCTGACATCGCAGGGGAAGGCGTTGACGATGACTGAATCAACGCTGGCGGCGACGCTGATCACGGCATCGGGCGCGACCGGCCCAGCCAAGGTGCCAAACTGATCCAGTGGCGGCTTGACGCGGGCGGTTTGTCCGCCGATGGTGACGCCAAACGGCAAGGTGGCCGCTGCCGCTGCAGGTGTGGCGGGCGCCGCGCTGGTGCTGGCGGCGCCGGTCGTGCTGGTCGTGTCCGCCGTGCTGGAAAACCAGCCGGTGATGTCGCGCCAGCAGGACGACAGCAACAACAGCACACCGCCCATGAGCATAACCTGCAAGAGTGATTTGCGCTTCATGGCAAACTCCGTTGAAGTTAATGAAGATCCACGTTGGCTATAAAAATGAATTGCCGCAATTCATTTTGCACAAAATGGGTTTGCATCAAAATCGTTTTTCCCTGAACCCGCTGCTGAATAGCGAATATTGAATCCCGCCTTTGACGGGACTCCAATCAGCAAGGAATATCGAAGGTCGAAGTTTCTGCGCAGAACTTCAACATTGGTCATTCCTTGTTCGATATTCGATATTCGCATTCCCTGAACCCTTTAGCGGCGGGATCGTGGCGGTCTCTGCGCACCCACCCGCTCAACCCGGGCGCGCGCTGGCCAGCAGGCACGCCAGGTCGATGGTCGAGAAATCCGTGATGGTGGCGGGCGCGTTCGGCAGCAGTGCCGGTGTGCCGACCCCGACGCAGTGCATGCCGGCGCACAAGGCGGCGGCCACCCCCGACTCGGCATCCTCAAAGACCACGCAGAAAAAAGGCGCAACCGCCAGGCCGGCCGCGCCTTTCAAGAAAATCTCCGGATGCGGTTTCGCGCGCTGAATGTCGTGGCCCGTGACGACGGTGCGGAAATACTTGGTCAGCCGCAACGCGTCGAGCACTGCGCCGGCATTCTTGCTGGACGAGCACAGGCCGAGCGGCACGTCGCGCCGCGCCAGCGCATCCAGAAAACCAAGCACACCCGGACAGACATCGGCGATGGTGATGGTCGCGAGCAGTTCCTTGTAATACTCGTTCTTGACATTGGCCAGGCGGTCTTTTTCGGCGGCCGGCAGAGTGATGCGGTTGTGATCCAGAATGACCTGCAACGAAGCCAGCCGCGGAATGCCGCGGCACAGATGATTGACCTGCTCGTCAAAAGCCCAGCCTTGTTCATCGGCCAGGCGCTTCCAGCCGAGATAATGGTACTTGTCGGTGAAGACGACGACCCCATCGAGATCGAACAAGGCGGCGCGAATAAGTTGGCGCATCAAGATAACTCCCCGTGTAACATTATATAAGAGCAGCAGCTAATGTAGATAGTATAACAAAAACGGCTTCGGCATGGGGCAAGGGGATTGTCTGAAATTCCGCGATAAGGAAGTGAGCCGCATTCCCTTGCGGCGATCCTGCCACGGGAGCCGCCGGCGTAGAGCGCGTAGCCAGGTAGGGCGGTCAGGCCCTTGACCGCCGCGGTCGTCGCTGTGCTATGTTATCACCGGCGTGTGCGCGCATGCAGCAACGGCGGTCAGGGCCTGACCGCCCTACCTCACCCTCCGGCCACGCATCCGGCCACGCACGCGCAGGATCCACAACAGATTTGGCTACGTCAGGTTCGCACTTTCCCCTATAGCTGAATTTGCGAGGCAGGCAATCCAGCGCTTGCGCTGCGCGGGCGTTTTCGCTACTATAATCCACCTATGCAACGTTTTATACAAATGTACCCACAGCGAGGCGCATGAATACTGACCATGCCGACGTGATCTACCAAGGCAAGACGCATACCTTCCCGGTCGTCACCGGCACGGAAGGCGAGAAGGCCATTGACATCAGCAGCTTGCGGCGCGAGACCGGCTTGGTGACCTACGACAACTCGTATCAAAACACGGCCGCATGCCACAGCGCGATCACCTATATTGACGGCGAGCGCGGCATCCTGCGCTACCGCGGCTACCCGATTGAGGACATCGCCGGCAAAACCACCTTTGTTGACACGGCCTATCTGCTGTTGCATGGCGAGTTCCCCGGCAAGGAGCAGCGCGCGCTGTTCTCGCGCAAATTGACCGAGTATTCACTGGTGCATGAAGACATGATCCATTTCTTCGACGGCTTTCCGCGCGGCGCGCACCCGATGCACATTCTCTCGACCATGATCAACGCCCTGGCCACCTTTTACCCGAATGTCGACTTGCTCTCGCTGCAGGAGGACATTGATTCAAGCGCGACGCGGCTGATCTCGATGGTGCGCACCCTGGCGGCCTTCGCCTACAAAAAATCGATTGGCGAGCCGATGGTCTACCCGCGCCACAACCTGTCCTATTGCGCCAATTTTCTGAACATGATGTTCCATTCGCCGGTCAAACCCTATGAAATTGACCAGGACATTGTGGACGTGTTGAACTTGCTGCTGGTATTGCATGCCGACCACGAGCAGAATTGCTCGACGACCACGGTGCGCATCATCGGCAGCGCGCAAGTCAATTTGTACGCCACGATCTCGGCCGGGATCAGCGCCCTGTCCGGCCCGCTGCATGGCGGCGCCAACCAGGAAGTGATGAACATGTTGCGCCAGATTCGCGACAGCAACGCGACGATTGACGCGGTCCTCCGGCGCGCCAAGGACAAGGCCGACCCGTTCCGCCTGATGGGCTTCGGCCATCGCATCTACAAAACCTACGATCCGCGCGCGCGGATTATCAAGGAGGCCTGCGACAAGGCCCTCAAGAAAATGCGGGTAAGCGACCCGTTGCTCGAGATCGCCATTGAGCTTGAGCAAAAAGCGCTGGCGGATGAATATTTTGTCAGCAAGCATCTGTATCCCAATGTTGATTTTTACAGTGGCATCATCTATCGTGCGCTCGGCATTCCCGAGAACATGTTCACGGTCATGTTTGCGCTCGGCCGCCTGCCGGGCTGGATCGCGCATTGGAACGAAATGCTGCGCGACAAGGACCGCAAGATTGCGCGCCCGCGCCAGATTTACACCGGTCTGCCGCTGCGTCACTGCAACGAATCACCGCGTTAGTTTTCTGGAGACTTGACCCATGGCCGGCCTGCTCGACACACTTCCCCGGATTACTGCGGCCCGCAGCCGGCGGTGCTCCAGTTATGACCGCGGCGGCGGCAACACCGACTGCATCCGCATCGCGCCGGGCGCCACCGTCACCCTGGCTGAGATTGCCGGTGCCGGCGTCATCCGCCATCTGTGGTTCACGTTCAACCATGCCGACCCGATGCACCGCCGCAACCTTGTGCTGCGCATGTATTGGGATGGCTGTGCGCAGCCGTCGGTCGCATGTCCGGTCGGCGATTTCTTCGGGCAAGGATGGGGTGAGCGCTACAATTACGTGGCGCTGCCGGTCTGCGCCGCGCCGAAAGACGGCAACGCGCTGGTCAGCTATTTCCCGATGCCGTTCGCGCGCGGCGCGCGGCTCGAACTGGAAAACCAATCAGCGCAGGCATGCGACGCCTGCTACTATTACATTGACTACGAGGAGTGCCGCCCAAGCGACTGCGCCGACGGCCGGTTCCATGCCTGCTGGCGGCGCTCGCTGCATCAGCCGGCGGCCGGCGCGCAACTCGAATGGGGGATGGGCCAGCACGCGTTCAATGTGACCGACCGGTACAATCATCCGATTATTGACACGCGCGGCCGCGGCCATTATGTCGGCGTGCAGTATTATGTGGACAGTCCGACGCCGCTCTGGTATGGCGAAGGCGACGACATGTTTTTCATTGACGGCGAACCATGGCCGCCCTCGCTGCACGGCACCGGCACGGAAGATTATTTCAACACGGCGTGGGGCCCGAAGGAGCAATTCGCCCATTTGTACTTTGGCGCGCCGCGCATCAATGCCGGTCAGTCCGACTGGTTCGGCCGCACGCATGTCTACCGATTTCACCTCGAGGATCCGATCCGCTTCGAGAAATCCTTGCGCGGCAGCATTGAAGTCGGCCATGCCAATTGTCTGCAGAGTGACACGGTGACGGTGGCATACTGGTACCAAACGCCGTGCGCGCCCGTGCCACTGTTGCCACCGGTGGCGCAACGGCAGAACATGCCGGCGCTGGGCGTGCATGAGCTGCAACGCTGGCGCGGGGCATTCAACGAGCTGCACGGCAAGGCGGTCTGGGGTCATGAAGACTGGCCGCCGGCAATCAAGCGCGCGCTCGAACGGCGCTTTTTCAAGAAATCACTGGGCAGTGCGCGCGCCCGCGGGGCGGCTGCGCGTGAACTCGCCGCGCAGCAACGCATGCTGCGCCGCCGCGTCAAACGTTCTTTGTAATCCTGCATCATTTCACCACTCACACTCACTTTTATGAATGGCCCACTTTCCCAACTCGCTACCTTGACCACGGCGCGCACGCAGCGCATTTCCAGCTACGACCGCGCCGGCGGCAACTCCGACAGTGTCCCGATCGAGCCGGGCGAAACGGTCACGATTGCCGAGATCGCCGGCGCCGGCGTCATCCGCCACATCTGGTTCACGATCGCCCACAAAGACCCGATGTACCGCCGCAACATGGTGTTGCGCATCTATTGGGACGGCAATGAACAGCCCTCGGTGGCCTGTCCTGTTGGTGACTTTTTCGGCCAGGGCTGGGGCGAGGAGTACAACTTCATCAGTCTGCCCTTGTGCGCCTCGCCGCAGGCCGGCAAGGCCTTGAACTGTTATTTCCCGATGCCGTTTGCGAAGGGCGCGCGGATTGAAATCGAAAACGAATCGAGCGGGCGCTGCGATGCGTTTTATTATTATGTTGATTATGAAACCATGCCCGCCCTGGCGGATGATCTGGGCCGCTTTCATGCCGGATGGCGCCGCTCGCTGCATTTGCCCGCGCAAGGCGTCGAGAACGAATGGGCCGCGCTGTATTCGTTCGTCGAGCCCAATCTGACCGACGCGCACAATCATCCGATTTTGTCGACGCGCGGCCGCGGCCATTATGTCGGCGTCAATTATTACGTGGAGTCACCATCGCCGATGTGGTACGGCGAAGGCGATGACATGTGGTTCATTGACGGCGAAACGTGGCCGCCCTCGCTGCACGGCACCGGCACGGAAGACTACTTCAACACCGCGTGGTGTCCGCGCGAATTGTATCAACATCCGTATTTTGGCTATGGCCGGATCAATACCGGCCAGACTGGCTGGCTGGGTCGCACGCATGTCTATCGTTTTCATCTTGAGGATCCGATCCGCTTTGCCAAATCGTTGCGTGGCAGCATTGAGATCGGTCACGCCAATTGCGTCATGGCCGACATCGTGACGGTGGCGTATTGGTATCAGCAGCCGTGTGTGGCTGCACCGGCATTGCCGCCGGCGGCCCAGCGCCAGAACATGCCCGGCATTGGCGCGCTTGAAATTCATCGCTGGCGCGAGGCGTTCCGCTATCTGCACGGCATGAAGGCCGTGTGGGGTAATGAAAAGCTGCCGCCCAAGACGCAAAAGGAACTGCACCGGCGCGTGGCCAAGAAGCCACTGACGACCGCCGCGACAAGGCAAGTGGCCGCGCGCGAGCAGGCCGCGCAGCAGAAGATGCTCAACCGGCGCGCGGCGAAGAAGCGCTGAGCGCGCACAAACAAAACAGCACGGCGTAGCGCTGAACTGTGGCGAGGGTCGCAACGCCATGAAGACGCCGTCGTCGCTTTGTGGCTCGCTGGCACAGGCAGGGATGTCAGGTTGCCTGAATCCCGTCCCACAACCGGCGTGAAGCGCGGCTCCCAATCTGTGGCTGCGAAGGCGAGAGCAACTGTCACGCTTTAGAGTCCGTCATCGGCGCGGATTGCAATCTTTTTGTGTGTCGCAATCGCCGGCTCCCGCATTCAATGCGCAGTGCGGCTATTGGATGCTGCAACTTTTTCGCCGTCAGCGCGACCTTAAAAGTCTGCTGTAATTCCGCGAGGGGTTTGCTATAGTGAACACAGCATAATTAACGCAAGTTCGTGTCCGGGAAACCAGTGGCGACACAATTTATGGTTTAGGAGCATCATGCAAACAGACACAGAGACCGTACAGATATTGCTGTATTTAGGGGCATTGCTATTTGTCCAGCTTGTATTTGTGTGTGTTTTTGTTCTTGTGTTCCGATCAGTCTCGCGAAAAACGAGGACCCCGTTTTACGTGACAATATACTGGTCATTGCTAGAAACATATATTATAGCATTGGTAGTGGATGCGCTGCAATACAGAAAGGCATTCATCCATGTCGGGTTGATCATGGAGCACGGAAAAGACATGGCGCTGTTTGAGGACTTCCTGCGTGTTTTCGCGTGCGCAATATTTACCGTATGCGCTTTCGGGTTCCTGCTGGCAGTGAATTATCCTTTTCATTACATAAAGTTCAAACGAGCCGGCACACTTGACGCAGCAAACGAAAAGCCTTTCCTGATTTTCTACTTGGTGTTCCTTGCCGCTTGTTTGTCAGTCGCCCTGTTCAATGAACTGGAACTTGGTAATTGCATCTGGTTTTTATTGGTGGATACGTTCAAATCATAGCGTGACGAGAGAGGAGAACCGGACCAGAACAACCACAACTCATGATCTGCACAGCGGTGGGGGTAAATAGGATCAGGACAGCAATTTCGCATGAATGAATAGCGAAAGTGGCGGAAGCCCGACGAAGTCTAAGCAAGTGGACTGAGAAGCACTGTGGCGTTGCCTGGCGCGGTAGGGTGGCTGGCCATGGTGCGCGGTGCCGTGGGTGAGCAGAATTATCGCGGTGCGGCGGTCGCCAGCGCGCGTTCGACCGAGGCCATGTCCTTGAAGCCGCTGCCCGTCAGCAGCAGCACGGCACGGTCACCGGCGGTGATGCGGCCGTGGGCGCGCGCGGCCAGTAAACCGGCATAGGCGGCGGCGGCGGCCGGCTCGACAAACACGCCGGTGGCGGCCGGCAGCGCGCGCAGCGCGGCCAGAATCTCGTCATCCGTCACGCGCAGGGCATAGCCGTCGCAGGCGCGCAGGGCGCGCAGGGCCAGGACTGCATTGCGCGGCGCGCGCACGACCAGTGAATCGGCGCAGGACGCCGCGTCGGCGCGCAGGGCCGCGCGGCCATCCTCGCCACGCTCCCAAGCCGTGGCCAGCGCATCTGCGCCCGCCGGTTGCACTGCCACAAGGCGCGGGATGCGCGCCAGCCAGCCCAATTGCTGCAAATCGTAAAAGCCCTTGAACATGCCGGCCAGGATCACGCCGTCACCGGTCGGCACAAAAATCTGTTCGGGCACGTCAAAGTCGCATTGCCAGGCAATCTCCCACGCGGCCGTTTTCTTGCCCTCGATCGTCCATGGATTGTACGCCGTGTTGCGGTTGTACCAGCCGTGCGCCTGCGTGGCCTGCAGGCTTTGCTCGAAGCAGTCGTCGTAGGTGCCGTCGACCAGATGCAGGGTTGCACCCATGGCGGTCAATTGCAGCAGTTTTGGGCGCGGCGCATGGCGCGAGACAAACAGATGGCACGGCAGGCCGGCGGCGGCGCAGATGCCGGCCAGCGAGCTGGCGGCGTTGCCGGTCGAGGCGCACACCAAGGTGTCCGCCTTTTGCGCCAGCGCCATTTGCACGACCAGCCATGACGCGCGATCTTTGTAGGAATGCGTCGGCTCGACGGTTTCGTCTTTCAGCAAGATGGTGCGCAGGCCGGCCTGCTGCGCCAGGCGCGGACTTGGATACAAGGGCGTGTTGCCGACGTCGAGCAGGCGCGCGGCGTGCGGCAGCGGTGGAAACAGGACTTTCGTGCGGGCCGACGCCGGGGCGTGCGTGCGGCGATACCGGGCGTAGTCGTAGACACATTCAAGGACACCCCGCAGTGGCAGGCCGGGCTGCTGCTGCGCGGCACAGGCGGGGCAGACATATGCGGGTGCCTGCGCGGCCGGATAGTCGCGGCCGCAGGTGACACAGCGCAAGACATATACGGCCGGCGCGCCCATCGTTTTACACCAGTGTGCCGTCTGGCCGGGTTACACCGTGAAGATTTCCTGCTCTTTGTGTTTCAGCACGACGTTGACTTTCTCGATGAAATCGTCGGTCATCTTCTGCACTTCCTTTTCGGCATGGCGCTGGTCGTCCTCGGTGATCGTGCTGTCTTTCTGCAGTTTCTTCAGCCGCTCGTTTTCCTCGCGGCGGATATTGCGCACGGCCACGCGCGTTTCCTCGGACATGTGCTTGATGTGCTTGTCGAGATCGCGCCGGCGCTCTTCCGTCAGTTCGGGGATCGGCACGCGCACCAGCCGGCCGTCATCAACCGGCGTGATACCCAGGCTCGACGCCTGAATCGCCTTGACAATGCCGGGCACGGCGTTTTGATCCCAGGGCTGGATCACGATCAGCCGCGGTTCGGGCGTGTTGATGGCAGCAATGTCGCGCAGCGGCGTATGCGTGCCATAATAGTCGACTTTGATGTCCTGCACCAGCGCCGCCGAGGCCTTGCCTGTGCGAATGCCGGCCAGATCATGCTGCAGGTGTTCCAGCGCCTTTTGCATGCGGGCGCGGGCATCTTGGAGAACTTGGGTGTGCGTCATAACCAGCAACTCCTGTCAAAAATGATGAACAAAACAATACTGACCTAAAGTATAGCAAAAACGCCGGCGCAATGCGCGGTGAATGTGCTATAATCTATTGCATGATCATTCTCTACGACGAGAACATTCCGTATGGCCGCGAGGCCTTTGCGCAACTCGGCGACGTGCGCGCGTGCGCCGGGCGGGCCATGACGCCGGAGCATGTGCGTGCGGTGGATATGCTCTTCGTGCGCTCAGTGACCAAGGTCGACGCGGCATTGCTACGCGACAGTCGCGTGCGCTTTGTCGCCACGGCCACCAGCGGCAGCGATCATCTTGACCATGCGTACCTGCGCCAGCGCGGCATTCAGGCGGTGGACGCCCTCGGCTCAAATGCGGAATCAGTTGCGGAATATGTCATCACCGGCCTGCTTGAGCTGGCGGCACGGCACGGCCTGACGTTGCGCGGTAAACGCATGGGCGTGATTGGCGTCGGGCACGTTGGCACGCTGGTCGCGCGGTACGCCGCGGCGCTGGGCATGACGGTGTTGCTGCATGACCCGCCCCGCCAGCGGGCCGAGCCGGATTTCCCGGGCGTGGCGCTGGCGGCGGCGCTGGATGCCGAGATTGTCACGCTGCATACGCCGCTGACCAGCGCCGGGCCCGACGCAACCCGCCATCTGCTTGATGCGCGGCGCATCCGCGCCCTCGCGCCGCAGACTATTTTGGTGCATACCTGCCGCGGCCCGGTAGTGGACACAACCGCCTTGCTGCAACGTCTGCGTGACCACGACGACCTGAGGGTGCTTATGGACGTTTGGGAAGGCGAACCGGTCGTGGCAAACGAGTTGCTGCACCGCGTCTTCATCGGCACACCGCACATTGCCGGCTATTCATGGCCCAGCAAAGTGCGCGCGACCGGGATCATTCATCGCGCGGCCTGCGCGTTCCTCGGCCGGCCGCCGTACTGGCACGCGCCCGCGCTACCGCCTGGCGTGCCGGCACCGCAGATCACCGTAACGGCCGCGCCCGCGCCGGAAACCGCGCTGCTGCATGTGGCGCGCACCGTGTACGACATCATGGCGGACGCGGCGCGCCTGCGCCAGCAACTCGACCTGCCGCTCGACCAGCACGGCCCGCATTTCGACGCCCTGCGCAAGAACTATCCCCTGCGCCTCGAATGGCCGCAAGCGCAGTTGCACACCGTGCCGCCGGCCCTGCGGCCCTTGTTCACTGCACTTGGTTTTTCATGCGTCTCCTGATCCGCCTGACTGGTCTGGCATGGCTGTGCGCAGCGGTTGCCACGGCCGACACCGGCGAGTGGTTTTTCACTTTCGCGGTCACCTCGCGCACCCAACTTGCCACGCTCACCCCACTGGTCTCGATTGCCAATGTGCGCGGCACGACCGTCGTTGCCTATGCCACCGCCGCGCAGTTTGCGCGTTTCCAGTCCCTGGCGATGCCCTACACCCTCCTGCCGCATCCCGGCACGTTGTTCACCCCGCGCATGACCGACGACCCGCGCGCCGTGCAAGCCAAGGGCGCCTGGGATGTATACCCGACGTATGGCGCCTACACCTCGATGATGTATGGTTTTGCGCATGACTATCCGGCGCTCTGCCGCGTCACCAATATCGGCAATTCTGTCAACGGCCGCCAGCTGCTTTGCGCAATCCTGTCGGACAATGTCCGGACGCGCGAGGACGAGCCGCAAGTCTTGTACAGCGCGGCCATGCATGGCAATGAAACCACCGGCTATATGTTGCTGCTGCGCCTGATTGACTATTTACTGACCAATGCCGGCAGTGTCGCGCGCGCCTCGAACATCATCGCCAACGTCGAATTGTGGATTAATCCGCTGGCCAATCCGGACGGCACCTATTACGGCGGCAACACCACCATCAGCGGCGCGCGGCGTTACAATGCCAACGGCGTGGAGCTCAATCGCAATTTCCCCGATCCGGAAGACGGCCCGCATCCCGACGGCCACGCATGGCAGCCGGAAACCGAGGCAATGATCCGGCTCGCCACCAACCAGCATTTTGCCCTCTCGGCCAATTTTCACGGTGGGGCCGAAGTCGTCAATTATCCATGGGACACCTGGCCGCGGCGCCATGCCGACGATGCGTGGTTCATCCGCATTGCGCGCGCCTATGCCGATGCGGCCCAATCGAACAGTCCGGCCGGCTACATGACGGACCAGGAAGACGGCATTGTCAACGGCTGGGACTGGTATGAGGTTAATGGCGGGCGCCAGGATTACTTCACCTATTTTGCCCGCGGCCGCGAAGTGACGATCGAACTGTCCGATTACTTTGTTTTGCCCGAAGCGCAATTTGCCGCGTATTGGAATTACAATCGCGATGCGCTGCTGGGCTACATCGAGGAAAGCTTGCGGGGCGTGCGCGGCGTGGTTACCGGCCCCCTGGGCGCGCCACTCGCCGCGCTGATCAGCATTCCCGGCTATGACAAGGACAACTCCGAGATTATGACGGACCCCGCCTGCGGCGATTTCCACCGCCTGCTCAACGCCGGCACCTATCATTTGCGCATCACCGCGGCAGGGTATCCGCCCGTGATGGTGTCCAATGTGCTGGTGACGGCCGGCGGCTGCACGCGCACCAATGTCGTGCTGGTGCCCGAAATGGGCCTGGGTGCCGTGGCGCTGGGTTTGACAATTTTGCTGCGAAAAACTATACTAAGCCATAATCACGCGCAGAAGGAGCGTATATAATGACCCGCTTTACCATGACGATGCTGACTGCGCTGGCCGCGCTGTTCGCAGTCCTGTTTCTCTATCAGCAACAAAAAGCGACCGCGCTGCAACGCAAACTGGACGAGCTGCAATCGCTGACGATCAGCGCCCAGGACACGACCAAGACCATCACGGTCACCGACACCGCCTTGCAACACCAGGTGCAGACGCTGCAAGTCGCGCATGATGCCGCCACCAATCGCGCAGCCGTACTGGCGCAGGCCGTGCAACAGCTCGAGACGGCCACCGCCAGCAATCAGGTCATCGCGGCCGCGGCCATGACCGCCGAACGCGCCCTGGCGACGCACCCCGCCAAAAAATCAGATGACAGCGCCAAGGGTTTTGCCCAGTCGCTCGCCACGCTGCTGAAAGACCCGGCCATGAAAGACACCTTGCGCACCCAAACAAAAATGGCGCTCGAACCCATGTACGCCGGCCTGATTCAGGATTTGGGCTTGCAGAACGAGGACGCCGTCGCTTTTCGTGAATTGCTGGTCGAGCGCCAGATGGGCGCCGTCGGCCTCAGTGCGCAACTCATGGACGGATCCCTGTCGGTGCAACAAGAAAAAGACGTCATGGCCCAGATTGAAAAAGAGCAGGCGCAAGTCGATGGCATGATCAAAAACATGCTCGGCGACGAGAATTATGCGCGCTACAAAGACTATCAAAAAACGGAACACGAACGCATGGTCTTGAGCCAGTTCCGCCAGCAATTGTCGGGCACGGATGCCACGCTTGATCGCGCCACCGAGGACAAACTGGTGGGCGCCATGGGCAGTGCGCGCGAAGAGTTGCGCAAGAGCGGCGACTACTTCGACGCCAAAAAATCGCGCCCCGGCGAGTACACCAGTGACGCCGTCGCCAAGTATCAGCAGCAGGAAGAGCGCATTTCCGCGAGCACGCTCGACAAGGCGCGCGCGTTCATGTCACCCAAGCAGTTCGAGAAATTCCAGGCATTTCAGGAGTCGCAACTGCAAATGCGCGCCGCCCAGATGAAAATGGCGCAGCGCATGTTTGACAAGTCCGCACCAGCCGACAAGAAATAGGCGGCTGCGCCGGACTTTATTGGGTGCCTTGCTGCCGGTGGAATGTGCGCTGCCGATAGAGCCGTTCGGTGAAACCGCCGTCGCGCTCAAACGCCGCTGCCTGGGCCGCCAGTTGCCGGTCGAGCAGATAAATGCAAAGGTTCAGCAGGGAGAGTGCGCCGTTGGCGGCCAGCACGGCCGGCAGTGCCACGGACGGACACGAACCACCACGGACATCTGCATCCGCCGCCCCGGATTCTGTCCGTGTTTGTCCGTGCCCGTCCGTGGTTTGCGCTTTGCCTTCTTTTGCCCGGCGCACCTCATCGGCCACCCACGCGCGAAATTCATCCAAGCGCAGTTCTTCCAAGCTGCCTTTGGCCACACCGGTAAGTTTCATCTCCATTTTCTTGGATGTGGCTGAATCCACGCTGCCTTCCGCAATATTCTGCCGGCCGCTGCGTGCCGCCTGTACCATCTGATCGTGGGTGCGACTGCGCCGCTCAATGAATTTATCACAAAACAAAACCGTCACATCATAGATCAGAGTCGATAGCTGAAATGTCTTCAGCTTCCGATAGCCGCCGTGCTTTGGAATCAACCCTTCATCCGTCCGTGCCTGTCCGTGTTCGTCCGTGTTCATCTGCGTCCGCCTTTCTGTCCGTGCTGGTCCGTGCTATTCCTTATCTGTCGTGTCTGTCTGTCTTCTCCGCAGTAGCGCCAGGCGTTGCCCAGGCGCGCCGACAAGTCGGGCGCCGTCAGCGCGGCCTGGCCGGTATGTGCGGCGGCAATGTCGCCCGCCACGCCGTGCAAATATGCGCCGCTGCGCGCGGCGTCGCGCGGCGGCAGGCCCTGGCCTAGCAATGCCGCAATCACGCCGGCCAGTACATCGCCGGCGCCGGCCGTGGCCATGCCCGGATTGCCGCTGAGATTGATCGTCGCCGGCAGGCCGGGCGCGGCAATCACGCTGTGAAATCCTTTTAAAACCAAAACCAGATGGCGCGCCGCGGCGAACTGCTGCGCGGCCGCAACGCGCGCGGTATCGGTCGTGCCGCACGCACGGTCGCCACACAGGCGCGCAAATTCGCCGGGATGCGGCGTCAGCACCGTGTGTGGCGGCAGTGCATCAAACAGTGCGGGCTGCGCCGCCAGCAGATTCAGCGCGTCGGCATCCAGCACCAGCGGACAATGCACCTGCGGGAGCAGGAGCGCCAGCGCGGCGGCGGTCGCCGGCGCCTGACCAAGCCCCGGCCCGCACGCCAGCGCGGTGAATTTCGGCAAAAACGCGCACAACTGCTGCGCACCGCGTTCAGTCAGGACGCCCAGCCCGTCGTCGACGAGCGGCAGCGTCATGCAGGCCGGCATGCCCGGCGCGACGAGCGGCAACAAGGAACCCGGCACCGCCACGGTCACGAGGCCCGCGCCGGCGCGCAAGGCTGCCTGCGCGCACAGGACTGCCGCGCCGCTCATGCCGCGACTGCCAGCGACCACCAGCACATGCCCGTGCCGGTTTTTGTGGTCGGCCAGCGCGCGGCGCGGGAGCAGTTCGCCAACTTCGCGTGCGGAAAGGCATTCCCACGCAACGCCGTCGTGCGCATCCTGCGCGACGCACGGCAAACCAATGTCAATAATTTCAACACGCCCGCACAACGCCGCGGCCTGCGCATCGAGCATGGCACGTTTGGCGTGGCCGAAGGTGACTGTCCATGTGGCGCGCACGGCGGCACCGAGCACCGCGCCGGTCGTGGCGTCAAGGCCGGAGGGCATGTCCAGCGCCAGCACTGGTGCGGCCAGCGCATTGAGCGCGTCAATCGCCGCGCGCGGCACGCCCTGCACCGCGCCCTGCGCGCCCGTGCCGAGGATGCCATCCACAATCAGGTCGCCGTGCCAGCGTGCCAGCCCGGCCTGCACGCCAGCCTCGTCCACGGCAATCTCCACCAGCACGTCCCGCGCCCGCAACCGTTGCCAGTTCAGCAGCGCATCGCCGCGCAAGGCCGATTCCGGCGCCAGACTCAGCACCTGTACCTGCCGCCCATGCTCAAACAAATAGCGTGCAACCACAAAGGCATCGCCGCCATTATTGCCTTTGCCGGCCAACAGCAGAATGCGCCGCGCCGGCGGGGCCGCCACGCGCGTGAGAAAACAAAACGCGCCATAGCCGGCGCGTTCCATCAAGACCTCCGCCGGCGTGCCTGCCGCGATGGCCTGCGCGTCCAGCGCGCGAATAGTCTGTGCGGTGAGAAACTGCATTTAAGAAAAAAGGGTGGCCCAGCCACCCTGCGAATACGCACACGACCGGCGCGGTCGTGTGCAACCATCATTGTGTGCGTCGTGCAGCATGCGCTGCCACCACCCCTGCCAACCGTCGCGACTACTTTGCCTTGGTCGCGGCTTTGTTGGCGGCTTTGGCCACGCGGGAAATACGGCGCGCGGCGGTGTTTTTGTGCAGGGTGCCGGTTTTCGCGGCTTTGGCGAGCAACGTGGTGGCAGTGCGCACCTTGGCGGCGGCGCCGGTGACATCACCCGTGGCAGCGGCAGCGCGCACGGCTTTGACCGCTTTCTTGACGGCGGTTTTGCGCGCCACATTGCGCGTGCGGCGCAGCTTTGACTGCCGCAGACGTTTCTCTCGATGTTCATGCCAGGCCATTGCGTCGGTCTCTCATTGTAAGTTACAAAAATACATGCAAACATGTTGTGCAGCATAAAGTATAGCGAAATGCCGCGCGGGTGTCAATTGCCGGTTGATTCCGGTCTGAAATTCCGATATTAAGGAAAAAACCACTAAGATTGAATAATAAAGCATGCCGCTGGTTTTCCCAATCTCTGCGTCCACCGAGGCAAGCTCGGTGGGGCGCCGGATTTTAAAAAAGTAGCCCGGCTTGGACTGCAAAGCATCCGCGAGAGCGCCACGGCCTCGGTCCGCCAACCACACTGCGGCTTTACGCCGCCGCTTTCATCCGCCGTTCTTTGACCGCGCAGTACAGCACGGGCACAATCAAGGTGGTCAGCATTTCCACCAGCATGCCGCCGAACGAGGGGATCGACATGGGAATCATGATGTCCGCGCCGCGCCCGGTGGAGGTCAGCACCGGCAGCAGCGCGAGCACCGTCGTCGCGGTGGTCATCATGCAGGCGCGCACGCGCCGTTTGCCGCCCACAATCGTGGTTTCGCGGATTTCCGCAATGCTCATCCGCGGTTTGCCCGCAAACAGTTCATCCAGATAGGTGGCCATCACCACGCCGTCGTCCGACGCGATGCCGAACAGGGCGATGAAGCCAACCCAGATGGCGATGCTCATGTTGACGGTATGCACTTGAAACAATTCGCGCACGTTCACGCCGAAGGCCGAGAAGTCCAGGAACCACGACTGGCCGTACAACCACAATAAAATGAACCCGCCGGCGGCGACAAACGGGATGGTTGAAAACACCAGCGACGTGACCGCCGTGTCCTTGAATTGCAGATATAAAATCAGAAAGATCACGAACAGGGCGACAGGAATGACGACCAGCAGCTTTTTCTGGGCGCGGGCATGGTTTTCGTACGCGCCGGTAAAGGTGTAGGAAATCCCGACCGGCAATTGCAATGACCCCTCGGCGCTTTTCCGGGTGAGGACATCGCGCGCCTGCTGCACCGCGTCCACTTCGGCGACATTCGGCTTTTTGTCAAACAGGACATAGCCAACCAGGAACGAGTCTTCACTCTTGATCATTTCCGGGCCGCGGGCGTACTTGATTTTTGTCAATTGCGCCAGCGGCACTTGCGCGCCGGTGGGTGTTGGCACGATGATGCGCGGCAAAGCCTCAATGCTGTCGCGCAATTCGCGCTGATAGCGCACGCGCACGGCAAAACGCTCGCGGCCCTCGACGGTGGTGGTCACTTGCATGCCGCCAATCGCCGTTTCAATCACGTCTTGCAGGGCGCGCACCGTGACGCCATAGCGTGCAATGGCCGCCCGGTCAATTTCAATTTCCAAATAGGGTTTGCCGATGATGCGATCAGCGATGACCGTGGTGGGTTCGATCATCGGCACTTCGCGCAGGGCCTGCTCGATTGCCATGCCCGCTTGCTGAATTGTTTCAAGATCACGGCCTTTGATTTTGACGCCCATCGGCGCGCGAATGCCGGTTTGCAGCATCACAATGCGGGCGGCAATGGGCTGCAACTTGGGCGCCGAGGTTGTGCCCGGCACGGCGGCGACGCGCGTGATTTCGTCCCAGACATCGTTGGGGTTGGCAATGCCGGCCCAGGCCGCGCGCCCTGGATTCAGCGCTGGCTCGAGCGCCGTACGCCAGAGCCGAAACGGCTTGCCATATTTTTGCGGGATCAACTGATTTGCGGCATCGCGGGCAAAGTGGCCGCGCACCGTGTAGGGCAGCCCATCCGGCGCAGCCAGCGGCGTGCCATCCGCGGCGCGCGCCAGATCGTTGGTGGCCGGGTCAAAGGCGAAGGTCAAGCGCGCACCGTTGCGATCACTCAGGTATTCCGGCTTGTAGTTGATCACGGTTTCGATCATGGAGACCGGCGCGGGGTCGAGCGCGGAATCGGCGCGGCCAAGTTTGCCGACCACCGTGTCAATCTCCGGCAAGGCGCGAATCGCCATGTCTTGTTGCTGCAAAATACCGCCGGCTTCGCTGAGTGACGCGTGCGCCATCGTGGTGGGCATGAACAAGAACGAACCCTCATCCAGCGGCGGCATGAACTCCCGGCCCAGCCCCGGAAAGACATGTGCAACGCGCACCAGTGGCGGCCACATGCGCAGGCCGTGCGGCAGCCAGCCAAACGTGCCGTCAAAGCCGAGCCAGCTCAGCATGCCCAAGACCAGCACTACTACTGGCATCAGCAGGAATGTTTTTTTGTGGCCCAAGCACCAGCGCAAGACTCTCTCGTACGCCACCTGGCGAAACATATACAACGACGTCAGTCCGGCGACCAGCACACCACCGAAGATCACATTGCGCGTCAGCCCCTTGTTCGGCCCCAGCGGCAGCCAGTGCATGCATAAAATCACGACGACGACTGCGGCCAGCAACCACGAGATATAACAGGCTGCGCGTTCCGCGGCGTGGTCCGACAAGAAGGGGCGGAATGCCAGCCATGCGCCCCACAGCGCAGCCGCAATGCCCAGCCACCAGACGGTCGTGAACAGGCACAGCACGCCGGCCATGCACAACAAGACTGCCAGGACGCGCCGGGTGGTTGTTGGCGCGCGCTTCGTGCCGCCCAGCATCAGGTGCGCGGCGGCCGGAATGACGGTGATCGCCACAATCACCGAACCCAGCAAGGCAAACGTCTTGGTGAACGCCAGCGGTTTGAACAATTTGCCCTCGGGACCTTCCATGGCAAAGACCGGCAGGAAGCCGACGATGGTGGTCGAAATGGCGGTCAGCACGGCGCTGCCGACTTCGCTGGCGGCCCGGTACACCACCTCCAGCCGGTTTTCCGCCGGATCGGCGATGGCCAAATGCCGCAGGATATTTTCACACATGATAATACCCATGTCCACCAGCGTGCCAATGGCAATCGCAATGCCCGAGAGTGACACGATATTGGCCTCCACCCCGAACACTTTCATGGCGATAAACGCCGCCAGCACCGCCAGCGGCATCACGCTCGAGATCAGCAGTGAACTGCCGACATGCATGACCATGATCAGCACGACAATCGTGGTCACCAATATTTGTTCAAACAAGGCACTGTTGAGCGTGCCGAGCGTTTCATAGATCAAGCCCGAGCGGTCGTAAAACGGCACCACCGTCACGCGGCTGATCCGGCCATCCGGCAGCGTGCGCGCAGGCAGTGCCGCGGCCGTCTCCTCGATTTTCTTTTTGACATTCTTGATGACCGCCAGGGGATTGGCGCCGTGCCGCGCCACCACGACACCGCCGACCGCTTCCGCGCCTTCTTTGTCAAGCACGCCGGTTCGCAGCGCGGGCCCCAAGGAGACCGTCGCCACATTCTTGATGGACAGCGGAACATTGTCATTCACCGTCACGACCGCGTTGTGCCGCGCGCACCACATCCTCGAGCGCGATGTTGGCCGCGCGCATCGCGTTCGGATTGACGTCCACATGGTATTCCTTGACAAAGCCGCCGATCGCCGCGACTTCGCTGACACCCTCTGCCGCCAGCAGCGCCGCGCGCACGTGCCAATCCTGCAAGGTGCGCAGCTCGTCCAAGTCCCAGCCGCCGGCCGGCAAACCCTGTTCATCGCGGCCTTCAAGCGTGTACCAGAAGATTTGGCCGAGGGCCGTGGCATCCGGGCCGAGTGCGGGCTTGACGCCGGCGGGCAGCAGCGACGCCGGCAGGCTGTTCAGTTTTTCAAGAATGCGCGTGCGACTGTCGTAAAAATCGGCGCGCTCGTTGAAAATTATGTAAATGCTGGAAAACCCAAACATTGAGAGCGAACGAATGGTCTTCACCTGCGGCAGGCCCATCAGCGCGGCTGACAGCGGATAGGTGATCTGGTTTTCAATGTCGCGCGGCGAGCGCCCGGCCCATTCCGTGAACACAATCTGCTGATTTTCGCCGATGTCGGGAATCGCATCAACCGGCACTGGGTCGCGGTGCAGCCACGGAATGTCCCAGTCAAACGGCGCCACCATCACGCCCCAGCCAATAAACAGGGCCGTGACCATGAACACCACCAGCTTGTTTTCGAGGCAGAAGCGAATGACGCGGTCAATCAGCGTCACGCGCGGCGGTAACGGCAGGGGTTGGTGTGGTTCAATCAGCATGGTGGGTTGACGACCGAAGGCGCTATGGGTTAATAGTGTCCACGATATCGCCGCAGTGCAGCATGGTTGCGCCGAAATAGGGATTCATCACGCGTTTTTCGGATTGCAGCCAATCGGCGCCGCGCCCGTCAAACGCCATCGGGCAATGCACGCGGTACAGCGTGACGGGCGGGCGCACCGCGTATGTTTTTTGCAGGCCCATCAAAGTGTGCGACACCTCGTCAAATTGCTGGCGCGCGACACTGAGCGTCGCCGCCGTGGCCAATGTTGCCAGCGATGTGTTCAGTTGCGTGCACGCGGCCGCGATTGCGGGTTGGATTGCCGGCGCGTCGCCGGTCGTGTTCGCCGCCTCCACATTCTGCAAAAAAAGTTTTGCGTGCGTGTGCGCATTGGTGAGATCATCAAGTGCCAGCGCGCGTTGGACGGCCAAATAGGCCTCGATAAAAGTGCGCAGGTGCGCGTGCAGCGCCGGCGAAACCGCAAGGGCTTGTTGCAGTGGTGGCGGCGCGGGCGCTGCGGTGTGTTCAGGATTCATCGCGCTCGGCTTCGCCAGAATCTGCGCGGTGCTGTCTATCTTGAAGGCGCCGTTAACCACGACGCGTTCGCCTTCGGCCAGGCCGGCACGCACAATGTAATATTCTCCCGCGCGCGGGCCGAGCGTGACTTCGCGGCCTTCATACGTGCCCGGCGTGTCCGGTACGGCCACATAGACCACCGAGCGTGCGCCGGTCATGAGCGGCGCCGAGGCGGGAATGACCAGCGGCGGGGGAGTCGCGGCTTCGTTGACGGCGGCGTACCCGAGCGATTCGACCGGCACCAGATCCATGCCGCACACGGCGCACTTCCCAGGCGCGCGCGCGATCACTTCAGGATGCATTGAGCAGACCCACGCGCCCTTCAGCGTTGCATCCATCGCATACTCACCTGCGGCAACATTTGCGCGCACAATCGCGTTCACAAGATAGCCGGGCTTGAGTTGGCCGTCAGGATTCGGCACATTGACGCGCACGCTGACGGTGCGCGTCATGGTGTTCAAGACCGGCGAAATGAACGTGACCATGCCGGTGAAGGACAGGCCCGGCTGCGCATCCACGGTGAACGAGACCGGCTGGCCATAACGCAGCCACGGCAAGTCTGATTCGTAGGCTTCGAGCATCAGCCAGACGCGCGCGAGATCGGCGATGGTGTAGATTGAAAAGCCGGTCTCAATGTACATGCCTTCCACGCCTTGCTTTTCGATCACCGTGCCGCGCAACGGCGAAAACACATCGACATACAATTGTGGCTGGCCGGTGCGCTCGAGGGTCTGCACCTGTGCTTCGGTGAGGCCGGAGAGCAGCAGGCGCTCGCGGCCGGGACTGTTGGTCGTCGTGCCCGACTGCCGCGCAATCAAATACTCCGCCTGCATCACATATAATTCCTGGCTGTACAACTGCGCCAGATGATCACCTTTGTTGATATGCACGCCGGTGTANTATGCACGCCGGTGTAATTTATATAGAGCCGGTCGATTCTGCCGCTGACGCGCGCGGTGATGTGCGCCATGCGGGATTCGTCCGCCGTGATCTTGCCCGCCAGTGGAATGCTGACCGGCACCAGCTTGCGCTCGACGGGCGCGGTGCGCACTTGCGCAAGTTGTTGCGCGTTGGAGGACAGCGTCACCTGGCGTGCCGTGCCTTGCTCCGCGCCGCCGCCGCTGACCGGAATCAAGTCCATGCCGCAGAGGGGACATTGCCCCGGCTTGGGCTGCCGGATCTGCGGATGCATGGAGCAGGTCCATGCCGTCGCATGGGTTGTTTGTGCTGCTGAAGCAGACGGGGAGGATTTATTGCAACTGGAAATCAGGGGCAGGACACCGAACAATAGTGCATAGACCAGCGCTGCGTGCATTTTCATGGGCGAAACCAGTTTCTGGTTGATGGTCGCAAACGGTATGCGTTAGTATACTCTTTATTCAGAAACGGGCGCGTTCGTTGTTGTTGCCGCAGGCGCTGTGGCTTTCAGTTCTTGGCGCGCATTTTCAAGATATTTATCGGGGGCGGCAAGAAAATCCTTCGCGCAGGCCGGGCAGCACAAATGCACTATGGTGCCATTGTAGACGACCACGGAAGTTTTGTCCACGGCGCCGCCGAGAACCGGGCAGATGCGATTGCCAAGGTCAACCAGCACGCCCTTGTTGGGCAACTGCGCAAGATATTTCTGCGGATCTTTGTTACACGGCGCGACACAGCCTTCACAACACAACTCGTAGCGGACGCCGCGGTACACGACGAAATTGACATTGCCTGTGGTGGCGGCGTTGATGGCATTCCCCATCACCGGGCAGGTGCTGTTGTTGAAGCGGACTGGTTCCTGCGTTGCCGCCACGGCGGCCATTGCCCACAGGAGTGCGAGACTGCAGATGGTTGTTTTCATGGTTGTGCCTGGGTGTTGTGTTATTTTGGTTACAGTATACCATAATGTCGCGCGCGCATGTCAAAGCAGCCATGTGCACCACCGCTGCCGCTGCATCTAAGGTTGCCATGTCGCACGGCGTGGATGCCGCCGCCGCACAACGTCCAAACTGTACGCCGGCGTGACCGCGCCGGACGCCCCGCGCTACTTTTCTTCTTGGTGCATGTAGCAGGAGGAGGCGTCGAGCAGCTCGGACAGCTCGCGGAAGCGCTTGAGTAAATCCGCGGCCTCCGGCTTGAACACCACGTAGTCAGCGTTGAGTTTGCGCACGTAGAACGGCTTGAGCTTGACCACCAGGGCTTCGCGTTCCTTGTACAGGTCATCACAGTCTTTGCCCAAGGCACATACGGCACATTCGTTGGTCGAATGGTCCGCTGCAACAGGTTGGCGGCGGAACAAGTCCACTTCAACGACGATGCCGTCTTGTGCTGCCAACGGTTTGATTTTGACGTAGTTGTGAAGGTTCTTGAACGGGCCATACTGCTTGATGACGACGGCGATGCCTTCCAGATCGTTTTGTGACGGCACCGTGCCGTTGAGTGACAGCGTGTTGCCGTTGTCGCGCATTTGCACGCGCAGGTTCGCCACATCGACCCCAATGGCTCGCATGGCACCCACCATCTGCGCCTCGAGCTGCGCGTTGGCGTATTGCCGAATTTTGTATTCGAGTGTTGAAGTCGAGACGGCAGTGCAGGTGGCCGCAGCACAGACGCACACAAGAACAACCAAGCACACAAAGCGTTGCATAGATACTCCCAGCATAGGGTTAGCGGTAATCCACCCATATTATAGCAAAACGCGGCATGTGGCGAAACTATGACGATTGCGCCCGGATCCGGTGGTTTGTTTGTGCTGTTGCTCAATCTTATTCACCCACGATCCCGTCAACGGCGGGATCGTGGGGGTCTCAGCACACCCAATTGCGGGCGCGCCCGGATTTGCATTCGCGGATGCGCTGTGCTATACTATACCAATGATGGTTTTTGCAATAGTTGAGTTTTTGAACCCGCGCTTGGAGAAACGTATGAGCGGTCTACGCACCAGCATCCATGCCCTTGTCCTGGTCGCCGTGCTGGCCTGCGCCTGCGCCACCGCCGCCACGGAACAATGGACGTACAGCGGCCTGACGGGCATCTTCCAGATTGTGGCGGACGGCGCCGGCGGCTGCGCCATGACGCGCTACGCCGGAGCGTTCGATGACAGCAGTGATGTCGTCTGGCTGAACAAGAAAGGCGCGCTGATCTACCAGGCCGGCATCAGCAATGTGCTGCGCGGCGGCATCATGGTCTGCACGCCAAAAAACCTCGTCTATGCCGACATGCGTGACACAAATATGGTCGTGCATGTGGCGGCCGACGGCACCGCCACTATCGTGCCCGCCGCAGCGCATACGCTGAACCGGACGCCCTTGCCGTATCCCATCTACTGGCAATTGATGGCCGACAGCAAGGGCTTCTTTGCCACGCGCACGGATACCAACACCATGGCCGCCACCTTGGTGCGCTATTCCAACAAATGATCCAATTCAGGAGCATGCAATGAATCACAGAACATTGATACTGGGTGTGATGCTGGGAATCCTTCTGGGCGGCATGCATGCCCGTGCTGCCACGCAACGCTGGAGTTATGACGATGCACCGATGATCTCCAGCATCATGGCCGACGGCAGCGGTGGCTGTAGTTACGTGCGGCGCGAGACGAATGATCTCCCCTCCGCCGTGGTGTGGCTCGACAAGAAGGGCGCGCTGATCTATCGCGCGGATCTCACCACCAACCTGCCCATCACCATTATAAATTGCACCAAGAAACAACTGACCTATGCGACGTGGCAAGACAACTGGCGCTTTGTGCAGGTCGCCCGCGACGGTACGGTCACGCCAGTCACCGCCGGTGACAAAACGTTGACGGTGCCGTTGCTCGTGCTAGAGTTGCCGGTCAGTTTCACCACTGACCGCAAAGGTTTCTTCGGGTTGCTGGTGAGAGTTCCGAGCAGCAGAGTGACGCTGGTACGTTATGATAACAAGTGATAACACGGGAACACGGGCATGGTCATGACCACACGCTTTACAATCTATAGTGCGATACTTGTCATTGGTGGCGGCTGCCTGACGGCAAGGGCGCTGACGGAACAGTGGCGCTATGTGACCCGCGCTTCGGTGCGGCAGATTGCCGCCGACGGCAAGGGCGGCTGCGCGTACGTTGACATAGACGCCAGCAATTGGGCCGCCGTCGTCTGGCTGAATCAAAAAGGGGCGGTGCAGTATGCGTCCGGGGTGCAGACCGGGTCTTTTTTGGGCGCGATCATCAATGGGTGCAGCGCCAATCAATTGCTGTATACTGGCATGATCGGGTTTCCGATGATGGCGCAGGTTGATAAGAAAGGCAACGCCCTGCCGGTCGCTGCCTTCGGCGGCTATGTGCTGGGCATGCCGCTCATGATGCCGTTTGGCACGAGCCTTCTGAATGACAAGAAAGGTTTTTTTGTCGTCAATGTCAACACCAACACGGATGTCAATACCGTCGTGCGCTATTTGTACAAGTAAGGCAGTCAGGCCGCCGCCCGGCCCACCAACAACAATGCTGCACCCGGACGGTGCAGCATTATTGTTTGAATGGCATTCAGGCGTGGTTTTTTAGTCGAACTTGAAGTGTTCGTAGGGGATGTCGGTCGGGGCGGGCACTTTGCCCTGCAGCAGGTTGGTCAGCACAAACCAGATAATCTCGGCATCCGGCGGGCAACCGGGAATGCAGTAGTCCACTTTGACGACCTGCGGCACCGGCAGCACTTTCGGCAGCAGCTTGGGCAGGTCCGGCCCGTTGGGGATTTTGCCGTTGACGGTCGAGACCGTGTCGACAAAGGCTTCTTCCAGACATTCCTGGATCGTGAACATGTTGCGCATCGCCGGCAGATTGCCGAACACGGCACAGTCACCGAGGGCAATCAGGAATTTGGCGCGCGCGCGGAACAGCTTGAGGGTATGCACATTTTCCTCATTGCAGACCGCGCCCTCGATCAAGGCGATGTCCACCTCGGGCGGCACCTTGGTGTCGGTGATGGGTGTGGCGGTGAACTCGACCAGCTTGGCGAGATCAAGGATGCGTTCGTCAATATCGAGCAGCGACATGTGACAGCCGGCGCAGCCGCCCAGCCAGCAACTGGCTAATTTTGGTTTTGCAGGTGTGGTCGTCATGAGTATCCAAGTCGAAAGGCAGGGATGAAACCGATGTTATTTGGCGCGTTGGGCGCGCGGCTTTTTAGTAACAGGCACGGGCGTGGCGTCGGCGACTGCCACGGCTGGTTTTGCCGCGGTCACGTGCGGCGTCGGCGCATACATGATCTTGGTCTTGTCGTACATGCGGTCGCCATAACGCACGCTGTAGGCCAGCTCGCGCTTGCACAGCGAGCCGGTCGGGCAAACCTGCACGGCGGCATCGGCGGCGGTGATGCTGGTCTCGCCGAGCTTGCCCTCGATGTTGACGGTGATGTCGGAATCAATGCCGCGGCCGCGCACGGCGAACAAGCCGTTTTTGTCGACTTCGTTGCTGGCCCGTACGCAGCGGCCGCACAGAATGCAGCGATTGGGATCATGCAGGATTTCGGGATGACTGGCATCCACTTGCTTGTGCGGCCAGAGGAAGGGATAGCGCACGGAATCCATGCCGATGCGGTAGGCCAGCGCCTGCAATTCGCAGTTACCGCTTTTTTCGCAATAGGGACATTGATGATTGCGCTCGCTGAAAATCAGCTCGAGATTCATCCGGCGCATGCGCTGAATGTCGGGCGTGCTGGTGCGCACGACCATGTCGTCCTGCACCGGCGTGGTGCAGGCCGAGTTGAAATTCTGCCGGCCGGTGCCCTCGATCTCGACGACGCACATGCGGCACGCGCCCGGATTGCTGAGCAGCGGGTGGTGGCACAGCGTGGGAATGTACATCTCGGCCCGCTTGGCGGCCTCGAGAATGGTGTCGCCGTCATAGGCCGAGACGCGCTGGCCGTCAATGGTGAGAAGAATAGCTTTCATTCAAGAGTCCTAAGTGAGTTGCATTGTTTGTGCAGAGCATGTTGATGTTCATGCAACTGCCGGCATGCTGTTAATGGGCAGATCTTCTTCCGCAGCAGCGGCAGCAAATGCAATGACCGCACGCACGTCGCGTTCCCGCAATGAAGGGAAGTCACGCATAATTTCATCAATGCTTGCGCCGGCTGCCAGTGAAGCCAACACCGTGCGCAACGTGACGCGCGTGCCGCGAATGGTCGGTTCGCCGCCGCAAATGTGACGATCTCGTATTATGATGTCGTCATAGGTCATGGTTGCGTCTCTTGCCGGGTGTAGGTTGCGTGCTGGTGTTGCAGGTCACGCTTTGATCGAGCATTTGTCGCAATGCAGGCAATGGCGCGCTTCTTCCATCACCTGGTCGCGGCTGTAGCCGCGCTCGACTTCGTTAAACGTGCCGGCGCGCTCTTCGACCGGCAGCACATACTGCTCGAAGTCCTTGTGGAGCTCGATGTAATCGTGTTCATCGTAGGTGGTCATCGGCACCAGTTTTTCGCGCCGTTTCCAGAGCAGGCCGTCGCCGCCCAGATTGTCGTCGCCGGCGGCGAAGATGCCCGGCACATTCGTCATGCGCGTGCGCTCGTCCACCAGGAAGGTGCGGTATTTCGGATCCACCAGGATGTTTTTCTCGACTTCGGCAAAGTGCGTCTCCGGCTCCTGGCCCAGCGCCGGAATGATCATGTCGACCGGCATCTCAAACTCCGAGCCGTCAATCAACGCGGTCTTGCGCCGGCCGGTGTCGTCATAGGTGCCCAGCCGCATGCGGGCACACTTCAGCGCCACGACGTGGCCGTCCACGCCCAGCGCCTCGAGCGGCGTCACCAGGAAGGTGAATTTAATGCCTTCATTGATGGCCTCCTCGATTTCTTCCTTGAGGGCCGGCATGTCCTCTTTCAAACGGCGATACAAAACATGCACCTCCTTGGCGCCCATGCGCAAGGCCGTGCGCGCCGCATCCATGGCCGTGTTGCCGCCGCCGACCACCACCACCCGCTTGCCTTTGACCATCACCGGCGAGCCGATGTTCACTTCGCGCAGGAAATCCATCCCGCCGACGACGCCGGCCAGATGCTCGCCCGGCACGCCCAGCTTGTAACTGACGTGCGCGCCAATGGCCAGGCAGGCCGCCTTGTAGCCCAGCTCGCGCAGGCGCTCCAAGGTGATGTTCTTGCCGACCTTGACGCCGTACACAATGCGCACGCCCATGTCGGTGATCATTTTCACTTCCTGGTCAATCACCTCGCGCGGCAGGCGGTAGCCCGGAATGCCGAAGCGCAGCGTCCCGCCGGGATACGGCATGGATTCGAAAATCACCACTTCATAGCCTTTCTTCGCCAGAAAATAGGCAATCGTCAAGCCGGCCGGGCCGGTGCCGATAATGGCCACTTTGTCCTTGGTGTGCTTGACCCGTTCAATCGGCAGTTCCTTTTCGTAAATCGAGATGTAGCGCTTGATCGCGCGAATGTTGATCGTCCGGTCAGTCTGGCCGCGGCGGCATTTTTCCATGCACGGATGATGGCAGACGCGCCCGCAGATGGCCGGCAGCGGGTTGCGCTCGCGATGCAGCATGAGCGCGTCGACAAACCGGCCCTCGGCCGCCAACTGCACATAGCCGGCCGCGTCCACATTGCACGGGCAGGCATTTTCGCAGGGCGCGGTGAAGAGTGCCTGGCACACGCCCGCCTTGCAGCGCTTGTCAACAATATGCTCTTCATATTCCTTGCGGAAGAAGCGCAGGGTCGACAAGACTGGATTCGGCGCCGACTGGCCCAGGCCGCACAAGCTCATGCGTTTCATCATGTCGCCCAACTCTTGCAGGCGCTCCAAGTCGTCCAGCTGGCCGTCGCCCTTGACGATCCGCTCGATCACATCATACAGTTGCTTGGTGCCGACCCGGCAGGGCGGGCATTTGCCGCATGACTCGCTGACGCAGAAATCCATGAAGAACTTGGCGATGTCCACCATGCAGGTGTCTTCGTCCATGATGACCAAGCCGCCCGAACCCATGATCGAGCCGATCTCCTTGAGCGTGTCGTATTCCATCGCGATGTCGAGATGCTCGCGCGGGATGCAGCCGCCGGACGGGCCGCCGGTCTGCGCGGCCTTGAACTGCTTGCCGTCCGGTATGCCCCCGCCAATGTCGAAGACAATCTCGCGCAAGGTCGTGCCCATCGGCACTTCGACGATGCCGGTGTTACGCACGCGGCCGGCCAAGGCAAAGACTTTGGTGCCCTTGCTGCGTTCGGTGCCGATGGCCGCGAACCATGCCGCGCCTTTGCGGATGATCGGGCAAATATTGGCAAAGGTCTCGACGTTGTTAATCAGCGTCGGCATGCCCCACAGGCCTTTGACGGCCGGGAACGGCGGCTTGGGCGAGGGCTGGCCGCGCATGCCTTCAATCGAGTGCAGCAGCGCCGTCTCTTCACCGCAGACAAACGCGCCGGCGCCAATGCGCAGCTCGATGTCAAAGCTGAACGCCGTCCCGAATATGTTCTTGCCCAGCAAGCCATAGGCGCGCGCCTGCGCCACGCCGCGCTCGATCATCGCAATCGCAATCGGATATTCCGCGCGGCAATAAATGATGCCGTGGTCGGCGCCGACGGCATAGCCGGCAATCGCCATCGCTTCCAGCACGCGATGCGGATCGCCTTCCAGCACATTGCGGTCCATGAACGCGCCCGGGTCGCCTTCGTCGGCGTTGCACACCACGAACTTGCGCGCACCCTCGGCGCTGGCCACAAAATCCCATTTCACGCCGGTCGGAAACCCGCCGCCGCCGCGGCCGCGCAGGCCGCTGTGCTTCACTTCCTGGATCACATCCCGCGGCTGCATTTCGGTCAGCGCTTTCGCCAGGGCGGTATAGCCGTCGCGCGCAATATACTCGTCAATCTCCTCGGGATTGATGATGCCGGCGTTCTCCATCACAATCCGCAGTTCCTGGCCCTTGAAAAAATTGGTCTTGCGCAGGTTGCCGATGATGTCCTTGCCGTCGAGCGACTCGTCCATCAGGCGGCGCAGCGGCCGGCCTTTCAGGAAATGCTCCTCGACGATCTCCTGCACGTCGCGCACCTGCACCTTCGCGTACAGCACCTCGTCCGGATAAATAATCATCACCGGCGCGTTCTTGCAGTAGCCGACGCACTCGGTCGTCACAATCCGCACTTCGTCATCCAGGCCGAACTCGACCAGGCGCGAACGCAATGCGGACTCGACCGCCAGCGCGCCTTTCTTTTCGCAGGCCGCGCCGGCACATATCAACACTCGTAATCGGGCTGTTGCCATATCGTCTTACTCGCTCAAAAATAAATGTGAAACTACATACCCGCCGTCATGGGCGCGGAATATCTCATGCACTCGGTGTGTTGCCAATATCACCCGGCACCTGCACGCGATATGCCTGCAAAATCTGGCCCTTGGCAATGTGCGTCTCGAGCAGCTCGTGGATCATGTTCGGCTTGAGATTGCCGTAGATCACCTTGTCGGCCCCGTGATACATCGCGCACATCGGCTCGATGTCATCCAGGCCGAAACTGCCGGATTGGGTCACCAGCACGTTCAGCCCCAAGACCTGGACTTCCTCAAGCAGCTTTTTGAGGATCTCGCGGGCGCCGTATAAAATGCCGCTGGTGCCCATGCTGACCACGATTTTCCATTCCGGCTGGCTGGCCTGCTGGGTGCGCTTGTCCAGCGTCGCCGCCGCTTTTTCGCGGATCGCGCGTAGTTCGTCGAGGGTCATGTGCGTCTCGGTATTCGTGAACGGTTATTTGAGCGAGAGCAACGGGAGAAACGGGCTTTCCGGCCGCGGCGTCAACCGTTGCTGCACGCAGTCAACAATCAAATCCAATTCTTCAAGCACTACTTGGCCGAGCAGCACTTCACAGTTCGGCGGGCCAAGCAGACAATCGAAATAGCCGCTGCGCCCGCCAATATCAATGCGCACCGGGCCGGCTTTCACTAATTCCTTGCGCTGCTCGTCGGCCAGGCGCACAATCACTTTGCTGATCGCCTGCAAGCCAAGATGCTCGGCCACATCTTCCGGCAAGAGGGTCAGCACGGCGCCCGTGTCCACCAAGCCGCGCACGACAGTCTTGCGGGCCGGCTCGGCCGCATTGCTCAGCGTCATCTCTGTCCAAACACTTCCCATCGCAACCCTTTCTGGTTACTGTAACTGTTCGAGTTCCTTGCGGAACCAGGCCGTCATTTCGGCCGTCTGCCACAGGGCGCCGGCATCGGCGCCCAATGCCGCATGCACCGGCCGGGTGTCAAACACCTGGCACTGCGCGTCGCGCCGCCGCACAAAGTGAAACTGCACCGCCGGATTCGCGCAGACCAGCGCCAGCAGCGTCTCGGCCAAAGCCCCCACCGGCGGCTGGTCAAGATTGTCCAGCGGATAGCTGCCGGTCACCACCGTGCCGCAATGCAGGCGCGATTTGATCCGGAAACTGCCTTGGCAATCTTCCACCAATTGTTGAAAGAACGGCAGGCCCAGGCCTATTTTCTTGCGCCGCGCCGCCTTGGTCGTCATGAACGGATCCAAGGCGCGCTGCACCGTCGCGGGCGTCATGCCGCAGCCGTTGTCGGCCACGGTTACCGTCAGGCGCCGGGCGCCGGCATCCTCTACCAGCCAAATCTTGACGCAGGTCGCGCCGGCAGTCAACGAATTCTGCGCCAAGTCCAGAACAAACAGCGCCAGCTCGTACATCGGGCGCGGCGTTACGCGGACTCGCGCTGCGCCTCGGCCGCCAACTGCCGGTACTCTTTGATCACCGCCCGCACCTTCGCCGGCGAGATCAAACGATCATATACTTTCTCGTTGACCATCAGCGCCGGCGCCAGGCCGCACGCGCCGATACAGCGCACCGCCTCGACGCTGAACATGCGATCCTCGCTCACTTCTCCCAAGCCGACGCCCAATTCACTCTTTAACAAGTCCACAATCAACTGCCCGCCGCGAATGTAGCAGGCCGTGCCCAGGCAGACTTTGAATTGAAACTCGCCTTTCGGCTTGAGATGGAACAAATGATAGAACGTCGCGACGCCGTACACTTCGCTGACCGGCCGCCCGAGTTTGTCGGCGACATAGATCAGCACATCGTTCGGCAGAAAGCCAAATATCTTCTGCGCGCTGTGCAGCGTTTGAATGACCGGCCCGGGGAGATTCTTGTTCTCGGCGATGACGGCATCTAGGTCTTTAAACTGTTCTGCGCATTCCTTGCACTTCATAAATTCATCCGGCCAAAAAACGTTACGCGCACAGGCGCGGCTCTTTTGCTCGCACATTTTACACAATGCCGCGCACGTTTGTCAAACGCCCCGCAGATCCCCTAAAATTCCGCTGTGGGGAAAATGCGAACCTGACGTAGCCAAAGAGGTAGGGCGGTCAGGCCCTGACCGCCGTTGCTGCTGGCGCACGCGCGAGGTAGGGCGGTCAGGCCCTGACCGCCGTTGCTGCATGCGCACGCACAACGATGCTATAATGGCGTAGCGACGACCGCGGCGGTCAAGGGCCTGACCGCCCTACCTGCTCTGCTTAAATTCTCGTGCAAC
>JAPLST010000388.1 GCA_026398485.1 bacterium
GTCGGACTATCGCGGCGAGTACTGGCCGTATCATGTGGAACACCGGACGGACGAACAACTGCTGCGGTTAGTGGAGGATGTGCTGTACCTGATTCCGCTCGGCCCGCGGCGCGACGGGTACGACGTGCTGTCGGACACGCGCATCGACCTGGCGGGCGCGCAGGCGCTGGCCGAGGCGACCGAGTTGTGCTGGCAGGCCATTTTGGCGCAGGATGCAGTCGGGTTTGGTCTGGGTGTGCGCCGGTCGTTTGAGGCGCAGATTGCCATGTTCCCGCACATGGTCAACCCCACGATTGCGGGGCTGATCGAGCGGTGTCGGGACGTGGCATTGGGGTGGAAGGTGTCGGGCGCGGGCGGAGGGTGCTTGCGTCTGCGCGCGCAGATGACATCGATGACCCATACGCGGATGTCGAATTGTTTGCGAATTGGGTTGCTGCCTGGCGCCGATGCAATCAAGTTTCAGACCTTCAAAGCCGAACGTCTGGTGACTGCTGACGCACCAAAAGCAGAGTATCAACTTCAGACGACAAACGTCGGTGAGTCGCAGTTTGAAATGCTCCGCCGTTTAGAACTCGACGCCGACGCGCATCGCGCACTCATTGCACATAGTAGGGAAAAAGACATCTTGTTTCTCTCCACGCCGTTTGACGAAACGAGCGCCGATTTGCTTGAACAGCTTGATGTTCCAGCGTTCAAAATGCCTTCCGGCGAGATTACCAACTTGCCGTTCCTGAGCTATATCGCGCGCAAAGGCAAGCCGATGATTGTCTCGACTGGTATGGCCTTTTTAAGCGAAGTTGAAATAGCGGCGCGGACGATTGAAGCGGAGGGCAACCATTCGCTCGCGCTCTTGCATTGCGTCAGCAATTACCCAGCGAATCCTGCGGACATCAATCTGCGCGCGATGAAAACGATGGCGCGTGCGTTCAATGTCCCGGTTGGCTATTCCGATCACACGCTGGGGATCGAAGTTTCGCTCGCGGCGGTTGCGCTCGGCGCGTGCATCGTCGAAAAACATTTCACACTCGACCGCAACTTGCCCGGTCCCGATCATCAAGCATCGGCGGAGCCGGCAGAACTCGCCGCTCTCGTGCGCGGAATTCGCATCCTGGATTTGGAGATGCTGGCCTGATCCTGCTGGGGAACCTGACTCCGAGGCGCGCCATGATGCCATCAAAAAATAGTGAGATAGCAAAAGCCGCCATTCCGCGCGAATGGCTGGAGGAATTTGAGGCCGCCGCGCGCCGGCCATTGGAGATACGATTGCGCTATGCGTTCATTCACACTTACAAGCCTGTGCTGGACGATGCGCCTTATCGCGCTTTTGACAGCATGGCCGACTATCGGCGCTGGTGCGAAGAAAATCTGCCCGACTGGCTAGGCTATGGCCGCGTTTGAATATCGTCAAGCCCAAGAAGTCCGCGACGCCCTGGCCCGGCATGGAGTGCGCTACCTGTTTATTGGCAAAGCGGGGGCTATCTTGCTGGGCTTTCCAGATACTACCCAGGACGCCGACCTGTTTGTGGAACGCACGCCTGCCAATGGCCGCGCGTTGGTGGAGGCATTGCGAGAATTGGGGTTTGCCATAACCGACGAGCAAGGCCGCGAGATCGAACGCGGCAA
>JAPLST010000485.1:0-551 GCA_026398485.1 bacterium
CGTGGTGAGGTAGGGCGGTCAGGCCCTGACCGCCGTTGCATGCGCGCGCACGCCGGTGGTACAATGGCACCGCGACGACCGCGGCGGTCAAGGGCCTGACCGCCCTGCCTGTCAGCGCGCTCTACGTCGGCGGCTCCCGTGACAGGATCGTCGTACGCAAATGCGGTTCCCGTTCTTATATCGGAATTACAGGTCTGCGCCATTTTGATTTGACGCCCTGCCAGCAAAGCGCTATACTTTTCAGTATATGAGTTTCAATCCGCACTTCACGATTACGAATGCGATCACCGCGGCGCTGACGCGCATCGAGCGGGCGCGGGGTTTTCTGGACGCGGCGAAACTTTCAGAGGATTGGCTGGCAACGATGCGTTCGCGCGCGCTGCTGCTGGAAGCGCACCACACGACCCATATCGAAGGCACACAGCTCTCGCTCGAACAGGCCGAGCGGCTCTTTGCCGGCGCGGCGGTGCCGGAAGCGAATCTGGACGATGCGCGTGAATTGCTCAACTACCGCGATGCCTTTGCGTTCGTCAGTGCCTATCTGAACGAAG
>JAPLST010000485.1:604-3280 GCA_026398485.1 bacterium
AAGGCGGTCCCATGACGGAGAGTCTAATCCGCGAAATCCACAAATGTCTCGTCGTGGGCGTGCGCGGCGGCAGCGCGGCGCCCGGCGCGTACCGCCGCGTTCAGAATTACGTAGTCAATGCCAGCACCGGCGAGGTGGCCTACACACCACCCCCGGCCCATGACGTGCCGGTGCTCATGCAGGAGATGGTCGATTGGTTGAATCACCAGCGTGACATCCATCCTGTTCTGGTGAGTGGCATCGCCCAGTACCAATTGGTTCACATTCATCCCTTCCTCGACGGCAATGGCCGCGCGTCGCGCTTGCTCTCGACGCTGTGCCTGTACCAGGCCGGCTACGATTTCAAGCGGCTGTTCACGATCAGCGAGTATTACGACCGTGATCGCGCTGCGTTTTATCGGGCACTCCAGCAGGTTCGCAAGCAGCACATGGACTTGACCGGCTGGCTCGAGTTCTTCACCGAAGGGCTCGCCACGCAGCTCGGCGAGGTGAAGACACGTGGCGAGCAGGCCATCCGGTGCGCTGTGCTCGCAAAGCAATACGGTCTTGCTGATCGCCAGGTTAAGGCACTTGAATATCTCTTAGAACATGGCCGGCTCACGATTCAGGAATACGAGGCCGTATGTCCGGGGGTAAACCGCCGCACGCTCCAGCGCGACCTCAAGTCCATGGCAGACAAGGCAATGCTCGTCGAAGGAGGCACCGGCACCACTGATCCCACGCGGCACTATCGCTTGGCGGACGCCGTACGCACACAACACCGCGAGCTGTGACATGCTATGACATCGAACTGTGACACGCGGCGCGACATGTTTTCCAGACCGCTGCCACGGACAACTCCACTCGATCCGCAGGGCGCGTACCTTCACCGCTGGCTGCCGGAACTTGCCGCGGCGCCGTTGCGCGCGCTACACATGCCACCGAAAGCCGGCCAGCGCCTCACATCTGACTATCCCTTGCCATGAACATTCGTTTTTGGAAGGTTCTTGGCGCGCTTGCCAGCGCTTTGCTCGTCACGTTTTTGCTGCGGCACTACACGGCGGAGCAGCGCCGTATCGCGGCGACATTTGTCTTCACGGTCGCGCTGTGGGCGACCGAAGCTTTTCCGCTGGGCATCAGCTCGCTGGGGGGCATGGTGCTGCTGATTCTCGTCGCCGGCCTGGATGAGCCGCGCGCGTTCTCCGGGCTCGGCAATCCCATCATCCCGCTGTACATCTCGAGTCTTATTCTCGCAAAAGCAATGGAGACCACCGGGCTCGGCCGCCGCATCGCGCTTTCAATCATGAGTCAGCATTGGGCGACGACGAGCCCGGCGCGGCTCCTGTTCGTCTTGATCTGCATCACGGCGTCCATCTCTCTTTTTCTGTCGAACACGGCGACGACCGCGATGATGTTGCCCCTGGCATTGAGCGTCCTCGCCACATTGCAACAAAAAGACGCGCACAAGCCATTCGCGAAAGCCCTCATGCTCGCGCTTTCACTCGGCGCGTGCGTGTCGGTCGGGACACCCATCGGCACGACGCCAGACCTCATGGCCGTCAGCGTGCTCGGGCAAATCGCCGGCATTGAGATCGGCTTTGGTAAATGGATGACCTTCGGTGTCCCTATCACCCTCTTGTTGATGCTCACGGTGTGGTGTGTGCTGGGCAAGCTCTTCAACGGCGAGGCGCCTGACGTCAAGGCGGCGCGCGCGACAGCATTGCTTGAACGGCAGGCCCTTGGTCCGACCAGCCACGCGGAAAAAGTCACGCTCGGGGTGTTGTTGTTCGCGGTCTTTTTCTGGGTGGTGCCGGACGTGGCAGGCCAAGCCTTTGGTCATCTGGCTCCCGAACTGAATCAATGGATCCAAATGCGCCTGACGTCGCATGCGGTGGCGGTGACCTCGGTGTTGCTGCTGTTCCTCATTCCGGTGCGGGGGACGCCCAGCGGCAATCCGATCACGTGGAAACAAGCAGCCGGTATTGATTGGGGTGTGATCCTCTTGCTCGCCGCGGGGATATCCTTGGGCAACGCCATCTTTTCATGCGGGCTCGCGCAGGCGCTGGGCGTGGTGCTGGCCAACGCGCTCAACGCGCACACGCTCTGGTCGATCACAGCCCTCGGGATCGGCGCGGGCATGCTCCTGTCCGAGTTTACCAGCAATTCGGTCGCCGCCGCGGCAATGCTCCCCATGATTGTCGGCCTGGCACAGAGCGCGGGCGTCAGCTCCGCGCCACCGGTGCTCGGCACGGCACTCGGCGTCAGCTTGGGCGTGGTCTTCCCGTTCAGTTCACCGACCAACGCCATGATTTACGGCACGGGGCTTGTCCGCCAGCGCGACATGATCCTGACCGGGATCATCATCGACCTGGTCGGTTTCGGCCTGATATTCGGCGTGCTGCGCGTGGCGCTGCCCTTGCTGGGCATGGCCTGAGCGGTGCCTGTGGTTGATTCCTTCACGAGATGAATATCGAATATCGAACAAGGAATATCGAAGGTCGAGATGAATATCGAATATCGAACAAGAAATATCGAAGGTCGAAATATCTGCGCAGAACTTCATTATTCTACATTCCTTGTTGGATATTCGATATTCGCATCCCCTGAACCCTGAGCGCAGGCGCGGCCTGTTTCAATACACGACCCAGCGATTGGTGTAGCCCTGGGTCCGGTACCATTCCGGATACGCGCTCCAGT
>JAPLST010000195.1 GCA_026398485.1 bacterium
GGGGTGGCAAAAACACAGATTAGGCGTGTGGTATGGCAGCCGGGGTGCGCGAAATCCCCCGACGCACGCGGCGTGCGTCACCCCAGTCTCCCTTTCGTAAAGGGAGTACTGGCAAAGCCGGGGAGGGATTTTGCCGAAAGGGGGACGGCTGCGGCAGAGTTGCGGCGTGGATGCTGCGTAGTTCGGTACTTACTAATCGGTATTTGGTGGATGAAGAGCAGTCGCAAAAAATCCCCCAACCCCCTTTTCCAAAGGGGGACGGCAGGCCAAGCTGCCCATTGGCGCGGCTTCTGCGCTGCTGGTCGTGTGACGCCTTTGGCGTGGGGTTTCCGGTACATTCTCGCGTGGTGCGAGAATGCAGAAAGCGGCCAGTGGCTGCCAACCGCGATGATGCGTTTGCCGGTTGTGCTGTCCCTGCTGTTTTTTCCGCAGAAATCCCTGAAGAACTATCATGGCTGCAATGTCGCACGTCTTTTCTTAGAACTTAGAACTGAAAACTGCAAACCGAAAACGGCCGCTGCGGCCTCACACCGGCTTGCGCGCGACCGCCATGATGCTTTGGGCGAAGTCCACATGCAAGAGCTTGAGCAGGCGGCGATACCACCAGACCGTCAGGCGTTTGCGCCAGTTCATTTTGGCAAGGCGATGGATGCCAATGTCGGTAAAGCCGGCCCGGCCGAGCAAGCCGGCCAGGTCGTAGTAATGAATCGCGTTGACGTGCGTGAAGTCGCGCCAGAAAATATTTGCGTGGCATGCGTTCGGCGTCGTCAGCGCGACCCAGCCATTGGGTTTGGTCAGCCGGAACAGTTCGGCGATAAAGGGGATTTTGGCGGCCGCGTCCATGTGTTCAATCACTTCCGCGGAGACGACCAGGTCGAATTGCTCGGTGATTTCGCTGGTGTCGTAGTAGTCATGCGGCCAGACGCGGTCGATGTCCTGGCTCTTGTAATCAATGAGATTCTTGACGCTGTCAAGGTGCAGGGCGAGCGAGCGGTCACCCGCGCCGACATCGAGGATGCTGATTTGTTTGGCGCCTTGGCGTGCCAGCGTGCGAATATGGGCGCAGAGCCAGGCCGGCATGGATGGCTGGATCGGCAGGCGCAAGACATCCGGGAAGACATGCCGGAAGCGCTGGCGCCAGTGATGCACATCGGACCAGTTCGGGGCCGGCTCGTTCATAATGAAGTGTGCCGGATCAGGGTGATGGCGTATTCGGGAGCAAGCTGTTGCCAGATCACATCGGCGGTCAGCGCAGGAAGGTTCAGTTTTTTTGAAAGCGCCAGGCACACTCTGTCGCCGAGCGACAATCCCAAAGCTTTTGTTTTCGGTTTGAGTTCACCTGCCATGAACGCGGTTTCCTCATCCAGTGCCACTAAGCGAATGCCCAGTTGTGTGAACCACTCATGAAAAGCCATTGGGCTGACAGATGTCTCCATGAATTTGCCAACAATTTCGGCATAATTGACCGTGCTCATAAAAACACCGCCCTGCAACAGCACTTGTCTGACGTGTTTGTCGCCAGGCTCGGCATGCAACAGTGCAAGCACAGCAGAAGCATCAACAACACATGCGTTGTCACTCACGCGCGGCCTCTGCTCTACGTTCCTTGATTAGTTCGTCTGTCAGAGAGCGTGTCGCCGGCACATGTGCCAAAAGCTTGCGCAGGTTCTCTATTGCCGTCAGCACGCGTGCGGGATCCGGCGCCGCCAACGGTGTCTCAGGAATAAACGTCACCAAAACCCGCGCCGCTTCTTCAGAGGGTGGAGTCTCCAGCATTTCGACATGCCCGGCGCGATAGATTGCCTCGTATGTTTTCAACATGGTGATGTATACCTTACGGAGTTAATGTCACTTGCATAATTATAGCGTTTTTAGAAAAAGCAGTCTTGCATGCCTTGAAAATTATCTAAAAAGTGATTGACTGGTCACTGCGTGCCGGCATGGCGAGTCACCCAGTCGCGAACCGCGTCGGCATGGGCGCCTTGTGGTGCGACCTCCAAGTACAACTGATAATGCTCGCTGGCGCGCGCATTATCGCGCTGACGTTCATAGGCCATGCCGAGCGCCAAATGCGCATCCGCAAAGGTTGCATCCTGCTCGAGCGCTTTTTCAAAACAGGGAATGCTCTGGACAAAATTCGTCAGGCGCAGATAGACCAAGCCAAGATTGTAATAAGCGTTGGGCACCTTTGGATCGAGCGCGATTGCTTTTTGATAGGCTTGGCGCGCGCGTTCATAATCCAGCGAATCGTCGCGCATGTAGCGCGCGCCTTCGTCCAGCAGGCCATTGTACGTCGCGACCGGCTCGTTGGCGCCTTCGGATTGGGCATCTTGCAGCGCAGAGCGGAGCAAGCCGCGCACATAGTCGGCCCTTTGATCGCAGGCCGGATCATTTGTGCCTTCATCTGCCGCCAGATGCTGGTCGCCAATGCGGGTCGTGCCCGGATCCTGGGCCGCTGTTTCATGCAAGCCGGCGATTTCCTTGAGATAGCGGACCCGGGTTTGATCGTTTGAGAACGCGCACGCAAAATACCGCAGGGCACTTTTGGTGTCGTCATTAAGGATCGCGCGACGCGCGAGTTTCTCATAATAGTCAGCGACCGCCGCGTTCGGGCATGTGCTGGTTTGGTTCGCGGCGCCTCCAAGCACTGCAGTTGAGCTTGAGACAAGCGTGGCAGCAACATCGTTGGATGGCAACGGCGCGCCGGCAACAAAGGCACAATGCCCAAGCATGAGCATGGCGACGAGCATGCTCGCCGCCGCTACTTGCCAAAAACGAGAGCGTGTCACAGGGTTCCCGGGAAGGCGGGGAAGCTGGCGTTCTGCACGGCATCCAGCGCGGATTTGTTCAGCTCGCTGGGGCCGGCTTTACTGACGCGCACATCACTGACGCGCCCGTCGCGTGACAGCCGGAAGGTTACTTCGCAGGTGCCGAGGATGCGCGGCGGCTGGCGCCAGATGCGGTCGATGGCGGTGCGGATGCCGTTGCAGAAGAAGTTGTCAATGACCGCCGACTCGGTGCCGGCAACATCTTGCGGGCCGGCAACGCCGGCCTGCCCACCGAGCACCGTACGCGGGCCGACCGCAGCGGTGGGTGCCGCGGCTGGTTGCGCCGGCGTGGTTGGTGCGTCGCTCTTGTTCTCCAACTGCTCAAAGCGTTTGCGGGCTTCCTCGAAGGCCGTGTTGACCCGCGGCGTGGTGTCGGCAATTTCGATTTTCTTGGGTGGCGGGCGCTTGACGATTTTCGGCGGCGCATTGGTTTCGGCCGCCTTGGCAAGTTGTTTGCGTATTTTCTCCGCCTCCCATTTCTTTTGGCGCTCGACAACTTTCTTGGGCACCGGCATCACCGTCCGCTTGGGCGGCGTGATTGGTTGGATTGTGGGCGGTTTGGGCGGTGGTGGTGGCGTCGGCTTGGGCGGCGCGGGTTTGGGCGGCGCGGGTTTGGGCGGTGCCGGCTTGGGCGGCGCGGCTTGCGCGGGCGCGGGCACCGCTGTGGGTGCTGCCGCGGGCGCCGCCGTGGACGAGGTCACCCGCATCGGTCGCGCCGCCGCCTGGGTCAGGTTGACCCGGATCATCTGCTGCTTGGCCACTTTGAAGGTCGGGGCCGACCACAGCACAACCGTCAACAGCGCGGCGGTCAACACATGCGCCGCCACGGACGGCAGCAGGAATGACTTGGCGGAGATGGTCATTCGGCTTGGGTGGCCAATGACAAGGTGGTGATGCCGGCACTGCGGATGACATCGAGGACATGGATCACCGCATCATACTTGAAATCTTTGTCGGCGCGAATGATGACGGCCAGTTTGGGCTTGGTGCGCTGCATTTGTTCGAGTGTTTCACGCAGGTCGTCGAACGGGCGCCCGCGATCCATCTGGCGTTGATCCAAAAACACCACGCCGATTTTCTGGCCGCGCTCGTTGATCTCCTGCAAGCTGACCGTGACGGAATCGTCCTGCTTTTCCAACTGGGTTGCGGACGCGAGCGGCAGGTCGACGTCAATACCTTGTTCGAGGATCGGCGCGACCAGCATGAACACGCACAGGATGTTCAGCGTGAGGTCGAGCAGTGAGGTGATGTTGAGCTCGGCGCGCAGCGGCTCACGGCGGCGCAGGAGGATGCTCATTCAGTGCTCTCCTCGGAGACGATCCGTTCGAGGCGCGCGACCAGCTCGCGGCAGAACGTTTCCATGTGGGCGATTTCGGTGTTGATCCTGTTTTTGAAATAATAAAATGCCGTAATGGCCGGAATCGCCACTACCAGGCCCGCGACGGTTGTCACCAGCGCCACGGCAATGCCGGGCGCGACCGAGGTGACCATGGCCGAGCCGGCGGTGGACATTTTGCGAAAGGCGATGAGGATGCCCCAGACGGTGCCGAGCAGGCCGAAGAACGGGGCCAGCGTCGAGGTCAGCGCCAGGTAGCCCATGCCGTCCTCAATCAGGTCAACCTGCTCGGCCAGGCGCGCGTCAATCAACTTCTCGGCCGCCTGCACATCGGCGACGCGAATGCGGTCATAGGCGAAGACGTGATCGCAGCAGGCACGATAGAGCACGTACAAAGGATTGGTCGAGTTGACCGGGAAGTCGCGGAAGATTTGCAGATAGTCGCGCGCATATTGGGCTTGGAACGGGCGCAAGCGCTCGCCGATGCGCTTGTTGCCGCGCTGAATCGCGCCCAGACTGACATACTTGGCGAAGATCAAGCCCCACATGTAGACCGACATGATCGCCAGGATAATGCAAATGCCTTGGCCGACCAAATCCATGCTAACCCAGATTTCAATGGCTGCATTCATGCCGGGTGTCCTTGGTGCAGTGCGGGTGCGGTTGTCATCAATATTCTCGTCATGGGGTGATGGTTTCGAGGCCGTGCAGATACGGCTGCAGAACGCGCGGAATGCGGATGCTGCCGTCGGCCTGCTGGTAATTTTCGACGACGGAAATCCAGGTGCGGCCGACCGCCAGGCCGGAGCCGTTCAAGGTGTGGACAAAGCGCGGCTTGCCACCGCCGGCGGGGCGGTAGCGGATGTTGGCGCGGCGCGCCTGAAAGTCGGTGCAATTCGAGCATGAGGAAATCTCGCGGTAACAGTTCTGGCCCGGGAGCCAGACTTCGATGTCATAGGTCATGGCCGCTGCAAAGCCAATATCGGCGGTGCAGAGCGCGACGACGCGATAGGGGATCTCCAGTTCCTGCAGCACGCGTTCGGCGCAGCGGGTCATGCATTCCAGCGCTTCATGCGACGTTTCCGGCGTGACAATATTCACCAATTCGACTTTGTTGAACTGATGCACGCGCAGGATGCCGCGGGTGTCTTTGCCATGCGCGCCGGCTTCGCTGCGGAAGCAGGGCGTGTGGGCCGTCACCAGCTCGGGCAATTGGGTTTCATCGAGAATCTCGCCGGCATGCAGATTGGTCAGCGGCACTTCCGCGGTCGGGATCAGGTACAGCAGGCGCTCGCCGGCCAGCTTGAACAAGTCCTCCTCGAATTTGGGCAACTGGCCGGTGCCGCGCATGGTCGTGTCGCTGACCAGCAGTGGCGGGGCGATCTCGCGGTAGCCGTGTTGGCGCGTGTGCAGGTCGAGCATGAAATTGGTCAAGGCCCGTTCGAGCAGCGCGCCGGTGCCTTTCAGCAAAGGAAAGCGCGCGCCGGACAGCTTGGCCGCGCGTTCGAGATCCAGCATGTCCAAGGCCTCGGCCACCTCGAAATGCTGTTTGGGCGCGAAAGTGAACTGCGGCTGCGTGCCCCACGTGCGCACGACCACATTGTCCGCCTCGGATGCGCCGACCGGCGTGCCGGCATCCGGCAGGTTGGGCAGGCGCAGGGCCAGGTCGTCCAGTGCGGCTTCCGCGGTGGTCAACTGCGCGCGGGCCGTTTCGAGTGTGGTCTTCAGCTCCTGCACGCGGGCTTGCAGGGCCGCCGTGTCGGTGCCGGCGCGTTTCTCCACGCCGATCTGTTTTGAGCGCTCGTTGCGCTGCTGCTCGATGTCCTGGGTGACCTGCACCAAGGCGCGGCGCTGCTCGTCCAGCGCCATCAGGCGGTCGAGGTCGGCGCCCAGATTGGCATACGTTTGGCCGTTGCCATGGCGGCGCAGCAGCACGGCGCGCAGGGCAGCGTAGTCGTCCCGCAGGGTGCGAAGATCAAGCATGATGTTGTTTCACAAATGGTTTACTTGATGAAAGGAATCGCCAGTGGATATTGGAATGGCTTGCCGTCATTGGCCTTGACCGCCGCGACAATGGTAAGAATGATATCGGCCAGCACGAGCGGGATCAGCAGGAAAATGCCGATGCAGAAGAAGCACAGGACCGCGGCGATGACCATATAGATCGTCATTGAAATCTGGAAATTAAGCGCCGCCTTGCCCTGCACGTCGACATAGGGCATTTCATTCTTTTTGATCAGCCAGACAATCAGCGGCCCGAGCACATTGCCAAAGGGAATGCCCAAAAGGCCGAGCAGCGCGGACAGATGGCAGAGCATCCCCCACATGCGCGCGGTGTTATCCGGTGTTGATTCGACGGTGATTGGATTGGTCATGTCATTCATTGAGTGCTGCCTCCTTGCAGCAGGGCATAGTTGATCATGATATCAAGCAACGCGGCAAACGAGATGCCGACGGCGGCGGCGGCCTGCGGCAGCAACGACGTGGCGGTCATGCCGGGAATCGTGTTGGTTTCGAGCGCAAAGGCGCGGCCGCGCGCATCGGTCATGAAATCGGTGCGCGAGACGCAGCCGCAGTGCAAGGCGCGATGACAGGCCACGGCCTGGCGTTGCAGCTCGCGCGCCATGCGCGCGGAAATTTTGGCGGGGGTGATTTCGCGCGTGGCGCCCGCCGTGTATTTTGCCTGAAAGTCAAAGAAGGGGCTGGCCACCGGGACAATCTCCGTCACCGGCAGGGCCGCCGGCGCCGCCTGCGGTGTGCGTTGCAGCACCGCGCAGGTGAACTCGCGGCCGCGCACATGGCGTTCGAGCAGCACCCGGTCGTCGAGCGCCAGCAAGCGCTGGACAACGCGGCGCAAGGACGGCGCATCCGGCACAATATGCACTTCAAAGCTCGAACCAAGGCAGGGCGGCTTGGCCACCACCGGCCAGCCCAAGCGCACCGCGCGCAGTTGCGCGGCGCGCGGTCGCGCGCGGTCGATGATCAGATACTCCGGCGTGGGAATGCCATGACTGGCATACAGTCGCTTGCTGATCTCCTTGTCCATGGCCAGGGCCGAGCCACGCACGCCGCTGTGGGTAAACGGCAGGCGCAGCATTTCCAAAAAGCCCTGCACCACGCCGTCTTCGCCGCCCGCGCCGTGCAACGCCACGATGACCACCTCGACCCCCCAGCGCTGCAGCGCGCGAAAAGCATCCAGCAACCCCTGCGGCCGGGCCCGCCGCCATGCGGCCTCGTTCGGCACACAACCGGGCGCCAGCATGCGTGCGCGCCGATCCATGGTCAAATCGACTGCGCGGCACAAATAGCGCGCGGGTGCCAGATGGGAAAAAATCACCGTTCCAGACTGGATGGAAATGGCGCGCTCGTGGCTCCACCCGCCCATCAGCACGGCGACACGGCGCGTGGCCGGTGTGGCACTCATGGCGCGGTCGCCGGCGGTGGGTTGGTGGAGTCGCCGGGCCCGGCTTGCATCGCCGCCTCCGCGCTCCAGAGCGTGTTACTCACCAGCGGGCAGCGTTCACACAGCAGGCCCACGGCCGAGCGGCTGGCAACCACCAGTTGGGCTTGATCGAGTAATTCCTCGTAGCGCGCCACATCGTCGGCATTCAGCACGCGCCCGGCCTGCGGCTTGGTCATGTCCGCCAGCCAGACCAGCGCGACCACGACGCCGCCCAGCAGCATGCCATAGACGCGGGCAATAAAGCTGGGCGGTTGACGACCCGCCATGCGCACCCGCACGGCATCCAGCACCGCGCTCAAGAGCAGGTATACCACGAAGACGGTCACGATCATGGCGGCGAACTTGGCCATGACCCCGTCGAAGTGCGCCTGCGGAAACTGGCGCTGCAACCAGCCCAGCACGCCATTGAGCAGCAGTGTGCGCGCGGCAAACGTGGTCGCCAGCGCGCCACAGGCCGCGAGCAGCGAGACCACCTCGGCGCCGATGCCTTTCAGCAATCCAACGATGGCGAACACGCCCACCAGCGTCAGCAGGCCAGCATCTAGATATAACCAGTTCACATGCAATTCTTATTGTTGATCTCTGGATGATACAAAAAGGAGCGCACAAATGCAAGCCGCCATAAAAAAAACGCGGCCGGACTTGCGCCCGGCCACGTTCGGAGGAATCACCATGAAACAATGTATGAATAGCAGGTATCGTGCCAAACTTGTTTTTACCACTATTTGTGTTAATTACAGCTATTTATCAACGATATGTTGTGTTAAATTGACCCGATGCGGCGTCTCATCCGTGTCATTTTTTCTCAGGTCGGTCATTTTGCACCAGGAAATGTCAGTCAGGCATGCGCAACATGACGATAAAATCCTGGACGTTGGTCTTCTGCGATGCCACCGCCACGGTCTGGATGCATTGCGGTGCCAAGGCCAGGATGGTCCAGGGATGCTCTTCGACACATTCCTCGGCGCGATCCCTGAAGCGCACTTGATACTCGATCTTGAGCGGCTGGCCGGCATCGTTGCGCAGGTCAACGGTACCGGTCAGGGTGCCGTTCTCGGCCCGCTCCATGTTGGTGACTGCCGCGGCAATGCTGCTGCGCAGGCCGCGCTCCGTGACGATGACGCGGCTGGTATGCGCGGCGATGTCGTCGATGCGGCGCGCATAACTCTCGCCGCCGCAGCCGCTCAGCCCGGCGCACACCAGCATCGCGAGCGCCATCAGCGCGCCCGCCCGGTCCGGTTGCATAGTCGTCTTGGTTCGCATGCGGTCATTGTACTAATCTCGGGCGCGCAGGTCAAGCCGGTCTGCGTGCGGCTG
>JAPLST010000422.1:0-12603 GCA_026398485.1 bacterium
ATCGCCGCAAGGGAATGCGGTTCCCGTTTTTATAGCGGAATTTCAGTGCTTTTGCTTCCAGCGCTTGCTCACGGCTTGTTGCGAGATGTTGAGCAGGCGCGCGGCGGCGGATTTGTTGCCGTGGGTCCGGCGCATGGCCTCGGCCATGAGCATGTCGGCCGCTTCCTTCAGACTCGGTAGAATCGGGGGGAAGACGATGCCGTCGCCCGGCACGAACTCGGCCGGGACATGGGCCGGCCCCAGCTTGTCGGTGACAGCCTGCAACGGCGGCACCCCCAGTTTGCTTCTGGTGACGATGTCCAACACCAGGCTGCGCAGTTCGCGCACGTTGCCGGGAAACGCGTAGGAGGCCAGCAGGGCGATGACTTCGGGCGGCATGACCAACGTGGCCCGGCTCAACTCCTGGGCACACTCGCGCGCAAAGTGCTCGACGAGCAAGGGGATGTCTTCCTTGTGCTGGCGCAAGGGCGGCACATTGATGCGATGCGCATTGAGGCGGTAATACAAATCGCGGCGGAATTTGTCCTCAAGCTGGAGGGCTTCGAGATTCGCATTGGTGGTCGTGATAATGCGGGCGTCCGTCTTCTTGGGTATGTCGGAACCAATCGCCATGAACTCGTGTTCCTGCACCAGCCGCAACAGTTTGACTTGGGACTGCCGGCTCAGGTCGCCGATTTCGTCGAGGAACAATGTCCCGCCCTGCGCGCGCAGAATCAGGCCTTCGCGCGCGCCGTCGGCACTGGTGAAGGCGCCCTTGGCATGGCCGAACAACGTGTCGGAAAACAGGGTGTCGTCCAAGCCGGCCACATTGACCGAGACAAATGCGCCGTTGCGCCCGCTGGCGTCATGAATCGTGCGGGCCATGAGTTCCTTGCCCACACCCGTCTCGCCGGTGATCAGCACGGGATGCGGCAGCTCTGCGATCGCTTCAATGTACTGGAAAATGGTGAACATGATCGGGCTGCGCGTGACGATGTGCTGAAACCGCTCCGGGTGTTCGAGCACGGGCGAGAGCATCTTGTCGCGCGTGTGGCGGGTTTCCTCTTCGAGCAAGCGCCGCTCAAGCGCGTGCCGCAACGCGGGCAACAGCCGGTCCGTATCGACCGGTTTGACAATGTAATCAAAAGCGCCGCGTTGCATGCACCGCACCGCCGTGGCAACCGTGTCCGTGCCGGTCACCACGATCACGGGAACGCCGGGGTAATCGCGTGTGATCTCCTGCAGCAGGGCTTCGCCCGGGATGTGCGGCATGAACAGGTCGAGCAGGATGACGCTGGCCGGGCGCGCGGCCAGACGCGGCAACAACTCGCGCGGATCAGTGACCGGCACGACATTGGTCAGGCCCTCGGTGCGCAGCAGGAGTTCGAGGCCGATCAACGCCTGTTCCTCGTCATCGACGAGATAGATGGGTCGTGGCGGCACGGCGGCGGTGGCCGGGTTCTTCGTCACGGGCAGTGGGGCGGGTTCGCCCGGTTCGACCCGCAGGCGTCGGCATTCATGGGAACCGCGTGCGCGCCTTCCTGCAGTTCGCGGATCGTGGCGCGAATGCGGCGCGCGCCTTCCTTGATGCCGGTCAGCAGCTTGGCCACGTCGGCACGCACGCTGGCATACGGCATGCCCGCCACCTGCACCTCGCCATGTTCCTGGCAGTAGGTGTCCAGCGTCGCGCACATGCCGGTGTACAAGCGTTCCAGCACCTCGATGTTGACGCTGATGAAATTGCAGGGATTGCTGACTTCGTGGGCGAAGCCGGCGGCCAGGCGGTTCAGCGCTGCCACGCGCTGGGCGTGTGACGCCAGCTCGCACACATGCCGGTCGTGGGTCAGGTCCAGTGCCAGCGTGACCCGCCCGCCCGCGCAAACGTCATCCGGCAACGGCAGGACAGTCAGCGCCACGGCGAAGCATTCGCCCGTGTGCCGCAGATACCGCCGCGGTGCGCTGTCCTGCGCGGTGGCGGAATACAGCGCACTCAATGCCGGAATATCTTCCGGCGGCCAGAAGGGCAAGGGCGGTGTCCGCCCGAGCAATTCATCCGGGGCCCACCCGACCATGGCGGCAAACGCGGGGCTGGCATACACCAGCCGGCCATGCCCGTCTGCAATGGTCAAGCCAACGGCGGCCAGGCATTGCAACGTGTCGGCCACGCTCGCCTGTTGCGCGTCCGGCGTGGCTGCGTCGGCAGTACCACGATCAAGGTGCGGTGCCGTCAATTTGAAATACTCCGTCATGTGGTGCTCGTGTGCAGGATTATTATACGCGCATGGCGTCCGTGCGTCAACCCGCTTTCGCGCTTTAGTGAAGCATACACGATGCCACCCACTGTGCGCCGCGATAACTCGGCCAGCATTAACAGGATAGCCGCGCGACAGCATGACCTCGCGTCACAACCTGCGTTGGAGGGCGCCGCGGCATTCTTTTCTCAATCTTTGCTTCCACCAGTCCCGCCGCCGGCGGGATCGGTGGGGCGTACGAGACCCCCACGACCGCGCTAAAGTGATTCAGGGAATGCGAATATCCAATATCCAACAAGGAATAACCAATGATAAAGCTATGCGCAGATACTTCGCACTTGGATATTGAGTGTTCGATATTGGATATTCATCACATCTTCTGCCAGACCCCCACGACCTTGCGTCGTGGGTGAATAAGATTAAGTAAAAAAGGCGCGCCGGCGGTTTTTTCCAATCTCTGCGTCCACCGAGACAAGCTCGGTGGGGCGCCAGAGACCCCCACGACCGCTGCAGAAATGATGAGTGATGAATGCAGAACAAGAACACAGGAGTTCTGGACGCCCCCACACTCCCCGTTCGCGGATTGCCTTGCTCGCGGCCCTTTGCTATAATCATCGCATGAACTGCACCGTTGTTCGCATACTGTTGGCAGAGGACAATCCGGGCGATGCCGCATTGCTGCTGCAGACGCTGCAACAGGGCCACATCCCGCAGTGCGATGTCACCCATGTCGCCGGCCTCGCACCAGCATTGGCGCACCTCGTGGCGGAATCGTTCGACGTGCTGTTGCTGGACTTGACCTTGCCGGACGGCACGGCCACGGAGATTGTCCTGCGCGCGCACGCCGCCGCGCCGCACGTGCCGATTGTGATTCTGACCCACATCAGCGATGCCGCGCTGGATATCGCCGCGATCCGCCACAACATCCACGGGTATGTGATCAAGGACCGGATTGACGCGCCATACCTGGCCTACACAATCCGCTACGCCATCGAGCGCAAGCGCGCCGATGAAACCCTGCGCGAGAACGAAGAGCGCCTGGCGTGGATCTTGGAAACGACCGGCTTGGGCCTGTGGCTCAACCAGATACCATTGGGCCGGCTCGATTGGGACAAGCAAACCCGCGCCTTGTTCTTCATCCCGCCCGACGTCGCGCCGACAATCGAATTGTTCTGGCAACGGCTGCACCCCGATGACCGTGAGCCCACCCGCCTGGCGATCGAAACTGCGTTGCGGGAGCACACCTTGTATGCCATCGATCACCGCGCCGTCGATCCGGTCACGGGCGCGATGCGCTGGATTCGCTCGGCCGGCAAGGCGACCTATGCGCCCGACGGCACGCCCGCTCGTTTCGACGGCATCAACTACGACATCAGCGCGCGCAAGCAGGCCGAGGAAGCCGCCCGCCAGCTCGCCCACTTCCCCGAGGAGAATCCCAATCCCGTCCTGCGCGTGGCGCCGGCCGGCGCGCTGTTGTACGCCAACGTGCCCGCGCGCGCTTTGCTGGCCACGCTGGGCTGGCACACGAAAGCCGCGATCCCGGCGCCGGTGCGCGCCTTGGTGGACGACGCCTGCCGGCATGCGCATGTCGCCCAAGCAGAAATCCCCGGTCAGCACGGCAGCGTTTTTCTGTTCACCGCCGGCCGCCCGCCGGGCGAGGAATACGTCAACCTCTACGGGCTCGATATCACCGAGCGCCGGCGGGCGCAGGAACAAATGGCCGCGGCCCTGCATGAGAAAAACATCTTGTTGCAGGAACTCTATCACCGCACCAAGAACAACATGCACCTGATCGTGGCCATGCTCAACCTGCAGGCGCAACGGCTCACGAACGCGCAGGCGGTGAAGGCCCTCACGCAGACCCAAAGCAGGATCCTCTCGATGGCCTTGGTGCACGAGAAGCTGTACCAGAGCAAGAGCCTGTCGCAGATTGACCTGCGCGACTATCTGGTCGACCTGCTGCAACTCCTCTCGGGCACCTACCGGACCGCCAAAAACACGTTCGCCATCACGACCGACATGGACAGTGTCATGCTGACGATTGACGCGGCCATCCCGTGCGGCCTGATCGCCAACGAGTTGGTCTCCAACGCCATGAAATATGCCTTCCCGGGCGATCGCACGGGCACGATCCGCGTGTCGTTGCGGGTGCGCGATGATGCGGCCATTGAGTTGCTGATCGCCGATGACGGGATTGGCCTGCCGGCCGGCATGGATTACCGCACCTGCGATTCGCTCGGCCTGCGCTCTGTCATCGCCTTGGCTGAACATCAGCTGGCGGGCCGCGTCGAACACATCGCCGGCAACGGCACCGTCTTTCGGGTCATCTTTCACGCGGCCGCGCCCAAGGCCACACTGTGAGCAGTCGCAAGAGAATTGTGGTGGTCGAGGATGAGGCCTACGCGGTGCTGTCCGTTGAAATGGTAGTGCGCATGTTGGGGCATGACTTGGTCGGCGCTGCCGCCAGTGGCGAACAGGCGTTGGAGATCATTGCGCGCGAACAGCCTGACTTGGTCCTGGTGGACGTCCGGCTGAGCGGCGCGCTGGACGGCTTCGAAACCGTGGGCCGCATGCGCCAGTCGCATCCGGCGCCGGTCATCTTCATGACGGGCTACCGCGACACCGCCACGCTGGCCAAAATCGCCGCTGTAGAGCATGCCATGGGCATCTTCAAGCCCTTCACCGCCGATGACATTGCCCTGGTGGTCCGCACCATGCTGCCATAAAACGGCCAGGATCGTGGCCGGCCGCCTGAAATGTCGCTATACTAATGAGTGCGCTTTCTACTTTGCAGCATCCTTGTAGCCGCCCGCGGTGAGGGCGGCTTCTGCAGCCGCGGTCATCCGCGCCGCTGGCGGGACTCCAAGCAGGCGCCCGCGGCCACAATTGGAATGCAATCAAGAAAGGACACTACTAACATTTGCTCCCCGCTTCTTCGTGTCTTGGCTGGCGTCTGCTAGTCCCGCCCTGCGGCGTGGATGCCTTCGTGGCAAGCATTGCTTATTGGCCGATCCAATCGACATTTTTTGTCGATTGAAAACCACGGCGCAGCAGATCGTTCACCGCGATTGCTGGCAAAAACGACCCCGACTTGCTTTTTGGGGCGGGAAATGCTATACTGGTTGTGATTCATCCCAGCTTTGCGTAATGCAGTTGCTAGTTGTTAGTAGTGCAGGTATGGTTAGCAGGGGTGAACATAATTCACCATAGGATAGTCGATGAGTAAGCGTTTGTATGTAGGCAACCTTCCGTTCAGTACGACGGAAGACGATCTGAAGGCCCTTTTTGCGGAAGCTGGGACCGTGGCATCCGTGTCATTGGTGACCGACAAAGACACCGGCCGCAGCCGCGGCTTTGGCTTTGTCGAAATGTCATCCGATGCAGAAGCGGACAAAGCACGCGAAGCATTGAATGGCCGCCAAATGGGTAATCGTGGCCTGGTGGTCAACGATGCCCGTCCGATGACCGAGCGTCGCAGCGGCGGCGCTGGCGGCAGCGGCGGCAGCGGCGGCGGCGGTGGCTGGCGTGGCGGTAGCGGCGGCGGTGGCGGTCGTGATGACCGTCGCGGCGGCTACTCGCGCAGCTAACGTCGTTTTCAGATGTAGTTGTAAAAGCACCGCACCGCGCGAAATTCTGCGCGGGGCGGTGTTTTTTTTATTGACCATTGTAGCACGGGAGTTGCGGCATGTTACCAGCAGACCAGATTGAGCGGCTTGTGCAGGAGTTGTGCGCACAGCATGGCGCGGCGTGTGCGGCGCGTGCGCGCGCCGGCATCACCCAGATTGCCGCGCGCTGGCGCGTGGAGGACGGCACCCCCGGTGATTTCACCGCGTTTGTCCGCGCGCGCTTCGTCGGCGACGACACCAAGCGCGCCTGCCTGCTCGCGCGGCTGGAAGACGCGACTTTTCATGTGTACGGCCATCTGGCCGAAATCCGCCGCATGCTGCATCGCTGGCAGGATGTCGCCCGCACCGACGACCCCGGCATTGATGACCTGCTGGCGCAATTCTCGCCCGCGCCGGATCTGCGCGAGGAATTGTACCGCAGCAAACTCGCGTTTGTCGCCTTGCTCAATTTCCCGGCCGTGCCGTTTGCCGAGATCTTCCGCGACGGCGCAGCCTGGCCGGTCGAGCACTGGGCCGCCGTGCGCACGGCCAATGCGGTGGCGTACCGCCTGCCGCGCCAGCTGGATGACCAAGCCCGGGTGGCCCATCAGCATGCCCAGGAGTTTTATTATAATTTTCATATTCCGATTGATTGCATCACGTTGGACAACGGGGACAAGCCCTTTGCGGCCGGGCGGAAATTGCTGGCGCACTGGCTGGTGCGCGAGGAAATCCGCGCGGGCTATGGCGCACCCGACGGCCTGCCGCGCCAGCGTGCGCTGACGCGCGTGATGGGCCGGCATGTCGACGGCTCGATTCCCCAGGCCGTCATGGCCGGCGCCGCAACGACATGGGAGCCGTTCAGCAATGCCTGCACGGCCGCCGCCGGCGTCAATGCCGCCGCACAGGTCGGCCCGCAACGCTACGCCGTCTGGCATGAACTGTTTGCCCTGGCGCGCGCAGCCGATCCGTTTTATCCCGAGTATCCGACCCATATCCAGCGCGCCTGCGAGCTGCACAATCAATTGCCGGTGGCGCATGTCGAGCAGGTCTTGACCGAACTGCTGACCGCACCGGCACGCGCCACGATCATGCAGTTTACGCAGCAGCGGTTGCAACGCCCGCTTGAACCGTTTGATATTTATTACAACAACATCGCGCCGCGCGAGCCGATTGCGGAACTGAACGCGGCCGTCGCGCGCCGCTTTCCGCGCTTCGACGCATTGCAGGAGCAATTGCCGGCCATCCTGGGCGAGCTCGGCTTTGACGCCACCACCGCCGCGTTCCTGGCCGCGCACATTCAGGTCGACGCCGCGCGCGGCAGCGGGCACGCCAGCCCGGCGGCGCTGCCCGAGTACCGTTCGTTCCTGCGCACCAACCACGCCAACGGCATGCTCAACTGGCCGGGCTTTGTCACGGCCATGCATGAGCTGGGCCACTGCATCGAGCAGGTGGTCAGTTTGCATCATGTGCCGCGGCGGGCCTTGCGCGGCGTGCCGAATCTGGGTGTGACCGAGGCCTTGGCCTTCACTTTCCAGGAATTCGCGCGGCCGCTCGTCGGCGTGCCCTATCCGCCGCAGTACGAAGCCTGCATGGCGCTGAACACCTATTTGAACGCCTGTGAAATTGCCGGTGCGAGCATGGTGGATCTGGCCTGCTGGCGCTGGTTGTACGCGCATCCGGCGGCGACGCCGGAACAGTTGCGCGATGCCACGCTGGCCATCTGCGACGAGGTCTGGCAACAGCACTTTGCGCGCTGGTTCGGCCCCGATGAAAATCATCTGCTGGGCGCATACCAGCACATGATCGGCATGATGCTATACCTGCCGAATTATGTGATCGGCCATGTGCTGGCGCACCAGATTCGCACGCACTTGACAACGCACGACCTGGCAGGCGAGGTGCTGCGCATGTGTGCCCAAGGCAATCTGACGCCGCAGGTCTGGCTGCAGCGCGCGCTTGGCCAGGATCTCTCGCCCGCGCAGCTGATCGCGGATGCCGCGCGCGCCTGCCAGACGCTGGCGTAGACGCGCCAAGTCTGGCTGGAGGGCCACGCTCCGTCGTGGCCGTGCAGCTGGAGGGCCACGCTCCGTCGTGGCCGTGCAGCCGCGGCAGAATGTCACCACGTTGCCGAACACCGCGCACCGATCAGTCGAAGGGGCGCCGGCCCCGGCGACCGCACTGCGCAGCGTTAGGGCGGGCTTCCCAGCCCGCCTATAGTTGGCCGTTCACGGCCAGGAGTGCAGGCTCGCGGCGCGGCATCTGCACCGCCGAGGTAGGGCGGGCAGGCCCTGCCCGCCGAGCAATGCACGCACTGCTGCCAAGCGACCGCGCCGGGTGTTTGTCCACCGATGACGCGGATGCGTGATGCAAGATCCAGGATGTTTACCCCGCGGCAGCGGGGCAAGATGCTGCGCTGCGCGCCAACCGAAAACTGCAAACTGCAAACTGAAAACCTCTGCAATTAAATGTCACCTTTTAGCGCCTGTCCCCGTCCCCCGCCCGCGCGGTCGTTTGCCGCACCGTGCGCTAGCGGTAGTTGGGACTGCTGATCATTACGAACGCCACCGTGCACGGCACCGTGCCCCGGTTATGCCATGCGTGGCGGGTGCCCCGTTGGACGACCACGTCGCCGGCGGTGAGATGCACCGCGCCTTCATCAAGTTCGAGGTCGAGTTCGCCCGAGAGCACAATGCCGTAGTCGATCGTGCGCGTCGTGTTGACATGGATCTCCTTGCTGCAGGTTACCGTGTAGGCATGCTTGGATTTTTCCCACTGTCTGGGTCGCCCGGTACTTCACGCATCAGCGCGGCATCAGCGCGAACACACCCCAGCCAGAACCATTTCAACGACGTCATACCCAAGGTGGCCGAAAGACGCGAGCAGTTCTGGAAGCAAGACAAAGTCGGAGATTGAGCCGGCAAGACACCCCTTGGCAACGTCTTCCGTCAGCGGTAGCTGCCGCCAGTAGGGCTCGCCGACGAGGATGATCCCCCCGGGGCGCAGGCTCCGCGCCAGAAGCTCGATAGTGCCGACGACGCCCCCGGCGATCCACGTGGCACCGACACAGGCTGCCACACCGACCTTCTCGTCAGAGACGTAGCCCGCAGCATCGCCATGGATGAACTTGACTTGATCGGCGACGCCGAGTTCTTCAGCACGGCGTTGTGCTTGCTCGGTGAACAACTGGCTCATGTCGATGCCGATGCCGATGACGCCGTGAGCGCGTGCCCAAGTGCACAGCATCTCCCCCGAACCGCTGCCGAGGTCGAGCACGCGGGTTCCCGTTTCCAGACGCAGCGCCGCCCCGAGCGTGGCGAGTTTTGCGGGTGTGATCGGGTTGTGGATGCGGTGCGCACTTTCCGTGATGTTGAAGATCCGGGGGATGTCCATTGTGAAAAAATTCCTTACGAGTGTGAATGGATTCGATCAGAGCCTAACGCTCCGGATCACCGACCCGGCGCCAGTGATGTCCGAGATAAAACTGAGCCGCGATCGCCGGGTTCGGTGCATCCGGTTTGTTAGATTCCAAATGTCGTAATTTACGAACTCAGCCCTTGAACAAGGGGCTAAGAACACCGAGGACGACCCCCACCACAAAGATGATCAAGAACCAAATCAGACAAGCTTGGCAAAATGTCTTTCGATTCACGTTCCCTGAACTGCCACAAGCCCATACGAGATACATGACGATATTCACTATGGGAATCGCAAGTACCAGAAGTGTGATCATCCAGTTCCTGATTGTCATTGGTCGTGTTTCTTGTTCCATGTTGCTGCCTTTCTCGTCTTACTCTGGTGAATCTAACGTATTATTCTGTATTGTACGCGTCCCTGTGAAACTCGGTGCGCAAACATTCTAACATGTCCGTGGCCGATAGTCAAAAGCAGGATTGTTGGCACTGTTGGCGTGATCTGTCTTGGCATCGTGCACGTGACTGTGCAAAGCAATTGAATGAACGCAGTTATACGCAGTACGCATAAGCAGTCAAGACTGATATGCCATTGACATGGCGCGAAGCCCTCTGAACGCCTGACGCAAACCCGCCGCGCCAACGGCTGCCAACGTCATGGGCGCCGACGACCGCGACCGCACATCACGGCCAAGCCAGAAACCAGTAACGCCGCGCTCAAAGGCTCGGGAATCGCCGTCCGCGAGAAGGAAACGGTCCACAGGCCGGGCAGGTTCTCGCCGTCCAGTTGGGTCAGCTTCACCCAATTGCTGCCGCTATCAGTGGTGTGAAAGATGGCCCCGAACGGTCCCGTGGACACGGCCCACGCCTGCCGGGAGTCCACGGCGCTGATGCCCATGGTGTAGTTTTGCGCACTGCTCGATTTCCACGTCACGCCACCGTTGCTGGTTCGTTCGATCGTGAGGTCGGAGACCGCCCACACCGTCGAGGCGTTCACGGCGCATACCTCGTTGCCGTCCTGGGCGCCGTGGTCCTGCTGCGCCCAAGTGGCGCCGCCGTTGGTGGAGCCAAGCACCATCCACTCTTGGGCGCCAACGGTTGCTCCTGTCGCCCACACGGTGTTTGCGTCCACCGCGGAGATGCCGAGGACGTGATACAGCAGGACAACGTCGCCGCCGCTCTGCCGCGCCCAACTCGAGCCGCCATCGCTGCTCTTCAGGATCGTCGCGTAACCATTCCAGGCTTCTCCGGTCACCCACACATTGACCCCGTCGGGTGTAGAGACGCCTTGGAGTCCAACGCTTTCATAACCGGCCGGAATCTGATTCGTCCACGTGACCCCGCCATCGCCGCTGTGCAGAATCGTGCCAGCCCCCACGGCCCAGATCTTGTTGTCCCCAAAGGTGGCGACCTTCACCAACATCGTGGCGGGCACCTGGGCCGCCGACCCCTTCCGATCCCACGTCAGGCCGCCGTCCGTCGTGTGATAGATCGTGGCATAGCCCGCATCCGTGCCGCCCACCACCCAAGCCGTGCGAGGATCCACCGCACACACGCCCTTCAGGCTCGTGTCAGCCACCTGTCCACTGCCTTGGCGTGTCCAGGAGACCCCGCTGTCAGTGGAACGCAGGATCGTTCCGTAGCCGTCCCAAGTGGCGCCTACCGTCCAGCCGGCATACTCTGCGCCCTCGCTGCGCAGCGCGCACGCCAGCGTTGCTGCTATTACCATCTGCGTCAGTCTTCTCACCCTTGCCCCTTGTCGTGATTCGGTTTCATGCAAGCCCAGGCTTGGTTGGGCTCAGTTCATGAGTACCACATAGTTGTCCAACTGCTCACCGCTTCTGATGATGACATATCCCGTGCGTCCGGCACAATTGAAGAAAGAGACCGGGGGAGCCGTGAAGTACCAGAGTTCGTCCCCCTCCCGCATTGCGCCCTTGAACGCTCGCCATTCAGGATTGTCCTTAGGACATATCAGATCCTTCGCCCTGTTCGGTCCTTCGATTTCGTCCAAGGTCACCTTGCTGTGAATCCACGTGGCGGGTACTGCGGAACGCCCCTGCGCATCGTTCATTTTCATCTTTGTCTGGCCCAACGTCACTTCTGTGGCGCAACGCGGTTAGCGACATCGCCACCAGAAGTTGGTTCGGTGTTCGCATTCTTTCCGTTTCTGAACAACTCGATCAATGCACCGGGAAGCGCAATGAGCACCCACGTGCCGGGATCAAGAATGGCCGGGACGAATGCCCACCATCCGATGGTGTTTCTCCCCAGCAACCATGAGCCAACTGAGAACAAAAGGGAAAACAGGGGAATGCATGAATAGCCTTTATCACTTCCTTTCCTCTTGCTTAACATTGCGGCAGTGCAGCCGCCGATATTGCCGGCCGCGATCACAGCCGCCAGAATCAGGAATATGATTGATCCGTAAATCATTTTCTCTCACCGAACGCCGCAGAAGAGGCGGCCCGCTTGGGGGATCGCTTCTACCAGATGGTTAGCGTCTTCTGATATTTCCTCGTATTGGTCATGCGCTCCTATGCACACCCAGATGAATCCCTCGTCATCTTCGAGCGCCAGCGCGCGATGCGCACCTCCCACTCTGGCAGACCAGAAGCGTCCCAGCTTCTTGAAACGCAGTGATGGGTGTCGGGTTCGCTTTGAGCAAGGCAAAGCTCCGATCCGCCGCAGTGCGGATCTCCTCTGGCATCGCTTCGTACCGCTGCCAGAACCGCGCAGTCGCCTGATGCGTCACAGCGTCCTTAGCCGACCGTGTTTTTTAGCATCCCGCGCTTCTTCGGCAAGGAAATCAAGCTTTCCCGCCTTCACATCTGTTTCGAGTTGCACGTCCCATTTCTTCCAGTCTTCCTCAAGGAACCATTGGCGGAAACGACTGTAGGCGGCTTCCGGCAATGTCAAAACGGCTCTCTCAATCTCTTGTACTTTCATCATAAGCCTCCTTAGTTCTTACCGTGTTCGCAGCATATTGTATCATTTATATGCCGGCAATGCAAAAAACAGACGAAGATATCACGCGAACGGTCAGGCTGTGCGTTTGGCGCGCTTCGCGACAATACGCATGAGTCTGTTGTTGTTTGTTTTCCGGCACGGCTTGAACAAGCCGGATGTGCAGGTTGACGCCCGCGTGCAGACAACCATGATCTATACGCACGTGGCGAAAAAGAATATTCCGGGAGTGAAGAGCCCGCTGGATGCATAGCCGCCGCGCACATTCAGGTCGATGCCGCGCGCGCCTGCCAGACGCTGACGTAGACGGTCGGCAAACGACACGCGCGGTCGTTTGCCGCACCGTGCGCTAACGGTAGTTGGGACTGCTGATCATCACGAACGCCA